>NZ_JBNCLI010000004.1:171848-626551 GCF_049844595.1 Streptomyces sp. DT224
GGCGCCCATTGGGGGGGGGGGCCCCCCGGGCGGGGGGGCCCCGGCTGGGGGGTGGGGCGGGGTCCGCGGGGCGGCCCCCCCCCCCCCCGCCGGACAGACCCCAGTCGTGTCAGCCCACCACGGCCGACCGCGACGCCGAGGGCGGTGAACCGTCCAGATGCTTGAGGACGCTCAGATCGAACGGCCCGTCGGTGGTGGCCCCGTACACCACGTGAGACGGCGGGGCGAGCGGGGTCGGGGCGGGAAGCGTGAACCACACGACCTTCCCCGTACCGCCCCGGGGGCGCACCCCCCAGCTCTCGCTGACCGCGGCGATCAGTGCGAGCCCGCGTCCCGACGTACTGGAGTCGTCGGCCTCGCGCACGGTCGGCAGCCGTGGATCGTGGTCGTGGACGGACACCGTGAGCCTCTCGAGCAGCAACTCGATCTCGACGGTGCATGACTTGTCCGGCTGCGCGTGCCGGTGGACGTTGGTGAGGAGCTCGGTGACGCCCAGCGCTGTCTGGTCGATCAGAGAATCGAGATGCCAGTAGCGCAGTTGCGCCGAGATGATTCTGCGGACCTGACCGATCCGCGACGGCAGGGCCTGGAGCTCCACCGTGCAGTGCCTGCTTGGCTCGCTGATCACGGCTGCGACTCCCCGAAATAGGTCCGGAAGAAGACGGAGGAACGGATCCAGCACATGGCTCGCTGCTGAGTCCGGGCCGGCGGCCTGGATCACAGTGTCACCGCCGGTACACCATGAGTGACGTGACTCCAATGTCGCTCAGGGCATACGGCTCCGCAACTCGCGGTGCTGCGCATCCCGCCCCACTCAGGAGCGGCGGCCTCCCGCGCTGTACAGCGCCTCCAGGAAGCGGTGCGAGGGCGCCGCGTCACCGGGTTTGCCGTCCGGCCGCCGCATCGTCAGCCGGTACCGCGTCCCGTTGACCCGCGCCACGGTGGCGTCCGCCCCGGCGAACCACGGTCTGCCCGCGCTCACCGTGCCCACCGGAGCGCTGTCGATCTCCCGCCCGTAACTCGTCAGGAGGGACACCCGGCCGTCCTTCACGGTGACCTGCCCCGCCCTGGTGACCGAGCGGGCCCACCGGTCGATTCGCACACCGGTCGCACTGAACTCCGTCACGCGCGTCGCGCCGAACTCCGTTTCCGACATGGCCTCTTCGCCCCCTTCGTCATACCTCTGAGACGAAGTGTGCCCATCGCCGGGCGTGCACGCCAGAGCGGGACGGTACGTAAACGGCGCATTCGGGCCGTGCAGGGGGCGCAGGGGATCCGGCCGCGACACCAAGGCACTGCTATGGACCACCAAAGTCAACGTTTGTGCAGGTGGGGAGCATATCGTGGGCCCCGCCGAGACCGGTCGCACGAGGAGAAGCGCGCAGATGGACACCACTGAGCACGGGCACGGCGGCGCAGCCGCGCCGACCGTCGACATCGACCGTTCCGATCCGGCCTACCGCGCCTGGCTCAAGGAGGCCGTCCGCAAGGTCCAGGCCGACGCCAACCGCTCCGCCGACACCCATCTGCTGCTCTTCCCGCTCCCGGAGAGCTGGGGCATCGACCTCTACCTCAAGGACGAGTCGACCCATCCCACCGGCAGCCTCAAGCACCGGCTGGCGCGTTCGCTCTTCCTCTACGGGCTCTGCAACGGCTGGATCAGGCCGGGCAAACCGGTCATCGAGGCGTCGAGCGGTTCGACCGCCGTCTCGGAGGCGTACTTCGCCAAACTGATCGGCGTGCCGTTCATCGCGGTCATGCCCCGCACCACCAGCCCGGAGAAGTGCCGGCTCATCGAATTCCACGGCGGGCGCTGCCACTTCGTGGACGACTCGCGCCGGATGTACGAGGAATCGGCGCGGCTCGCAGCCGAGACCGGCGGCCACTACATGGACCAGTTCACCTACGCCGAGCGGGCCACCGACTGGCGGGGCAACAACAACATCGCGGAGTCGGTCTACCAGCAGCTTCGGCTGGAACGCTATCCCGAGCCCACCTGGATCGTCGCCACCGCCGGCACCGGCGGCACCTCGGCGACCATCGCGCGCTACGTGCACTACATGCAGCACGACACCCGGATCTGCGTGCCCGACCCGGAGAACTCCTGTTTCTTCGACGGCTGGACCCACCACGACCCGCACGCCACCAGCGACTGCGGTTCCCGCATCGAGGGCATCGGCCGGCCCCGCATGGAGCCCAGCTTCGTCCCCGGCGCGATCGACCGGATGATGAAGGTCCCGGACGCGGCGAGCGTCGCCGCCGTGCGCGCCCTGGAACGCGCCATCGGGCGCAAGGCCGGCGGCTCCACCGGCACCGGCCTGTGGAGCGCCTTCAAACTGATCGCCGAGATGGTGGCCCGGGGCGAGCGGGGCAGCGTCGTCACACTGATCTGCGACCCCGGCGACCGCTACCTCGACAAGTACTACTCCGACTCCTGGCTGGCCGCGCAGGGCCTCGACATCGCCCCGTACACGCGGACCGTCGACCAGTTCCTGGCCACCGGCAGCTGGCCGGAGGCGTGAACCCTCAGCCGTACCGGCCCGCCGGGCGGTCCAGCATGGCGTCGAGCACCCGGCCGAAGACCCGCCTCCCGGCACCGGCCAGCACCGGGTCCGCCCAGTGCGGCAGCAGCCGTACGCCCAGCTCCTCCACCCACACCACATGGGAGCCGGCCCGGTTCGGATACACATCGATCGACGCGCGGCCCAGCACCACCCGGCCGCGCTTCTCCAGCCGGCACATCCCGGCCCGGCTCCCGGCCGGCGGGGACCAGCGGACCACTTCCATCGGATCGTCGAACGCCAGCGGACCCACCCCGGTGCGCGCCACGAACACCGTCCCGACCCGGGTCGGCAGCCCCGTCGGCACCGTGATCGTCGTCAGCGGCACCTGCGCGGCATGCCGCTCCCAGTCCGTCACCCGGCGCCAGGACTCGGCTGCGGGCAAGGAGGTGAAACGCTCGATCCGGAACACGGCCACACCGAGATCCTAGGCGGTGGAGCCTTTGCCGCGAGCGGAGCGGAATGCTTCAGCCCCCGGCGGGCCCCTCGCCACCCGCCACCAGCAGCCCCGGCAGATGCTCCTCGATCTCCGCCCGCGCACCCGCGGGCAGCCCCGCGTCCGTGACGAGCGTGCTGACCTCGTCCAGCGAGGCGAACGAGCTGAGGCCCACCGTGCCCCACTTGGTGTGGTCGGCGACCACCACCACCCGGCGCGCCGACCGCACGAACCGGCGGTTCGTCTCCGCCTCCGCGAGATTCGGCGTGGACAGCCCCGCCTCCACCGAGATCCCGTGGACCCCGAGGAAGAGCACATCGAAGTGGAGCGCCGCGATCGCCCGGTCCGCGACCGGGCCGACCAGCGAATCGGACGGCGTACGCACCCCGCCGGTGAGGACGACCGTCGCCGCACCCGGCCGGCCGCCCGGAGCACCGGGCCGCTGCGCCGCGTGGAACACGTCCGCGACCCGCACCGAATTCGTCACGACCGTCAGGTCCGGCACCTCCAGCAGATGCTGGGCCAGCGCGTACGTCGTGGTGCCCCCGGACAGGGCGATCGCACTGCCGGGCACGGCCATCGCGGCGGCGGCCCGGGCGATGTCCTCCTTGGCGCTGAGCTCCAGCGTCGACTTCGCCTCGAAACCGGGCTCGTGCGTGCTCGCCTCGACCACCGGGACGGCACCGCCGTGCACCTTCTCGATCACACCCTGCCGGGCCAGCGCGTCCAGATCCCGGCGGACGGTCATGTCCGAGACGTTCAGCTTCCGGGTCAGCTCGTTGACCCGGACCCCGCCGCGCCGGCGCACCTCGTCCAGGATCAGCGCGCGCCGCTGCTCCGCGAGCAGATTCTGATTCTCGCTCAACGCCGGGCCTCGCCCTTCCCTCTGGCCGTACAGGAGTCCGTATCGACGGACTCATCCTGCCACGCGCGGTGTCGCCGGCCCCCGCCCGGGGGACATTCGTCAGTAACGGTGACCGGCCATCAGCCGCCTTCCCCCCTGCGAGAGCGAGACGCACGTGCCCCCTCCCACCCCTGCCCCGCGCAGCCCCGGTCCCGCGCTGGAATTACTGGTCCACGGCGTGGGCGGGACCACCCCCCAGGACATGCTGGCCGACCCGCGCACGGTCCGGGTCACCGGCGACACCACCGCGGCCATCTACCGGCGCTCCGCCGACATCGACGCCGAGCAGCACCCCGACAGGTACCGCGAGAAGCCCATCGCCGAGGCGTACTGCTGGTCCAACCTCACCTCCGGCAACGGCTCCCGCGCGCTGTGGCTGCTGCTGCTCCCGTTCATGGTGATCAACCTCGCCCACTGGATGCGCCCCACCGCCCGGCGCCGGCCCCGCGCGATCCGGCTGTACGGCGTCCTCGTGCGGCTCATCGCGCTCAGCCTCACCGTGCTGCTGACCGCCGCCGCCTGCGAAGTCGCCCTGGACCTCACCGCCTGGCAGTGCGCGGGCGCCGCCGCCTGCTCCGAGAAGCGCTCCTGGCTCGGCTTCCTCTCCGCCGAGCAGGGCGGCTGGTGGTCCCAGCCCGGCCGCCGCCTCGCCCTGGCCGCGCTGGTGCCGGCCGCGCTGGTCGGGCTGCTCTGGTTCCTGTCCAACCGCACCTGGAGCGCCTACGAGTCCCAGCGCCCGCTGACCGAGGGGGACCCGGACGACGCGGAGGACGACGGCCCCGCACCCGCCGCCCACCCCGTCCGCCCCGCGCTCGGCCGGCCCGGGTTCTGGTACGGGCGCCGCCTCGTCGCCCGGCTGCGCGCCGCCCACACCGCGGCCGGCTTCCTCACCGTCACCGCCGCCGTCACGGAGGCCGCCGCCCGCCACGACCGCGCCGTCCCCGGACCGGTCGCCCCGCTCCTCGGCCGGCTCATCGAAGGGGCCCTCGCCGTCGGGCTCCTCGTCGTGCTCTGGGTGGTCTGCCGCCGGGGCCGCAGCGAACGGCGCCTCGACAACCGGCTCGACCGGGCCCTCATCACCTGGCTGCCCGGCGCCGCTGTGGCCCTCCTCGTTCTCGCCGCCGTCCACGCCGCCTGGCCGCGCCCCGGCTGGACCTCCTCCGGCAGGCTCCCCGGCGACACCACGCTGTTCCGGGCGGTCAGCGTCGCCGAGGGCGTCCTGGTGGTCCTCCTCGCGGCGGTCTCCCTCTACCTGTACCGGTGCTGCCCGGAGCCGCGCACCGTCCTGCGCGGCCTCGGCGGACCGGCCGTCGCGATGCTCGCGTGCGCGCTCGGCGGCGTGATGACCGGCGGCGTCGCCCAGCGCGTCGCCGACTGGCTGGACGGACCCGGCAGCCCGGGCATGGGGCGCAGCGCGTTGATAGAGGGACCGCCGGTGCTGCTCAGCTGGCAGGCGTCGGTCATCCCCGTCCTCCTCCTGCTCCTCCTGGTCCCCGGCGCCGTCCTCGGCGTACGGACCTGGCTGGCGGCCCGCAGGCTGGAACCCGTGGTCGAAGCGGAGTACGGGGAGCCGTTCCCCGACCCGGCACGGACCCAGCGGATCGCCCGTATCCGGGCCACGGCCGCGCTCACCGACTCGGCGCCCGGCATGGTGGGAATCGTCTCCGGAGCCACCCTGTGCCTGGGCGCGGGGGCGGTGGCCGGGTCCTGGGCCGCCGGCGAGGTCCCCGGTCTCGCGCTGGAGGGCAGCGGCCCGTTCGTCGAATCGGTGGCCGAGGCCGCGCAGTCGACCGGCTCCTGGCTGATCGGCTTCGGCTTCCTCGTCTTCGTCGCCTGCGGGAGACGGGCCTACCGGGACGCGTCCGCCCGGCGCACGATCGGCATCCTCTGGGACGTCGGTACGTTCTGGCCGCGCGCCGCCCACCCCTTCGCCCCGCCCTGCTACGCGGAGCGCGCCGTGCCCGACCTGGCCGCCCGCATGTCCGGCTGGACCGGCCGCACCAGGGGCCGGCTCGTCATCTCCGGCCACTCCCAGGGCAGCGTGCTCGCGGCCTCCGCGGTCTGGCAGCTGCCCGCCCGCGCCCGCTCCCGGGTCGCCCTGCTGACGTACGGATCGCCGATCGAACGGCTCTACGCCCGCTGGTTCCCGGCGTACTTCGGTGCCGGGCAGCTCCACGGGCTGCACCGCTCCGTGCACTGCTGGCGCAATCTGTGGCGGGCCACCGACCCCATCGGCGGCGAGATCCGGCTCGGCGAGGACTCCGGCCCCGAGGTCGACCGGGGCCCGCTCAGGGACCCGCTGGTCTACGGACGGACGCCCCAACACCCGCTGCCCGAGCCGGTGCTCGGCCACTCCGACTACCAGGCCGACCCCGTCTTCGCCGAGGAGCGCGCCGCCCTCCTGGAACGGCTCACCCCCGTGCTGCCCCAGCAGGCGGAACGCGTCGGCGAGGACGTCAGGGCAGTTCCGGGAGGTCCTCCGGATACAGCAGAGTGAGGTCGTCCGTGCTCGGCTCCGCGAGCTGGGCGACCCGGCCGGCGTGCCGCTCGACCATCGACTCGAAGGTCTGGCGAGCGGTGCGCCCGTTGCCGAAGGCCGGCCCCTTGGGCAGCTCCGCGAAGTACTTCAGCAGCGCCTCACCGGTGCCCGACGCCAGGTGGTACTCGTGCTCCTGGGACTGCTGCTCGACGATCCGCAGCAACTCGGACGGCTCGTAGTCGCTGAACGTGATGGTCCGCGAGAAGCGGGACGCGACGCCGGGATTGACCGTCAGGAACCGCTCCATCTCCTGGGTGTACCCGGCGACGATGACCACCACCGCCTCCCGGTGGTCCTCCATCAGCTTCACCAGCGTGTCGATCGCCTCCCGGCCGAAGTCCCGGCCGGAGTCCTCGGGCGACAGCGCGTACGCCTCGTCCACGAACAGCACCCCGCCGCGCGCCCGGTCGAACGCCTCCTGCGTCCGGATCGCGGTGGAGCCGATGTGCTCACCGACCAGGTCGACCCGGGACACCTCGACCAGATGGCCCCGCTCCAGCACCCCGAGCGAGGCCAGGATCTCGCCGTACAGCCGGGCCACCGTGGTCTTGCCGGTGCCCGGAGAGCCGGTGAAGACGAGATGGCGGCGGACCGACGCGGCCTTGAGGCCCGCCTCCCGGCGCCTGCGCCCCACCTCGATCATGTCCGTGAGCGCCCGCACCTCCCGCTTCACGCTGTCCAGGCCGACCAGCGCGTCGAGCTCGCCCAGGACCTCCCTGGAGGTGCGCACGGGCTCGGCGGGCGGCGCCTGCTCCACGGGGCGCGGGGCGGGGACGGAACCGAGCAGCCCGGGTGAGGACTGCGTGGCCGTCAGGACCGGGGCCGGCGGGGGAGTGGCGGTGCGCAGCCCGCTCTCGTCGCTCGTGCACTCCTCCACGACCGGCCCGCTTCCCGTGCCGCCACCGACGCCTTCGGGCAACTCGTAACCGCCGCGCGCGCAACGCTCGGTGCGGCACCGGGTGAGCGTCGTTCGGCAGCCCTCCATCACATGGAAGCCGTACCCCTCGCTGCCCGTGACCCGGCAGCCGTTGAACGTCCCCCGGCCCTCGGCGGACACATAGAACCCGGCCTCGGCGGGAGAGGTCACCGTGCACCGCTCGATCACCGGGTCGGCGCCCTTGGTGACGATCACGCCCGTCTGAGCGGCGTCGACGGTGCAGTTGCTCAGGGTGCCGCCGCTGCCGTGGTCCCGGAACCAGGCGCCGGTCGACGCCTCCCGGATGCGGCAGTCGTCCAGCTGCGCGGTCGCCCCGTCGCTGACCGAGACCGCGGTGTTGCGGACCTGGGAGAGATCGCTGTCCACCACATCGGCGCGCGAGCCCCGGTCGAGGACGAACAGGGCGTCCGGCACGTCGTGGACCCGGCAGGAATCCAGTATCACCGTCGCCCCGTCGCTGACCCAGACGGCCGGGTAGTCGCCCGTACTGTCGTGGATCTCGCACTGATTGGCGTCGACCCGGGTGCCCGGGTCCCACACCGAGAGCCCGTTGCGGCCGAAGCGGCGCACGGTCGAGCGGGTCAGCGTCAGCACCGCCCGCGAACGCAGATCCACGGCGTTCTCCGGGATGTCGTGGATGTCGCAGTCGGCGAGCGTCAGCACCGCGTCGGTGTCCAGCGTGACGCCGTCCGCCGAGGTGCGGTGCACGGTGCAGTCGGTGAGATGGGCGGAGGCGCGGGCGGTCACCTGGATCCCGCTGCCCTTGATCTCGTACACCTCGCAGCCCAGCGCCTCCAGACCGCTGCCCTCGCCGGTGACGGACAGGCCGGCGCCCGAGGCGTGGTGGACCCGGCAGCGCTCCAGCCGGGGGTGACCGCCGTCGCGCACGGCGACCCCGGACTGCCCGGCCGAGACGACCTCGCACTCCTCGAACACCCCGCCCGCGCCGTCGAGCACGGCGATGCCGACGCCCGCCGGATTGTCGACGGTGCACCGGCGCACGGTGGGCCGGGCCGCGCCGCGCACCTCGACGCCGGCCGCCGAGCGGGTCACGATCCGTACGTCCGCTATCTCCGGTGCGCCGTCCTCGACGAGCACGGCCGGGGCCGCGGAGTCCTGCCCCTCCACATGGAGGTCCTGGACGACGGCGGAGGCGCGCAGCGTGAGCGGCACCCCGTCGGCGGGGGCGATGCGCACGGAGCCGACGGAGCCCTCGGGGCCGCGCAGCGTGACCGCGCGGGCGATGACCAGGTTCTCCCGGTAGGTGCCGGGGGCGACGGTGAGCACATCACCGTCCGCCGCCGCTTCGAGCGCCGCGGTGAGGGAGGCGTATTCGCCCGTGCGGCGCCGCCACCGCGATGTGCCGGTGTGCGTCACCTGGACCGTGCCCTGTGCCATGGCGCTGTCGTGCCCCCGCCTCGTGCGTGAGTGATACCCGTGTCACCGGCCTCGCGGCAGCGACCAGCCGGGGTCCGCCTGCCGGAGAGCGACGGGCGGGCCGGTCCACCGTAGCGCGCGCGGCCGCCGGGAGTTGACCCGATGCGCAGGTCCCGGCGGCTGCCGCCTCATCACGCTCCGCACCGGCGCCGGGCACGACTCAGCTGCCGGTGCCCGTCCTGCCCCAGTCCGGGCCGACCGCCGCCCAGGCCCGGTCGATCCGTGCGTACCGCCGCCATGTCATGTGCCGGAGGATCAGGCGGCGTACGCACTCGATCAGCAGGGCGGACAGCATCGCGGCTCCGAAACCCGCGAGCGCGGCATGCGTGTGCGCCGTCGGTATGTCCATGGGCCGGAGCGCGGGGTCGCCCGCGCGGTCGGTCCAGATCCGGACCCGGGCTCCCGGCGCCGCGTTGCGCGAGGCGGTCGTCACCCTCGCCGTGCGGGCCGCGCCGTCCGGGGCGCGCCACCGGGCCACCACTTCGGTCCGCGTCAGGGCGGCGCCCGATATCTCGGGGTCGGTGACATGACGGGCGCCGGCCACCCGCCGCACCACGACGGCCGTGGTGAGGTGACGGTCCGCCCGCTGGGCGCGCACCGACGCCTGGAGCGCCGAGTCCGTCCGGACCCCGCAGAGCCAGCCGACCGCCGGGGCCGCCAGCATCAGCATCAGGAACGCGGCCAGGGCCAGCCAGGCCTCGCACCGGTCCGTCGCCCGGCGCAGCGGATTGTGCCGCCAGCGCCAGACACCCGCCATCGCTCGCACAGTCCCCGCACCCCCTTCCGCACCCGTCCCCGCCCGGGCGGTGCCGTCCACGCGCCGAGGCCGCGCGGTGTGGGCGGCCCACCGTGCTCAACGCGCGGCGCGCCCCCGTGAGTTCCCTGCGCCCCGGGCCGGCCGGGCGGAACGCGGAACGGCGCACGGCCCGTGTTGCCGGGCACCCCGCCCCGGGCCGTGCGCCGCCTGATCCGGGCGAAGGCTCTAGTAGCCCCGGCCGCCCTGGTAGGGCCGGCCGTACGGGTCCTCGTACGGGGACTGCGCCGGGACGGGCCGGGGCGCGGCGGGGCGCATCGACTCGTAACCCGACGTCGGCGCCGGGCGCTGCTGCTGCGGCGGGGGCGCCTGGTACATGCCGCGGCCACCGGCCGGCTGCTGCGGAATGTACGGGGCCGGCGCGTGCTGGAGCTGCGCGGGCTGCATCGGTGCGTAGCCCTGCTGCGCCGCCGACTGGGGGTAGCCGTAGGCCTGCTGGGGCTGGGAGGGGGCCGCGGGAAGCGCCGGCAGGGCCGACGGGAGCGCCGGCAGATAGCTGTTGCCGGTGTCGTAGGCGGCGGGCACTCGGATCGGTGCGATCTGAGGGGTGCCCCGCTCCGCGACGAGGGAGTCGTAGATCGGGGTGTCGGCAAACGACGGCGCGGCGTAGTAGCCGCCACCGTAGGTGGAGCGGGGGGAGGTCATGACACCTAAGTTAAGCCCACGATGTGCAGATTGGGGAGTCCCAATTTTGTGGTCATCGGATTTACCCTCACCCTACCTGCCTGACCTGCTGAAACATCGTTGTCTTCCCGGGCCCGTACTCAGAGGAATCCCCCCTTGATTCACCGCCGATCCATGGCTCTCATTCCGCTGCTCTTCGCACTGGTGCTCACCGCATGCGCACCGGACTCGGCCGCGCCGTCCGAATCCGGCCGCGAGGCGGTGAGTAAACGGCTGGCCGCGGCCGATGACGCGCCTTACTCGGCCGAACTCGAAGCCGTCACGCGGTCCGGGTCCGAACGGCTCCAGCTCATGGAGGGGAGGGTCAACCTCAACGCGCCCCTGACGGGACGTACGACGGACACCACCGATCAGTACACCGAGGACGTCGTGACGACCCGGCGGAAGGTGTACCGGCGCGCGGTCGGCGCGAGTGGCGCCTGGCAGGAATTCCCCGCGACGGTGGCCAAGGGCGGCATACCCCTCGACCGGCTTCCGCGGTTCGTACGCCTCATGCTCGATCACGGCGCTTCCGTGGAAGAGGGGAGTGAACCTCTGCACGTGTCCGCCCGCCTCACTCCCAAGCAGTTCGAAGCGGTGGACCGGACCGTCGGCCGCAATCTCCGCCCCGCCACCTCGGTCGACGCCGAGGCGTGGATCGACGGACAGGGACGCGTCGTGCGCGTACGCCAGCGGATGCACTTCGCATCCGGCCCCGACATTCAGGCGTCGCTCGCACTCACCGATTTCCAGAACGCAATTCCCGTGAGCGCGCCCACCGGGCGGCAATGAGGCACCGAGAGGGCGAGGCCGGGCCCTGAGCCTCACCCGCCGTGGGGCCGAAGGCGGCAACATAACGACCCCGGAGAGCACGTACGGTGGATGATCCGGCGAAAGCCGCGTACACGCCGCTCGCGGACGCCAGGATGACGCCATGAACGAACACGGTGTGCGCCCCGCTGCCCGGCCGGTGCTGGTGAGGATCCCGGTGGAGCCCGTCGAGGCCGCCATCGAGGCCGACGCCTTCGACGCGGCATCGCGCAACAGACTGGCCGTCCGCGGCCCGTTGTTCGGCGTGGCGGCACGGTCCGAGGACGACGGGGACCGGTGGAAGGTGCTGGTCCCGATCACGAACGGCTGCCCCCAGCAGGCCAGGGACGACCTGCAGTCGAAGCTGTGGTTCCGGGCCAAGGACGAGGCGGAGACCGAGGCGGAGCGGCGGGCCCTGCTCGGCGCGGTCGCGCGGCTGGAGACCGGGAAGCCGCCCGAGGTCCACGTCCGCGGCACGTGCTACCGCGTGGTGCGGGCCGAGGAGTACGCGGGGCTGGACCCCGACGGAGGCTTCGAACTGCCGCGCCCCACCGACCCCGAGCCCGCCGTGCCCGACTGGACCCGCCCCGCGGGCACCCCCGGGGTCGACGCCGGACTGGTCCTGGACCCGGACGCGCCCGTGACGCCCCTCCAGGCGGCGGAGATGCTGGCCATGCGCTCCTTCGCGTACCGGGGGAGCAGATACCCCGCCGACGTCCTGCGTGACTCCGAGCGCGCCGTGGACACCCATCCCGACGTCCTGCTCCTCCCGGCGGCCTTCATGGTCGTGGAACGGACCGGCGACGAGCGGTGGGGAGCCGGCGGCGGCCTGCACGCCACCCCGCAGGACGCACGGCGCTCCCTGGACATCTCGCTGACCTGGCTCGGGCCCCGGCAGGCGGGCACCATCCCCCTCACCGCCGGGACGGACGTGGACGCGCGCAGCGTCGTCGCCGAGGGCACCCACCCCGCGCTGGCCGAGTTGAGGGTCCTGGCCGAGGCGGCAGACCGACTGCGCGCGGGCCGGGTCAACGAGGTCGAGGCCGGCGGCACCGCCTACCGGATCGCCCGCTCACGGCGCCTGCTGCGCTGGGGGCCCGACGGCCCGGAGAGCCAACGTCCTTCCGACGTCACCATGGTGGAGCCGATGGCCCTCCACCCCCGCCTGGACGCGAACGGCGTCGTCCACAACGGCGAGGAGGGCACGCGGCCGGAGGACACCGCCACCTGATCCGGTCAGGAGGCGGCGGGCGCCGCGGCCGCGGGCCCCCGCGCCCGTACCCGCACCTCGGTGGGTCCCGGGGCGGGGCTGGCACTAGGTTGACCCGGAAAGGTCTCGGAAGCGGACTCGTGATGGGGGCGAGCATGACCATGCAAAAGGGAACCAATGTCCCAGTGACGGCCCAGGCCGTGTGTGTCGAGATCGGATGGCGCACGGCCCCGGGGACACCCGATGTGGACGCCTCCGCGCTCCTTCTCCTCGGCTCGGGCAAGGTGCGCAACGACGGCGACTTCGTCTTCTACAACCAGCCGACCCACTCGTCCCGCGCGGTGCGCCACCAGGGCAAACACACGGCCGGCGGCGCGGCCACCGACACCCTCGCGGTCGACCTGGCACGGGTGGAGCCGGCCATCGACCGCGTGGTGCTGGCCGCCTCCGCCGACGGCGGCACGTTCGGCCGGGTGAGCGGACTGTACGTACGCGTCCTGAACGCGATGAACGGTGCCGAACTCGCCCGCTTCGACAGCTCCGACGCCACCGTGGAGACCGCCTTCATCCTCGGTGAGCTCTACCGGCGGCAGGGCGTCTGGAAGTTCCGTGCGGTCGGCCAGGGCTACGGCTCCGGGCTCGAAGGGCTCGCCACGGACTTCGGCATCTCCGTGGACGAACCCCAGCAGCCGCACACGGCCCCCCAGCCCCAGCCGCCCCATCCCGCCACCCCGGTCACCGCCACTCCGCCGCCTCCGCAGTACCCACAGCCGCAGCAGCCGACGCTCGCCGCACCGATGGCGCCCCCGATGGCCCCGCCCGTCCCCCCGGCCCCTCCGGCACCACCCGTCACCCAGCCCGTCCGGCTGACCAAGGTGACGCTCACCAAGGACGCGCCGTCCGTCTCGCTCACCAAGCAGGGCGGCACGTCCGGCGCCATGCGTGTCAACCTCAACTGGGAGGTGCGCAAGCAGTTCAAGGGCTGGGGCAGCAAGCTGGGCCGGGCCGTCGCCAACCACTCGGACCTCGACCTCGACCTCTGCGCCCTGTACGAGCTGACCGACGGCCGCAAGGGAGTCGTCCAGGCCCTGGGGAACGCCTTCGGCGCGCTCCACCAGCCGCCGTTCATCCACCTCGACGGCGACGACCGTACCGGGGCCGTCTCCACCGGCGAGAACCTGACGATCAACCTCGACCACAAGGCGCAGCTCCGCCGGGTCCTGATCTTCGTCACCATCTACGAGGGCGCCCGCAGCTTCGCCGACCTGCACGCCACCGTCACCCTCCAGCCCCAGCACGGCGCGCCGATCGACTTCTCGCTGGACGAGTGCACGGTCCCGTCGACCGTCTGCGCACTCGCGCTCATCACCAACACGGGGAACGACCTCACCGTGCAGCGCGAGGCCCGCTACCTGGTGCCGCAGCGCGGCGTCAGTCCGCAGCGCACCATCGACCACGCGTACGGCTGGGGCATGAACTGGACCCCGGGCCGCAAGTGACCCGGCCCGGATATCCCTGAGTCACTGATCCGGTGCGGCCTCGGGACGGGCGTACGTACGCCCCTTCCAGGCCGCACCGCGCCCCCGGTAGTGCTGCACCGCCGAATCGACGGTCATCAGCAGATACAGCAGCGCGGTGAAGGGCAGCAGCGGAGCCGGCCACAGCGACTGCCGGTAGTAGGCGAGCATCGGCATGTACGTCCCCGCCATGACGGCCCACGCCAGCCCCCCGGCCCACGCCGCGACCGCGCCCCCGCCGAGCACCCCGGCGACCAGCGTCACCGGCGGCGCGAGGTAGACCAGCGCCAGCCCGAGCACCGTGCCGAGCAGCACCAGCGGATTGTGCCGCAGCTGGGCGTACGCGCTCCGCGAGACCATCCGCCACAGGTCGGCCAGGCACGGATACGGGCGCACACTGTCCACCCGGTCCGCGAGCCCCAGCCAGATCCGGCCCCCCGAGCGCCGCACCGCCCGGGCCAGCGACACGTCGTCGATCACCGCCTGCCGGATCGAGTCCGGCACTCCCGCCCGTACCGCCGCCTCCGTCCGCAGCAGCACACAGCCCCCCGCCGCGGCGGCCGTCCGCCCCCGCTTCCGGTTGATCCACCGGAACGGATAGAGCTGCGAGAAGAAGTAGACGAAGGCCGGCACGACGAGCCGTTCCCAGAAGCTCGCCACCCGCAGCCGCGCCATCTGCGAGACCAGGTCGAAGCCGCCCGTCTCCGCCGCCGCCACCAGCTCCCGCAGGCTGTCCGGCTCATGCGCGATGTCGGCGTCCGTGAGCAGGAGGTACTCCGGCTCCCGGGCCCGGGCCAGCGCGATCCCGTGGCGTACGGCCCAGAGCTTGCCCGTCCAGCCGGGCTCGGGCTCGCCCGGCGACACCACGGTCACCGGCAGGCCCCCGAACCGCACGGACAGGGCGCGGGCGACGTCCCCCGTGCCGTCCTTGCTGCAGTCGTCCACGAGGAAGACCTCGGCGGCCCCCGGATAGTCCTGCGCCAGCAGCGACCGCAGGCTCACCGGCAGCATCGCGGCCTCGTCGCGCGCCGGGACGACGACCGCGACCGAGGGCCAGCGCTCCGGGGCCGCCCGGCTCGGCAGCCGCTGGTCGGTGCGCCAGAAGAACCCCTGGCCCAGCAGCAGCCACACCCACGCGACAAGCGAACCCACGGCGATCCAGGCAACGGCGCTCATTGGCGGAAGTCTGCACCACTGAGCGGGGACCGCAAGGGCGGTCGACTATGGTGACCGGGTGAAGATCGCGCTCATGGACTCCGGAATCGGACTGCTCGCCGCCGCCGCCGCAGTACGCCGGCTGAGGCCGGACGCCGATCTGGTCCTCTCGTCCGACCCGGACAACATGCCCTGGGGCCGCGCCCCCGAGGGCGTGCAGGCCCACGCGCTCATGGTGGCCCGCGCCGCCGCCGCGCACCGGCCCGACGCGCTGATCGTCGCCTGCAACACCGCCTCCGTGCACGCGCTGGAGCTGCTGCGGGCCGAGCTCGAACCGGGCCTGCCCGTCATCGGTACCGTCCCCGCCATCAAGCCCGCCGCGGCGGGCGGCGGCTCCGTCGCGATCTGGGCGACCCCGGCCACCACCGGCAGCCCGTACCAGCGCGGACTGATCGGCGCGTTCGCCGGATCCGCCGCCGTCACCGAGGTGCCCTGCCCCGGCCTCGCCGACGCCGTGCAGTACGCGGACGAGGACGCCATCGAGAAGACGATCGCCGCCGCCGCCGCGCTCACCCCGCCCGACGTGCGGGCCGTGGTCCTCGGCTGCACCCACTACGAGCTCGTCGCCGAGCGCATCCGCGAGGCCGTCGGCGGCCCCGCCCGGCGCCCGGTCGCCCTGCACGGGTCCGCCGGGGCCGTCGCCGCCCAGGCGCTGCGCCGCATCGGCGCCGAACCCGCTCCGTCGGCCGAACCCTCCTCGTCCATCGCGGTCATCCTCAGCGGACGCGTCTCGGAGCTGCCGCAGGCCGCCCTGGCCTACGCGGAAGGGCGCGGACTGGCCGCCGTCGGCTCCGTCCGCTGACCTGCGGACGGCCGCGCCGGCGTGCTCGCGCCCGTCCCCCGACGCCCGTTCTTCAGTACGCTGCTCGGCATGAGGGAGCACCCCGGAGAACCGAAGCGCACCGGAACCGGCACCCACTCGCAGGTCTGGGTCGGCCGGGCCACCAACCGCACCCAGTGGGTCCTCGCGGCCCTGGGCGCCGCCTGCCTGGCCCTGGGCGTCCAGCTCGCCGTCAGCTCCAACTGGACCTCCGGCATCGCCCCGCTGCTGATGTCGGTGATCGGCTGCGTCGCCGCCGGCCTGCTGATGCTGTTCGGCACCCTCGCCTTCGTGAACGTCGCCGTCCGCGTCGACGGCGACGCCCTGGAGGTGCGCTGCGGCCACATGGGGCTGCCGCGCCGCCGTATCCTGCTCACCCAGGTGGTGGCCGCCGACTTCGCGCCCCACGTGAACCCCCGGCAGTGGGGCGGCTGGGGCTATCGCTGGCGCCCCGAGAAGGGCACAGCCGTCGTCGTGCGCCGGGGCGAGGGGCTGGTGCTGCGCCTCGGCGACGGCCGCACGTTCACCATCACGGTGGACGACGCCGAGGCGGGCGTACGGTTCATCCGGGCCCGGCTGCACCTGCCGTCCTCGGGCTTCCCGGCCGGGGCCTGACCCCGTCCTCCCCGTCCGGCCCGCAGGGCTCGCCCGCGCCGATCGGCCGCCTGGCCGACGCGAGCCCGGCCAGCAGTCCCGCCCCCGCCGTCACCGGTGTGAAGCTCAGCGCGTTGCCCACGCTCGCCAGCACGGCCACCGCCGTGAGCGTCGCGCCCGCCGCCAGCACCACCGCCGTGGACCGGGGCGAGCGCCACAGCGCGTACAGCAGCCAGCCGAACGCGGCGCCGAGCAGCACCACCCCGACGATTCCCTGCTCGGCGGCCTGCTGCCACGGCGCCGAGTGCGGTTTCCCGTCCGAGCCGAGGCTGCGCCGCGCGGTCGGGCTCAGCTCGTCGAACCGGCCGGGGCCGATGCCGAGCACGGGGTGCCGGGCCGTCAGACGGGCGGCGTCCTGCCACAGCTCGACCCGGTTGCGGGTGAGCGGGCCCTCCAGCGAGACCGTGAGCCTTTCGGGCAGGACCTCCTCGGCCATGGCCCACGAGGCTCCGACGACCAGCCCGGCTACCAGTGCGAGGGCACCCAGCCCGAGCAGCCGACGCCGCGTCCGGGCGGCGGCCAGCGAGCACACCAGCACCCCGAGCGCCGCCGCTGACCCGGCCGCCGAACCCAGGGCGAGCGAGGCGCCGGCGATGCCCAGCGCCAGCAGCCTCAGGGCCGTGACCGACACCCGCCGCCCGGCACCCGCCGCCGCGCAGCACGCGCACCCGGCGGCGAGGACCAGCAGGGCCGCGGCGGCGCCGCTCTGCCCCGGCGCATGGTCCTCGGCGGCCGTCGCGCCCGGCATGCCGTGCCGCCACAGCAGGGCCAGGAGCAGGGCCGCCAGCGCGGCGCCGGTGGCCGTCGCGACCGGCAGCAGCGTGCCGCAGATGCGCCCGCAGGCGAAGCCCGCCGCGACGGCGAGCAGGGCGAGCAGCACCCCTTCGGGCCGGGTCTCCCGACCCGCCGCGCTGATCAGTGACCACACCGCGCAGGCGGCGAGGATCAGCGCACCGGCGGCATCGGAGGCGTTCCCCCGCTCGGACCCACGCCGCACCGATTCAGCCATCACGTCCGTCCCCCGGCCTGTGACCGTCCCGTACGCGAGGGCCGGAGCCGGCCCGTCGGCGGGGGACTGGCGCACAGGCTAACGGCCGCATCGGTCATATGGGCGGAAGATGCGGAGAAATGATGCGGTGGTCGGGATTCCGCCATCGGGACGGGGCTCCCGCGTGGCCGGGCGGTCACCGTAGACTCCGCCGGGTGAGCACCACCATCGCCCAGGTCGGCGAATCGCAGAGCCCCGCCCCCGCCTCCCGGAAAGGCGGGCTGCCGAAGCGCCTCGTGCGGCCCGGTGCCGCCGTCCTCTCCGGCGTGATGCTGTACCTCAGCTTCCCGCCCCGGCCCCTGTGGTGGCTCGTTCTACCCGGTTTCGCCCTGCTCGGCTGGGTGCTGTTCGAGCGCCGGGCCCGCGCCGCTTTCGGGCTCGGGCTGCTCGCCGGGCTCGGCTTCATGCTGCCCCTGCTGCACTGGACCGGCGAGGAGGTCGGCCCGGTGCCGTGGCTGGCCCTCGCCGCCGCCGAGGCGCTGTTCGTCGCGGTCGGCTGCATCGGCATCTCCGCCGTCTCCCGGCTGCCCGGCGGACCGCTGTGGGCGGCCGCGGTCTGGACGCTGGACGAGGCCGTCCGCGCCCGGGTGCCCTTCGGCGGCTTCCCCTGGGGCAAGATCGCCTTCGGCCAGGCGGACGGCGTCTTCCTGCCGCTCGCCGCGCTCGGCGGCACCCCGCTGCTCTCGTTCGCCGTGGTGCTCTGCGGCTTCGGCCTCTTCGAGGCGGTCCGCCGCTTCGCCCGCCACCGCTCGGCCGGCGAGCTCCGTCGCGGGGCCACCGCCGTGGCGGCGGCGACGGTCCTGGTCCCCGTGGCGGCGGCCTTCGCCGCGCTGCCGCTGGTGGACGACTCGGCCGAGGACGGCACCGCGACCGTCGCCGCGATCCAGGGCAACGTGCCCCGCCTCGGCCTCGACTTCAACTCCCAGCGCCGCGCGGTCCTGGACAAC
Source organism: Streptomyces sp. DT224 (assembly GCF_049844595.1). Taxonomy (NCBI): domain Bacteria; kingdom Bacillati; phylum Actinomycetota; class Actinomycetes; order Kitasatosporales; family Streptomycetaceae; genus Streptomyces; species Streptomyces sp. DT224. Next base: position 190,361 of record NZ_JBNCLI010000004.1, read on the forward strand.
CACGCCAAGCGTACGGAGCAGCTGGCCCGGGACGTGAAGGCGGGCAAGGTCCCGCAGCCGGACTTCGTCCTGTGGCCGGAGAACTCCTCCGACCTCGACCCCTACCGCAACCCGGACGCGCGGATCGTCATCGACGACGCCGTGAAGGCGATCGGGGCGCCGACCGTCATCGGCGCGGTGGTCGAGCCCGACTCGGGCCCTCTGCGCAACACCCTCATCCAGTGGCAGCCGGACAAGGGCCCCGTCGCCACGTACGACAAGCGGCACATCCAGCCCTTCGGCGAGTACATGCCGATGCGCTCGTTCGTCCGCATCTTCAGCTCGGACGTCGACCGGGTGCAGCGCGACTTCGGGCCCGGCAAGAAGGTCGGAGTCTTCGACCTCGCGGGCACCTACACCGGGCTCGTCACCTGCTACGAGGCCGCGTTCGACGACGCCGTACGCGACACGGTCGAACACGGCGCCCAGCTGATCGCCGTCCCCAGTAACAACGCCACCTTCGGCCGCAGCGAGATGACCTACCAGCAGCTCGCGATGTCCCGGGTGCGCGCCGTCGAGCACAGCCGGGCCGTCGTCGTCCCCGTCACCAGCGGCGTCAGCGCGATCATCCGCCCGGACGGCACGGTGGCCGAGAAGACGGAGATGTTCACCCCGGACGCCCTGGTGGACGAGGTGCCGCTGCGCTCCTCACTGACCCCCGCGACCCGGATGGGGCCGCTGCCCGAGGGCGTCCTGATCCTGCTCGCGCTCGGCGCGCTGGGCTGGGCGGGCGCCCTGGCGGTACGCGCACGACGAGTCCGCTGAACGGGTGGCAGGCCACGTAGGGTCGGCACATGGCCATTCCTGACTTCATCCGCGAGATCCGTGCCACCGCCGGGCAGCAGCTGCTCCTGCTGCCCGGCGTCACCGCCGTCGTCTTCGACGCCGAGGGCAGAGTGCTCCTCGGCCGGCGCGCCGACACCGGCGAGTGGTCCGTGATCGGCGGGATCTCCGAGCCGGGCGAACAGCCGGCGGCGACGGCGGAGCGCGAGGTGTACGAGGAGACCGCCGTGCGCTGCGTGGCGGAGCGGGTCGTCCTCACCCAGGCGTTGCCGCCCATCCAGTACGAGAACGGCGACCGCTGCCAGTTCCTCGACATCACCTTCCGCTGCCGCGCCACGGGCGGCACGGCCCGGGTCAACGACGACGAGTCGCTGGAGGTGGGCTGGTTCTCCGTGGACGCGCTGCCCGACCTGGCCGAGTTCGCGCTGCTGCGGATCAAGCAGGCGCTGACCGACGGGCCCACCTGGTTCGAGACCACCGATCCGCGATAGGGACGAAGCGGGAACCGGGTGGACCGCCCGGCTCCCGCGCTTCCCGGACCCCCGGGGTCGGCCGATCGGCGCGGCGTCCCTGGGCGCCGCGGCCGCCGTCCCGGACCCCGGCCCGACCTCGGCGGGGTCCCGGTGGCGCTCCTCGGCGCAGACCAGGGCCGGCACCGTGGGAGCGCGGCGGCGATCACGTACAGGACGCGTTCCTCCGCCCCTGGCGACCGCGCTGCCGCGAAGGTGCTGCTTGAGCGGGTGACCGACGCTCACCACCGGCTGGAACTCGTCTGGGCCGACGGCGGCTACACCGGCAGCCTCGTCGAGCACTGCCTGGCCGCGCTCGCGCTGGTCCTGGCGATCGTCAAGCGGAGCGACGACATGCACGGCTTCGTGGTGCTGCCCAAGCGGTGGATCGTCGAGCGTCTCTTCGCCCACCTGATGCGAAGGCGCCGCCTGGCGCGTGACTTCGAACGATCCACCAGCAGCGCCGAGGCGATGATCTACTGGTCGATGACCATGATCATGACCCGCCGCCTGGCCCGCTCACGCTCCGCGCGAGGGTGAACCGGCCCGGTGCCGGCTCGGCCGGCCAGCCCCGCGCGACCAGGCGTTTCGCCTTCGACCGCAGTCCCTCCACCCAGCGAACCTGCTTCCGGCATTCGCCGGAGCGTTTGCGTTCCTGCTCCTTCCCCTTGCTGGTGCCGCCTGCCTGGCCGGCCGCACCCGCGTCACGGATGCAGCCCCACGCGATGCACAGGAACGGTCCGTTGCTGCAGCCGAAGGGCGACTGCGGTAGGCCGATGCCGCGCTCCGCGTCGTCGACATGTCGCGGTGGGAGGAGCACTCCGCTGTCATCTCCGAAATCGGCGACCGTGCGCAGTGCCCACCTCCCGGGCAGCGGCCCGGGCGTTCCGAAGAACGGGCCGGCCGTTCCCGGCGAGCCACTGAAGGGCATCCGTTGAGCTGCAACGGGCGCGAGAGGGACGGATCAGCGGGCCGGGCCGGTTTCCACCTGCCGGCTGTCGTCGCGGCTGTAGGCCGACCAACCGCCGACGAAGAGACGGCCAGTGTCGTACCCCACATGTTCCAGTGCCAGCAGGTTGTGACATGCCGTCACCCCGGATCCGCAGTAGGAGACGACCTGAGACGCGTTCTCCATGCGCACGCCCGCGGCGGCGAAGTGAGCACGCATCTTCTGCGGCGGCAGGAGACGGCCTTCACTGTCCAGGTTTTCCCGGCACGGTACGTTCAGTGCGCCGGGGACATGCCCGGGGCGCGGGTCGACCGGATCTGTTTGCCCGATGAAGCGGTCACGGTTGCGGGCGTCGATGGTAAGGGCGCCGGGCCCCGCGGCCTCATCGGCGTCTGCCAGGTGCCCGGCCGGCCAGGGGCGTGCCGTGAAGTCACCCTGGGCGGTGACCGCTTTCTCCACCGTCAGGGTGTCCGGAAACAATTGAAGGTAGGCCCTCAGTCCGCCGTCGAGAACCGCCGCCTGCCGGCCGGTGACCCGGATCATCCAGACCAGCCGTGCCGCTATGACCCCGCCCTGGTCGTCGTACGCCACGACGATGTCGCTGTCGTTGACTCCCAGCGCGCGCATACCCTCGGCGAACACCTCCGGCGACGGCAGAGGATTTCTGCCGCCGGCCGGTGTGGGCGGTCCCGTCAGCCAACGGTCGAGGTCCACGAATACCGCTCCGGGCAAGTGTCCTGCTTCGTAGGCGGCTCGTCCGGACCTGCCATCGAGGTACCACCGCACGTCCATCAGCACCACCCGCCCGGGTAGGCCGCTCAGTTCCTCGCTCCGCACGAACGGTGCGACAGTCACGTGCTCGAACGCATTCATACGCGCACTCTAACTCGATGTCCACATTGCGGTACTGAGGCGCTCGAATAATGAGACGGCTGTGAAGGCTGGCATGCTGTCGGCATCTGGCATCGACACCGGGCCATCGACGGCTCGGGCTGGGGGAGGAGCGGCCGGCCAGGACGTCGCCGGCGAGCATCTGAACGCTCCAGGCCACGCCCTTTTGCCGGCCCGCAGCGGCCAGGAGAGGTGGGCGTCGTCGGCCCTCGCGTCCTGGCTGCCGGACGGCCTGCCCAGGAGGTGACGAGGGGCGGCCGGCAGGGCTGGACGTCGCTCAGCGAGGAGTTGTCACTGGTCGCTCACGGACAGCCAGCAACCGCCTTCCGGATGGTCAGCGCCGCCGTCGCAGGGACGGCCGCGGCGACAAGTGCGTCTCGTACGCCAGGGATTCCCTTCGCGGGATGTGCGGGGGTGGGTACGGGTCAGGCGGAGCCGGGACGCAGGGTGAAGGTGAGAGCGCAGTCCCGTAGCGGCTCACGGGTGCGCACGACCACACGCCGGGCGAGGCGCGGCTCTCCGAATCTGGGCGCGAACTCCTCGGACTCGACCTGTACGTCGACATCCGGACGGTCCGGCAGCTCGATGATCAGTACGGCTTGCTCGCCGCGCAGGAGGACGTGCCCGGGGGTGACCTCGACCGCGGCGTAGGTGGTGAACGCCGTTTCCGCGGTGCGGGGGGAGCCGAAGGCGAAGGAGTCGGTGAGGCGGATGAAGGGCTCCGGTCCGCGTTGCAGCCTCAGGGTGCGGTGCAGGGCTTTCGGGGCGGTTTCAGCGGGGTAGGCGGCGGTGAGGTCGTAGCGGACCTCGTCGTACTCCTCGCTCTGCCGGATGGCGAGCACGCCCGCGGTGTGGGCGGAGCCCGCCGCCTGCTCCGCACCTGCCGGGCGGGGCACGGAGTGGCCCCGCGAGGAGTTCACGAACTGCTTGTAGCGGTGCTCGTTGAAGTAATCCCGCGTGTACAGCCCCGCGCCGGGGTCCACGACGAGGTCTTCGCCGCCGGCGCGCACGATGAGGGATCCGAGGTCGTTCTGGTTGTGCAGCTCGTCGTTGCGCCCTCCCTTGACGGCCGCGGCGAGGGCGTCGGGGTCGTCCGGGTCGGCGCGTGTGATCAGCCATTGGATGCCCCGGAACCAGTCCGACCGTCTGACCGGCGGGTAGGGGCGGTCCTCAGCCCGACGCCCCTCGCTGAGCACGGAACGCAGGGCGGTGGTGACCGCCGAGTTGGTGCGCGTCCAGGTCCAGGTGGCGGACGGCCCGGACCCGAGATCCTTCAGGCCCTCCTCTCGGAACCGGCTTCCCAGGTCGTGCAGGAGCCAGCCGGGGAAATCCGTACGGCTGTCGACGTCCGAGAAGGTCACCCAGGAGGCGCTGGTGAGCCGGGAGCGCAGGGGGAAACGCGCGATGTCGGCGACGACCGGGGTCTCGAACCAGTTCCAGCTGCCCCCGGTGCGCCGCTCGACCAGATCGGCCAGCTGGCAGAAGGAGCCGAAGCCGAACGTCCAGTAGCCGACGCCCTCACTGGTGCCCCCGTCGGGGTCGAAGGTCCCCAGGTAGTCCTCCATCGAGCGAGCCGCCTTCGTGAGGATGCGGGCGAGCCGGTCGGCGTCCTGTTCGAGGTAACAGGCCGCCCCGGCGGCCCCGAGACCGCAGACCGCCGTCCAGTTGCTCACCCCGGTGTCGGCCGTCCCGTACAGCCAGCGCCATGCGTCGTTCTCCAGGTAGGGAGTGATGACGCGCCGGTCGGCCTCGGTACGGATGCGGTCGGCCACGGGGCCGGGCAGGGCGTCCCCGAGCACGGCCAGCGTCTCGGCCAGCCCGACTGCGGTGAGAGCGGAGAAGAGGTCGACCACGGGATCGCCGGGGTCGGGGAACTCGGTCGGCTCATGGGCGGGGAAGGACCAGGAGGTCTCCTCGCAGATCATCCAGACGAGGTCGATCAAGGCGTCGAGTACCTGGCCGGTGGGGCGCAGACAGTAGCCCACCAGCAGATCGGCGAGCATGTCGCGACGCTCGTACCACGGATTCTCGTAGGGCAGCCGCTCCCCGGTGCGGAGGAACGCGCGCCACAGGGAGGACGTCAGGTGCGGGACGGGACGTCCGGCGGCCTCCTGCGCCGCCTCGGTCAGCGCCTCGGCCGCCGGGCCCAGCCGCTTCGCCACCGCGTCCCAGGACGGGCGGTCCTCGGCCCGGGGGAAGAGGAACCACTCGGAGGGGGCCGATACGAGCATGGCCCGGACCTCGGAGGCGCAACGCCGGGGAAGCCGGGCTGCCGCGGGGTCCCAGGCGGTGACACTGTCCGGCCGCGCGGGAGGCGGAGCCGTTTCCACGGATACGTGGTCAGCCATGGATGAGTGCCTCCTGAAGTTCCCTGCGGAGCTGGTCGCCGGCGGTGATTTCGCTGCCGATGCGTCGGTGGAGGAGCCTGCCGTCTCCCTCGGCGTCGCCTTCCGCGCACCGGTCGGCCCGGGCCGGGCGGGGTGCACGGGCCGGGGGTCCGCTCGGGATGACGGGAGGCAGAACTGCGGCCTGCCGAAACCCCTCCGAACGAGAGGTTGCAACATGCACGGAAACGACGTCAATGCCAGAACGGCTACAACGCCGACGTGGCGGGAAGAGACTCCGCGTACCGCAGTTCGGTGATGCCGCGCGACGCGATATAGGCGCTGTCGCGGGCGCGCTCGGCCGTGACGACCGCGGGGCGGATCCCCTCGTCGATCAGCGCGAAGAACGCCTCCGCCGCGTCGAGTCCGGCCTCCCCGGACTCCGGGAGGACCAGGGCGGTGGGGCGCCGGAGCGGCGTCGGGGGAGTGCTGGGGAACTCCGCGATGAGGTCGGCGATCCTGCGGCCCGCCGGCTTGACCTCGTTGTCCACGGTGAGGAGGCCGGGTTCGTACTCGTACTCTACGAACCCGGAGAGGTGCCGGCCGATGTCGTGGCTGCCCCAAGGTGCAGCCCCAGATGCCGGACGCGGAGACGGTGTTGCGCACGAGTGCCTCGGCCCAGCCGGGAATGGACTCCCGGGTGCGCTCGGCGGGGGAGGCGCCGAACTCCTGGAGCCACTTGGGCCGGCCGGGCCGCGCGGCGAATGCCTCGGCCAGCTCGGACATGTACTCGCCGGGATGGAGCGTGCGCGTGCTTCTCCGCCGAGGACGGCCGTGCCACCCGTAATTGCTGCGGGAGTGCTTCGGCCCGGCCTCTCTGGTCGTCACGTACACATCGGCCGAGGACCTGCACCACACTCTGCGCATCCTGCCGCGCGCCCTCACCGCGTCCGTGCACGGACAGCAGGGAGAGGACGAGGCCCTCGCCCGTCGGATCTCGGCCACGCTGAGTGCCGGCCGTGTGATCTGGAACGGCTGGCCCACCGGCGTCGCCGTCACCCCCGCAATGCACCATGGCGGGCCCTGGCCGGCCACCACGTCTTCCCTGCACACAAGCGCCGGCAGCAGAGCCATAGCGCGCTGGATGCGGCCTGTGGCCTACCAGAACATGCCGGAGGAACTCCTTCCCGAGCCGCTCCGTCGCGCCAACCGTTGGAACGTCCCCCGACAAGTGGGCAACCGCTCCTGAGAGGGAGGGGAAGGGTCACAGGCGCGGATCACCAGGAACCCGCGAGGCTTACCCGGAGCCGCAGCGCTGACCTGCCCTTTCTGACCCAGGCCGTCAGCTTCCCCGTGTTGCCTTCGTGCGCGGGGCACCATGGAGTTGCCGGGTACGCCGCCGGATGGCGCGGCCGGGGGTGTGCGACGATCGCGGGCATGACACCCCCCGCGGCTTCGCTGCCGCCCGACGGTTCCCCCGAAGGCGCGAACAGCCCCTCGGCCATGGCCGTACTGGCGGCGCTCCTGGACCGCTCGGTGATCCAGATCGCCGAGGCCGCGGCGGATGCCCGCCGGTACGACCGGGAAGCGATCCGAGCGGCCTCCGACGTGTGGGACAACAACCTCTTCCCGCTCTTCAGGGCCGCGCACTCGGCCCGTCCGCGCAAGCGCGAACGGCGGGCGCTGGCCGCCCTGACGTGGATGGCCGGGATCAGTGAGCGCCGCCGCCGGTGGATGACGGAGCAGGCCGCCGCCGCCGGGTATGACATAGGCCCGCTGCTCTCCTCTGCCGAGCCGTACATCCCGGGCCGGGACTCTCGCGGGCACGTCATGGCGCCGCTGCCCCGGGCGGTGACCGCCACGTGCGTCGAGGAACTGCTGCCCGACTACGACCTGGCGGCGGCCGAGGTCAGCCATCTGCGGCTGGAACGTGCCGGCGCGGACCTGACCGCCCTGCTCCAGCTGGCCGTCCCGCGCAGATTCGCCGTCGCGGAGGGCGGGGCCGTGGACCCCGCCCTGCTGAACGTCTCGCTGGACCGGGTCACCGAGGCCGCATTCGACCTGTCGGACACGCGGGGTGCGGTCCTGGATCCCCGGGCCGACGGGATCACCGTATCCGTGGGAGCGGGCGGCCGCCTCCGCGCGGAAGTCGCCGAGTACTGGTGCCACGACCGCTCCTGGTACCTCTCCGCCGCAGGCCGGCGCGCAGACGCCGTGACACCACCGCGCGGCGAACGGCCGGGGCGGCTCAATCCGCCGCCGCAGGAGGGAAGGCTGGGGCCCGACGCGCATGCAGCCGCCGTGCTGCTGCGCCACGTCATGTGGGAGATCCGGTCGGTGCGGTATCCCGACGAAGCCGATCGGGTTCCCGTACGGGCCCTGTGACGGGTCTTCAAGGGGGCGGGAACGGCGATCCTCGCCGCCGGGTCCGCACCGCGTGTGCACCGGGAGGCGGCCTTCCGGGACCTGATCCTCGCCTGGGCCGACCGGGGCGGCCCGGTCCTCGCCCGCAGGTTCGCGGAGATCCTCAGGTCGGGCCCGGGCCGCGACGACCTCATCGAGGCCGGCGAGGACCCCGTACGAGCGCCCTCCCCGCTCACCGGAACGCCTCGGACCCCGGAGCCGCCACTCCGGGCGGCGCTCGTCATGGCGGCCTGGACGGCCGCCCGCACCGGCTACCGCACGGAGCACCCTGCCGAGGCCCAGCTCCAACTGGCCCTCCCGGCGGAGCCCGGTGCGCCGTGGCGCCTGCGCACCGTCAGCTGCACCGAGCCCCGCGACTTCCGCGTCGTCGACGCCGCCTTCCGGGGGCCCGGCGCGCTCGCCCGTACGGGGAAGGCCACCGGCCCCAGCAGCATCGGCCTGCACCGGGGCGCGCTGTACGTCGCCACGGAAGAGGGCTGGAGCGCATCGGTCAGCTGACGGCGGGAGCGGCCCCGTACTCCTCATCGGTGACCGGGGTCAGCCAGTGCACGACGTCGTGGTCGGCGTCCGCCTCGTTGATGGCCAGGTGCACCATGAGGCGGTCCGGGGCCGCGCCGTGCCAGTGTTCCTCGTCGGCCTCGAACAGGACGCGGTCGCCGGGCCGGATGACCTCGACGGGTCCGCCGCGGCGCTGGCACAGGCCGACGCCTTCGGTGACGAAGACGGTCTGGCTCAGCGGGTGGCGGTGCCAGTGGGTGCGGGCCCCGGGCATGAAGTGGACCAGGTTGGCGCTGACCCGGGACGGGGCCGGGGCCGCGGCGACGGCGTCGATGTAGACGTCGCCGGTGAACCAGTCGGCGGGGCCCTTGACGGTGCGGACCGAGCTCCGGGTGATCTGCATGGGTACTCCTTGTGCGGGGTGGCGGGTCAGGGCGTGAGGAGGGTCTTGATCGCGCGGCGTTCGTCCATCGCGCGGTAGCCCTCGGCGACCTGGTCCAGGGGCAGGGTGAGGTCGAAGACCCTGCCCGGGTCGATCGCACGGTTCAGGACTCGGTCGATCAGATCGGGGAGGTAGCGGCGTACCGGGGCGGGGCCGCCGCGCAGGCCGACGTGGGAGAAGAACAGCTCCTGCCCGTCCACCGCTACCTCGTGCGGGACGCCGACGAAGCCGACGTTACCGCCGGGCCGGGCCGAGTGCAGGGCCTGGCCCATGGCCTGGGCCGTTCCGACGCACTCCAGGACGGAGTCCGCGCCGATGCCGCCGGTCAGCTCCTTGATCCGGGCGACACCCTCCTCGCCGCGCTCGGTGACGATGTCCGTCGCGCCGAACTCGCGGGCGAGCCTCTGCCGGGGCTCGTGGCGGGACATGGCGATGATCCGCTCCGCGCCCCGCTCCTTCGCCGCGATCACCGCGCACAGGCCCACCGCCCCGTCGCCGACGACCACGGCGGTCGAGCCGGGCCGCACCTCGGCGGCATCCGCGGCCCACCAGCCGGTGCCCATCACGTCGGACACGGCCAGCAGACCCGGCCAGAACTCCTCGCCCGGCACCTCGTCGGTGGCGACCAGGGTGCCCTGCGCGTTCGGGATGCGGACGTACTCGGCCTGGCAGGTGGACATGAACTCGCGGTTCAGGCAGTTCGACTGGAAGCCGTTCGCGCAGTTGGCGCAGGTGTTGTCCGAGGTCGCGAACGACCCGACGACGAACTGTCCCGGCCTGACCGAGGTGACCTCGGAGCCGACCTCCTCGACGAAGCCCACGTACTCGTGGCCCATCGGGTGGGGTCGCTCCGTGGGCTCCGCGCCCCGGTAGGGCCACAGGTCGGACCCGCACACACAGGTCACGGCGGTACGGATGACCGCGTCGGTCGGTTTGAGGATCTTCGCGTCGTCCACGGTCTCGAAGCGGACGTCGCCGGGGGCGTGGATCACAGCTCCGCGCATGAGAAAGGGCTCCTTGCCTAGGGGGAGGCGGGGGCGGTTCCTGTCACTCGAAAGAGTGCACCGGACACCACCTCCTCCAGGTAACCGCCTTTCCGCGCGGGCAGCGAGTCACTGACAAGGGGTGTACCGGCAGTGCACCCCTTCCGCGCCCGGCAGGCCGTACCGTCGAAGGCATGGACAACCGCGAGGAGGTCCGCGAGTTCCTGACCTCGCGGCGCGCCAGGATCACCCCCGAGCAGGCCGGCCTGCCCTCCGGCAGCAGACGCCGGGTGCCCGGGCTGCGCCGCAGCGAGGTCGCGGCGCTGGCCGACATGAGCGTCGAGTACTACGCCAAGCTGGAGCGGGGCAACCTCGCCGGTGTCTCCCCGCCCGTGCTGGAGGCCGTCGCCCGCGCCCTGCGCCTGGACGACGCCGAGCGCGCCCATCTGCTGAACCTGGCCCGCGCCGCGGACGGCTCCGACGTGCTCACCCGGCCCCGCCGCCGGAGCACCGGCAAGTGGACCCCCCACCGCAGCCTGCAGTGGACCCTGGACGCGATCACCGCCGGGCCCGCGTTCGTCCGTAACGGGCGCATGGACTGCCTCGCCGCGAACGACCTCGCCCGCGCGTTCTACAGCGACCTCTATGCGCATCCGGACAACCAGGGCAATCTGGCCCGCTTCCAGTTCCTCGACCCCGCGTCCCGGCGCTTCTACCCCGACTGGGACGTCTTCGCCGACGTGGCCGTGGCGATCCTGCGCACGGAGGCGGGCCGCGACCCGTACGACAAGGACCTGCACGACCTGGTCGGGGAGCTGTCCACCCGCAGCGAGGAGTTTCGCACCCGCTGGGGCGCCCACAACGTCCGCCACCACGGCACCGGGACCAAGCGCTTCCATCACCCGGTGGTCGGCGAGCTCACCCTCGCCTTCGAGGGCCTGGAGATGGCCGCCGCCCCCGGCCTCACGCTCACCGTCTACGCGGCCGAACCCGGCTCCGCCTCCGAGGAGGCGCTGCGTCTGCTCGCCTCGTGGAACGCCACCGGAACCCGGCCACCGACGCGGCGGTCACCGGCCGGCTGACGGCACGGGAGGCCCGCGCGCCTCAGAAGCCCGACGGGGAAGGGCTGCCCACCAGGCCGTCGCTCACCGGCCGCGGGGTGCCCGCGCCGTGTATGAAGACCGAGGTGACGGCGGCGGCAGCGGGCTCCACGCCCAGCTTGGCGTGCAGCGCCTGGCCCAGTGCGCCTTGCAGGAGCGCTCTGTAGAGGTCGAGCAGCGTGTCGGGGCCGAGATCCGTGCGCCAGGTGCCGTCGGCCGATCCCCGGACGAACAGCGCGGTGAGGGGCGCCATGAGCTGGCGGGCGGTCTCGTCGGGCACGGCGGGCTTGCCGTGGATGCGCATCAGCGCCTGGTACTTGGCGGCCTGGCCCATCGCGATCCGGCTCACCCGCGCCACGCCCTCGGGCACGGCGACGCGGTCCAGGCCGGCGTCCGCCAGCTTGCCGATCAACTCGGCGCACGCTTCCTGGGACAGGGCGTCCAGCAAGGTCTCGCGGCTGGGGAAGTGGCGGTAGAGAGTGGTGCGGCCCACGCCGGCTGCCGCCGCGACGTCCGCCATGCTGACGCTCTCGCCCCGGCGGGCGAGCAGCATCGCGGCGGCGTCGAGAATCGCGATCGCAACGCGATCGCGCAGGTGCACGTTTCTTGTCATCAATCCAAAAGATACTGGCCTACCGGCGCTGGTACATTCATGTTCCACAACGGATCGCATGAGTCCCGCCCGGTGAGTCGTCCGTCGTGGACCGCGCCTCGGCGGATCTCCGACCTTCCCGCGGAAGGGTGGATTCCGTATCCATGTCCGCCGGAGCGCGCACACCGTCGCCGCCAGCCGGAGGCACGGGGGGTGGACAGATCAAGCGGGCCCCGGGCAGCTCCGCATCTTCTCCGAAAGGTGAGTCATGACCACGTCGCAAAAAATCGAGTCGAGCCCTCCCGGGGGAGGGGGCAGCTCTGGCGACAAGCTGGACAGCAAGGTCCTCCTCGTGGCCGGTGTGGTCGTGCTCGGCGGGATCATGTCGATCCTGGACATCACCGTGGTCTCGGTCGGACTGCAGACGTTCCAGAAGGAGTTCCAGGCGACCTCGGCCCAGGTCGCCTGGACGATGACCGGTTACACGCTGGCCCTGGCGAGCGTCATCCCGCTCACCGGCTGGGCCGCCGACAGGTTCGGCACAAAACGTCTCTATCTGCTCGCGGTCGCGTTGTTCGCGGCCGGGTCGGCGCTGTGCGCCGCGGCCGACTCCCTGGAGATGCTGGTCGCGTTCCGGGTGATCCAAGGGCTGGGCGGCGGCATGCTGATGCCGCTCGGCATGACCATTCTGACGCGTGCGGCCGGCCCCGAGAGGGTCGGCCGGGTGATGGCCGTGCTCGGTATCCCCATGCTCCTCGGCCCCATCTTCGGCCCGATTCTGGGTGGTTGGCTGATCGACATCGCCACCTGGCACTGGATCTTCCTGATCAACCTGCCGATCGGCGCGATCGCGCTCGTGTACGCGGCGCTCGTGCTGCCCAAGGACAACGTGGAGCCGTCCGAGACCTTCGACTGGGTGGGCGTGCTGCTTCTCTCGCCCGGCCTCGCGTGCTTCCTGTACGGCGTCTCCTCCATCCCGGAGACCGGCACCGTCTGGGCCACCAAGGTCCTCGTACCCGCGCTCATCGGTCTGGTGCTCGTCGCCGCGTTCGTGCCCTGGGCGCTGCGGCCCAGCAACATCCACCCGCTGATCGATCTGCGGCTCTTCCAGAACCGTGACCTGAGCGTCGCCGTGATAGCCATGTCGCTGTTCGCGATGGCGTTCTTCGGCGCCAGCCTGCTGTTCCCGCTCTACTTCCAGCAGGTGCGCGGGGAGTCGGCGCTCGACTCGGGCGTTCTGCTCGCCCCGCAGGGCATCGGCGCGATGATCACCATGCCGATCGCCGGCATGCTCGCCGACCGCATCGGCCCCGGCAAGATCGTCATGACCGGCATCGCGGTCATCACCATCGGCATGGGCATGTTCACGCAGCTCACGGCCGACACGTCCTACACGTACATCATCGCCGCGCTCTTCATCATGGGCCTCGGTATGGGTGCCTCCATGATGCCGATCATGGCGTCGGCGCTGGCCACCCTGAGGGAGCACACGGTCGCCCGTGGCTCGACGCTGATGAACATCGTCCAGCAGGTCGCCGCCTCGATCGGCACCGCCCTGTTCTCGGTGCTCCTCACCAACGGCCTCAAGGACATCACCGCGAGGACCCCGGACGGCATCAAGGACCAGATGGGTGACGCCTTCGCCTCGGTGTTCCTGGTGGCGGCCGTCCTCATCGCCGTGTGCCTGATTCCGGCGCTGCTGCTGCCGCGCAGGAAGGTGAAGGCGGCGGACCCGACCGTGATGGTCGGGCACTGAACGGACGGCATCGCCCGGTGAACGCCGCCGGGCCGGGACGGCCTCGTGCCGCCTCCGGCCCGGCGGCGTTCTCAGTCGCGCGCACCGGCCGGAACGCGCTCCAGGATCGCGGCCGTGTCGGTCGGCGCCGGCAGCGTACCGAAGGCGATGCCCCAGCCGCCGCCGAGGCGGGACGCGGTGAACGCGTCGGCGACCGCGGGAGTGCCGTGCCGCACCAGCAGTGACGCCTGGAACAGCAGCGCCATGCGTTCCACGACGTGACGCGCCTGGAACTCCAGGTTGTCGGTGTCCGCCACGTGCTTGAGCAGGTCGGTGATGCCCTGGTCGAGATGGCGGTCGGCGCCCTCGGCGAGCCGTATCTCGGCCAGGAAGCTGTCGAGGGTCTCGGGCCGGCGACGGATCGCCCGGAGTACGTCGAGCGCCGCCACGTTTCCGGCGCCCTCCCAGATCGACTGCAGCGGCGCCTCCCGGTACAGGCGGGGCATGCCCGACGTCTCGATGTAGCCGTTGCCGCCCAGGCATTCCAGGGCCTCCCCGACCACGGACTGGGCGCGCTTGCACACCCAGTACTTGGTCACCGCCAGGCCGAGGCGCCGTACGTGCGACTCCTCCTCCGAGGTGGCGGCCCGGTCGGTGGCGCCGCCGAGCCGCATCAGGGCGAGCACGGCCGCTTCCGACTCCAGCGTGAGGTCGGCCAGGACGTTGCGCATCAGCGGCTGCTCGATCAGGTGCTTGCCGAACGCCGATCGGTGCCGGGCGTGGTGCACGGCACGCGTGAGCGCCTGGCGCATGAACGCCGAGCTGAGCACGGTGCAGTTCAGGCGCGTGAAGTTGACCATCTCCATGATGGTGCGCACCCCCCGCCCCTCCTCGCCGATCAGCCAGCCGGTCGCCCCGTGGTACTCGATCTCGGCGGAGGCGTTGGAGCGGTTGCCGAGCTTGTCCTTGAGCTGCTCGATGCGGATGGGGTTGCGCGAACCGTCGGGGAGCACCCGGGGCAGGAGCAGGCACGTGATGCCGGCCTCGGTCCGGACGAGGGTGAGGAAGGCGTCGCTCATGGGCGCGGACGTGAACCACTTGTGGCCGAACACCTCGTACGTGCCGTCGGGGCGGGGACGGGCGTGGGAGATGTTGGCACGCACATCGGAACCGCCCTGGCGCTCGGTCATCGACATGCCGATGACGAGACCCGGCTTGTCCTCCGGCCGCCCCAGCGTGCCGTCGTACTCGGCGACGGCCAGCTTGGGCGCGTAGGCGTCTGCGACGGCCGGCGTATGACGCAGAGTGGGGACGGCGGCGTACGACATGCCGATGGGGCACATGTGGCCCGACTCGGCCTGCCCCCAGGCGAACGCCTTCGCGGTGCGGACGGCGTGCGCTGCGGGCCGCTCCTCGAACCAGGGCGCCGCGTTCAGGCCGAACTCGCAGGCCGTACGCATCAATGCGTGGTACGCCGGGTGGTATTCGACCTCGTCGCGGCGGTTGCCGACGGCGTCGTAGCGCTGAAGGACCGGCTCGTGCTCATTGGCGAGACGGCCCCACTCCAGGGCTTCGCGGCTTCCCGCTCGCCGGCCCACCTCCGCGAGGTCGTCCAGCGCCCACGCGCCGCCCTCACGGACCAGCGCCTCGCGGAGCGCGGGGTCGGCGGAGACGTCGTAGTCGACGAGTTCGGGAACCTGGTTGATGACTTCGTAGCCGGTGGGCACGGGATCTTCTCCTTGGGGGTGTGGATCAGGGACGGGCGAGGAGCGCGGCGCGGGCCTCCTCGTACTGGGCGGCGAGCCGGTCCACGAGGCCGGCGACGGGGCGGACCGCGTCGACGGAGCCGACGCCCTGGCCGGCGCCCCACACGTCGCGCCAGGCGCGGATCTCACCTGTGCCGCCGTCCCAGGCGGGCGCGGAGCCGTCGGGCGCCGTGAGCCGGTCGGGATCGAGGCCGACCGCCTCGATGCTCGGTCGCAGGTAGTTCGCGGGGATGCCGGTGAAGGTGGCGGAAGTGACGATGTCACGGGCTGAGGCGGCCACGACCATCTCTTTGTAGCGTGGGGCGGCGGCGGCCTCGTCGGTGGCGAGGAAAGCGGAGCCGACATAGGCGAGATCGGCGCCGGCAGCCTCCGCGGCGAGCAGGGAACGGCCGTGCGCCATGGCGCCGGACAGCAGCAGCGGGCCGTCGAACCAGGCGCGGATCTCGTTGAGGAGCGCGAAGGGAGACTGCGCCCCGGCATGCCCGCCGGCCCCGGCCGCCACCGCGATCAGCCCGTCCGCCCCCTTGGCGATCGCCTTGCGGGCGAAGTCGTCGCTGGTGACGTCGTGCAGGACGAGCCCGCCATAGGCGTGGACGGCCTCGTTGACCTCGGGGCGGGCGCCGAGCGAGGTGACGACGATCGGTACCCGGTGCGCGCAGACGTCGGCGAGGTCCGCCTCCAGGCGCGTGTTGGTGCGGTGCACCACCAGATTCACGGCGTACGGCGCGGCGGGCCGCTCCGGGTGGTCGGCGTCGTGATCGGCCAGGGTTTCACCGATCTGGTCCAGCCAGTCCGAAAGGACCTCCTGAGGGCGGGCGTTGAGGGTCGGGAAGGAGCCGATGACGCCGGCCAGCGACTGGGCGATCACCAGCTCGGGTCCGGATACCAGGAACATCGGGGCGGCCATCACCGGAAGGCGCAACCGCTCGCGCAGGACAGCGGGGAGAATCGTCACGATCACAGCCCCAGCGACTTGGAGACGACGCTCTTCATGACCTCACTGGTGCCACCGAAGATGCGTGACACCCTGGCGTCGGTGTAGAGCCGGGAGATCTCGTACTCCCGCATGTAGCCGTATCCGCCGTGCAGTTGCAGACAGCGGTCGATGACGCGGGCCTGCATCTCGGTGCAGAAGAGCTTGGTCTTCGCGGCGTCGGCGACGGTGAGGGTGCCCGCGTCGAGCGCGTCGAGCGCGCGGTCCGCGAGCGCCTGGCCGGCCTCGATCTCGGTGGCGCACTCCGCGAGGACGAACTTGGTGTTCTGGAAGTCGGCGACCCGCCTCCCGAACACGGTGCGTTCCTTGACGTAGGACACCGCGAGGTCCAGGGCGGCGGTCGCGGTGGCCTGCGCGTTGAGGGCGATGGTGAGGCGCTCCTGCGGGAGGTTGGCGGTGAGCAGGCCGAACGCGCCGCCCTCGGCACCGAGCAGGTTCGCGGCGGGCACCCGCACACCGTCGAAGGCCAGCTCCGCGGTGTCCTGGGCCTTGAGGCCCATCTTGTCGAGGTTGCGGCCCTTGGAGAAACCGGGCATGCCGTCCTCCACGACCAGCAGGGACAGGCCGGCGCGCCGGTCGCCCGCGCCGTCGGACGTACGGGCCACGACGATCACCAGGTCGGCGTTGATGCCCCCGGTGATGAACGTTTTCGCGCCGTTCAGGACGTACGTGTCTCCCTCGCGCACCGCGCGGGTGGCGACGCCCGCCAGGTCCGAACCGGTGCCGGGTTCGGTCATCGCGATCGAGGCGATCAGGCTTCCGTCGGCGAATCCGGGGAACCACCGCCGGCGCTGCTCCTCGGTGGCGTACTCGAGGAAGTACGGGAGGACCGTGTTGAGGTGGACCTGCAGCCCGCCCAGGGTGGCCGCGGCGTAGCCGGTCTCCTCCAGGACGACCGCGTTGAAGCGGAAGCCCTCGACGCCACCGCCTCCGTACTGCTCCGGTATCTGCAGGCCGTTGACGCCGATGCGGGCGGTGGCGCGGAACAGGTCGCGCGGCACGATCCCGGCGGCCTCCCAGGCGGGAATGTTCGGGACGACCTCCTTGGCGAAGAAGTCCCGGACGACCTCGCGGAACGCCTCGTGGTCTTCGGTGTAGACGTCTCTGCGCATGCGTGCGTGCTCCGTACGGTGTGGTGGTCGATGCGGGGGAAAAGGGCTCAGGGGGCCGGCCGGATCACACCGGCCCGGGCGAGGGCGCCGATCTCGGCGGTGCCGTAGCCCAGGTCCGAGAGCAGCTCGGTGGTGTGCTCACCGAGTCGTGGTGCGGCTCGGCGGCTTCCGCTGCCGGCCGACGCGAGGTGCCAGGGCGAGCCGAGGGTGGTGGTGTGGGTGCCGTCGGCAGCTTCCGCCTCCACGAACAGCCTGGCGGCCTCCACGTCGGGGTTCTTGCGTACGTCGTCGTAGTCACTGATCCGACCCGCGACGACCCCGTTCGAGGTGAGCAGGTCCATCGCGGCGTCCGTGGTCAGACCCGCGAAGCCCGCCCGCAGTTCGGCGAGAAGGGCCGGCCGGTGGGCCACGCGTGCGGTGTTCGTGGCGAAGCGGGCGTCGCACGGCAGGTCGTCGCGGCCCAGCAGGGCGCACAACCGGGTGAAGTGGGCGGGCGCGTACGCCGAGACGACGATCATCCCGTCGAGGGTGGGCATGAGATCGGCGGCGGGGGCCACGGCCGGCTGACCGTTGCCGCTTCGCCGGGGCGCCTCGCCGGTCAGCAGGTACTCGCCCCAGTTGGGGCCCTGGAGGTGGATGGCCACTTCGAGGAGCGACACCTCCACCTCGTCGCCGACGCCGTGCCGCAGTCGTCGCACGTACGCGCCGAGGACCGCCTGGGCGAAGACGTGTCCGGCCGCCGCGTCGACCACGGGGAACCCCACACGCTGCGGCTCGCTGTCCGCCTCGCCCGTGACCCACATGATGCCGCTCTCGGCCTGCGCGGCGATGTCCAGCCCCGGCCTGTCCCGGGAGGGGCCGTCGAGGCCGAAACCGGTGACCGTGCCGTACACGAGGTGCGGATGCGCGGCACGTACCGCCGCCGCCCCGAGGCCGAACGACTCCATGACACCCGGGCGCAGGTTCTGCACCACGATGTCCGCACCGGCCACCAGCCGGGCCGCGACCTCCCTGCCCCGCGGCTGCTTGAGGTCCAGGGCCAGGGCGCGCTTGCCGCGGTTGTACGTGCGCAGGATCGCGTCGCCGTAGCGGCCGATGCCGCGGGCCGCCTCACCGGTGACCGGCTCGACCTTGACGACGTCCGCGCCGAGGTCCACGAGTACTTGGGCAGCGGCCGGAGCCGCGATGTACTGGCCGAAGTCGATGACCCGGACACCGTCCAGGGGAAGGGTGCTCATCGGGTGCCTCCTACACGCGCACGGATACGGGCCAGGTCCTGTTCCGGCCGTACGAGGAACAGGGCGAGCGCGCCACCCGCCACCATCAGGGCCCCGGTGACGGCGAATCCGTCGCCGTAGCCGGTCCGGGCGGTGGAGGCGCTGTCCACCAGCTGGCCGAGCAGCAGGGGCGCGGCGATGCCGGCGAGGCTGTAGAAGGCGGCCAGACCGCCCATCACGGCCCCGCGCTGACGGGGGTGGACGACGTCGCCGACAGCGATGAACGCCACCGCGTAGGCGGCCGAGTTCATGGAGAAGGCGAGGCTGATGAAGACCATCTGCAACGGCCGGTCGCCGATCGCGGTGAACAGGTACATCGAGGTACCCGCCACGATGACCAGGCCGCCGGCGAGCCAGCCCCGGGCGACGCGCCTGCTCACCCCCCGCCCGGCCAGCCGATTCGAGAGCAGGCCCGCGCCGATCGCCGCCGCCGCGGCCACCGCGTAGGGAACCGTGACGAGCCAGCCGCTGGCGACGGTGCCGTAGCCGAGCCCCTCCTCCAGATACAGCGGCAGCCAGGCCACCTTGAGGGTCGTCGCGAGATAGGCGAAGGCGGTGAGGAGGGCGATGCCGGCCACGGTGCGCGTGGAGACCAGGACCCGCAGTGGTGCCTCCACGGGCAGCGCGTCCCCGGTGAAGACGCTCGCCGGGGCGTCGGCCGTACTGCCCTCGGGCGCGTCCCGGCCCAGCGTCACCCAGGCCACCAGCCACAGCACTCCGGCCGCGACCAGCACCCCGAACGCCGCGTGCCAGGACCAGCGGGAGATCACCCAGGTCAGCAGCGGGGCGGCGAGCAGCGGGCCGATGGAGGCACCCGCGGTGACCAGGCCACCGGGAACGCCCCGCTTCTCCGGGGGAAACCAGGAGTGCACCACGTGGGTGGACAGGGCGTACGCGGGGCCCTCGGCGAAACCGAGCACGATCCGGCAGACCAGGACGGTGGTGAAGCCGACCGGGCCCAGCAGCGGCACCATCGCTGCGACCCAGAGGAACATCAGGGCGGCGACCAGCCACCGCACCTTGAACCGGGCGGTGAGCGCGCCGAGCAGGACGGCCCCCACCGCGAACAGCCAGAAGAAGGAGGACTGCAGGACACCGAACTGTGCGGCGGAGATGTTCAGGTCCCGTTTGACGGCTGCTCCGGCGAAACCGAGCACCGCCTTGTCCGCGAAGTTCAGGAGCATGAACGCGAGCAGAAGGAACGTGATCAGCCAGGCCCGGCGTCCCACCGGGCGGCTGCGCGGCGCGGTGCGCCGGCTCTGAGGGCTCAACACGGTCATGGTCGTCTCCAATGGTGGGCGAGACCGCACGGAGGAAAGGAAGGAACGGCAGACGGAGAGCCGGGGCCCGGGTGGTTCAGCGGCCGACGAAGACGGGGCTGCGGCGCTCCAGGAAGGCCGCAGCGGCCTCCCGGGCGTCCTCGGAGTGGAAAGAGCGCACCATCCGGTCGGTCTCCGAGGCGAGGTAGTCCGCGAAGGGCACAGCCGCGGCGTCGAGCAGGTTCTGCTTCATGGCCCGCACCGCGAGTGGCGCGGCGGCGGCGAGCCGCCCCGCGACCGTCGCGGTGAGCTTCTCCAGACCTCCGGCCGGGGCGACCTCGGTGACCAGGCCGATCCCGGCGGCGTGGCGGGCGTCGAACCTGCCCGGAAGCAGGAAGAGCTCGCGAGCGCGGGCGGCACCGAGCAGCCGGGTCAGGAACCAGATCCCGCCGAGGTCACCGGAGAGCCCCGCGGACAGGAACGCCGTGTTGAACACCGCGTCCTCGGCAGCCAGCCGCAGGTCCGCGGCCAGCGCCAGGGAGAGACCGGCACCCGCGCAGGCGCCGTTGACGGCGGCGACCGTGGCCTGCGGCATCCGGTGCAGCTGCTCCACCACGCGAGCGGCGCGCCGCAGCCGGGCCGTGTCGCCCTCGACCGAGTCACCGCGCAGTGAGCGGGCCTCGGGCGGGGCGGCCAGGTCGGCTCCGACGCTGAACGCGGACCCCGAGCCGGTGAGCACCACCACCCGGACCTCGGGGCTCGCCTCCAGATCACCGAGGACTTCGGAGAGGTCGTGCAGCAGCCGGACCGACACGGCGTTGCGGCGCTCGGTGTTGCGCAGCGTGATCGTGGCGAGCGGACCTTCGATGGAGCAGGCGACCTGTGCGGGCATGGCGGACCTCCGGTGCGGCGCGGCTCTCAAGCCACGGCTCCGAGGCCGGACTTGATCTGCGTCATATGGAAGCGCCCGCCGACCGAGAGGGTCAAAGACGTGTTCGGAGCCGGACCGAGTGGTCCTGCCTATCGGTCTGCCGAGGATCCTGCGCTCGGCGGGGCGGTGCTCAGGTCGATCCCTACCGGGTACTCCTCCCGGAACCGTTCGCGCTGGCGCCGCTCCACCGCCGCCATGGTCGCCGCCGACGCCTCGATGAGGCTCGAACCGGCCGCCCGGCGGCGCTCCACCGCCCGCGACCAGGAAGCGAGCCGGTCCCGGGTGTGCTGGAGGAACGCGGCGGCCGCGGGGGAGAGCCGGCCCGGACGGTGGACGACGCCGACCGGCCAGGAGCGGTGCGGGGACAGGTCGCGGACGACCGCGCCGCGCTGGCGGGCCTCCAGGGCGACGCGCAGCGGCAGGATCGCCGCGCCGGCCCCGGACAGCACCATGGGGACGACCGCGCCGCGCTGCGGCACCTCGACGGCGACCGAGGGTTCGACGCCGTGGGCGCGCAGCATCGCCTCCACGAACTCCCGGCTGGCGGTGTCGCGTTCCCCCATGACGAGCGGGACGTCGCGCATCGCCGTGAGCGGCACCGCCGGCGGGAGTTCGTCCTCGCGGCCAGGGGGCAGCACGAGCACGAAGTGCTGCTCGACCAGGACCTCCTGGGCCAGCCCGTCGTGCGGCTTCGGCAGCACGGTGACCCCGAGTTCACAGGCACCGGACTTGACCAGGTCGATCACCTCGGCGTGCCGGTCCCGTTCCTCGACGCGCAGCCGTATCCGGGGCCGGCTCACGCGGAACTGGGCGACCCACACGGACAGCGGATCGGTCGACACGGCGGACAGCCCCGCGATGTCGATGCGCCCGCCCGCCAGCTCACCGACCTCCCGCACGGCCGCCCGCGCCTGGGCGACCTCGCGCAGCACCTGCCGGGCCGGCCCGACCAGCGCCTCCCCCGCGGCGGCGAGGACGAGACCGCGGCCCACTCGGTGGAAGAGCTCGGTACGCAACTCCTTCTCCAGGCGGCGCACCGACTGCGACAGGGAGGGCTGAGCGATCCGCAGGGCGGTCGCCGCGCGGTGCACTCCGCCGTGGTCGACGACGGCGAGGAAGTATTCGAGCTGCCTGAAGTCCACTGCGCGAGCCTTTCGACGGTGACGTCCGGGGAAGAGGAACAACCGTTGATCACATCCGCAGCGCAACGGCTACAGGGCCGTGTCCCGCGCCGCGACGACCGCGTCGACCAGGCCGAGCCCGGCCGACCGGTGCGCCTCGATCGCGGCGTACCAGTCGCGCAGCGCACCGCGTACGTCGGCCACGAACTGCTGGGCCGCCGGGGCGAGCGCGCCCGCCCGGTGGACCACACCGAAGGGCGACTCGATCAGCGGATCCGTCTCGATGACCTGGGCCCCAGCGTCCAGCGCCGCGGCGCACATGCGCAGCGGCAGGAACGCCTGGAAGCCCGAGCGCAGCACGAAGGCCAGCTGGGCACCGCGACTGGGCACCGTCGCGCCCGTGGTGGCCGTCGCTCCGTGTGCGGCCAGGGCCGCGTGCACGGCGTCCTCCTCGTTGCGGGTGACCTGCCGGCGGGCCAGCGGCAGGTCACCGAGCGAGGTGAGGGGCAGGCGGCCCGTGGGCGCCGGACGGCCGGGTGGACGGACCAGCAGCAGTCGCTGCACCCCCAGCTCCACGAAACCGAGGTCGGCGCGCAGCTCGTCCGGGGCGAGGGTGAAACCGAGCTCGGCCCGTCCGTCGGCGACCGCCGCGACCAGTTCGTGGCGCGAGCCGACCTCGCTGATGTCGAGGCTGACGGCCGGATAGCGGCGGGTGAACCCGCCCGACCAGGAAGCGACGGCCTCCGCCGACATGTCCGGGGTGCACATCACGGTGAGGACCCCGCCGTCGGCCTCGCGAGCGGCCCGCATCGCGTCCTGCACGGCGAGGACGTCGTCCATCACCCGCCGGACGAGCGGGACGAGCTGACGCCCCGCCGACGTCGGGACCAGCCGGCGCGCCGTGCGGTGGAACAGCTCCACCTTCAGCTCCCGTTCCAGGGCTCTCACCGAGGCCGACACGGTGGGCTGCGACAGGTAGAGGCGCTCGGCGGCGCGGCCGAGGCCGCCGCACTCCACCACTGCGAGGAAGTGTTCCAGCTGCCTCAGTTCCATCGGGTCTCCCGTGCCGTCCGTGCCCTCGCGGTCCGCGCACCTCGCGGGCTACGGCTGCGGGGGCGCTCCACGGGTGACACGGTACGTGTCGGGGAGCGTGCCGTCTCTTCCCACCTGCCGGTTCACCGCCCGGCCCAGGTTGCGCTCGTGCACCGGCGAGGACCCCTCGTAGATCCGCAGCGCCCGGACGTCACGCCACATACGGGGGACCGGATGGTCGCCGACGATGCCTTCGCCGCCGAGGAGCTGGACGCACCGGTCGGCGATCCGGCCTGCAGCCTCGGAGGCGAACAGCTTCGCCGCGGCGATGCGGTGGCGCGGAACCGTGCCGCCGTCGAAGGCGCGGGCCGCGTCCAGGGTGAGGGCCCGGGCCGCCTCCAGGTCGGCGTAGCAGCGGCCGAGGTCGCCCTGGACGGCACCGAGGTCGGCGAGCGGGGCCCCGAACTGCTCGCGCGAGCCGAGGTGGGCCGCGGTCTCCTCCAGCATGCGGGTGGCCTGGCCGACACAGGTGGCGGCCACATGGAGGCGGGCATGGTTGATGCCCCGGAGCGCGGCGGCGAAGCCGGTGCCGGTCCGCCCGCCCAGCAGGGCGTCGTCGCCGACCCGTACCCCGGCCAGATCGATCTCGGCGACGGGTGCCTCGGCGTGGCCGTTCATCCGGGACGGCAGCCGGGTCGTCACGCCTTCGGCGCGGCGCGGAACGAAGAACGCCGAGACGCCGGCGGCCCCTTCCGAAGGGGAGCCGGTGCGGGCGAACACGATCAGCTCGTCCGCCCAGTGCGCGTTCGTGATGTACCGCTTGTGCCCTTCGATGGTCCAGCCGTCACCGGTGCGGCGCGCCGTGGTGGTCAGCGAAGCGGCGTCGGACCCGGCGCCCGGCTCGGTCAGCGCGAACGCGGTGATGTGCTCACCGGCGGCCATCCGCGGCAGCCGGGAGGTTCGCTGCGCCTCGGTGCCGTGGTCGAGTATCGCCTGCGAGCACAGGCCGATCACGGTGGAGAACCGCGAACGGTAGACGCAGGACGCGCGCGTGAACTCCAGGGTGAGCAGCACCTGCTGGGTCATCGACCATGCGAGGCCGCCCAGGTCGCGCGGGACGGAGATGGCGAACAGCCCGTTGCGGGCCAGCGCGTCGAGCGCCTGGCCGGGCACCTCGCCCGCCTCCACCATCTCCCGTTCGGCGGGGATGAGGACGTCGTCGGTGAGGGCGGCGACCCGCTTCAGGTAGGCGTCGAAGTCGAGGCCGTGGACCTCCGGATCGATCATGATGATGCGGTCTCCTCGCGGTGTGCGTGCGGGACGGCGACGGTGCCGTCCGCGATGAGGGGTGCGATGTCGGTGGCGCTACGGCCCAGCTCGGCGAGCACCGCGTGGCTGTGCTCGCCGACCTCGGGCGCGGCCGGGGTGTGCGCGGGGCGCCGGCCGTCCAGCGAGAACGGGGTCGTGGGCGCCGTGCCGGCGTCCCCGCACCGGGCGACCAGACCGGACGCCAGCACGTCGGGGTCTTCGACGACCTCGTCGAAGCGTCGTACGGCGCCGCACACGATGCCTGCGGCGCGCAGCCGCTCCAGCGCCTCGGCCCGGTCCAGCCGCCCGAGAGCCGACCGGAGCACGGCGAGCAGGTCCTCGCGGTGCGCGACCCGGTCCGCGTTGGACGCGAAGCGGGAGTCGTCGGCGAGGCCGGGGCGCCCGATGACCCGGCACAGGGCGGCGAACTTCTCCGGGGTGTACGCCGACACGACGATCGCCCCGCCGTCCCGGGTGCGGACCAGGTCGGCTGCGGGCGCGGCGAGGGCCTGTCCGTTGCCGCGCCGCCGCGGTGGGCTTCCGGTCAGCTCGTACTCGGCCCAGGTCGCGGCTTGTGCGTGCACCACGGCCTCCATGAGCGAGGTCTCGACCACCCCGCCCCGGCCGGTGACTCCACGACGTACGAGCGCGGCGAGCACCCCGGAGGTGAGGGCCTGGGCGGCGAGCACGTCGGCGACGGTGAACCCGACCCGCTGCGGATCTCCGTCGGCCGCACCGGTGAGGTCCATGACGGCGAACTCGGCCTGGGCCGCGATGTCCAGACCGACTCGGTACGCCGACGGGCCCCGGGTGCCGAATCCGGTGACGAAGCCGTAGACGAGGCGGGGGTGCCGGTCGAGGAGGGCGCGGGCGTCGAGTCCGAGACGCTCGCTGACGCCATGGCGGAAGTTGTGCAGGACGACATCGGCGGTCGCGACGAGGTCGGCGACGATCTCGCGCCCGGCCGGGGCGCGCAGGTCGACGGCCAGGCTCCGCTTGCCGCGGTTGTTGGCGCGGACCATCGCCTCGCCGAAGCGGCCGATGCGGCGCGCCTGGTCGCCCGCGGGCGGTTCGACCTTGATGACGTCGGCGCCCAGGTCGGCGAGGTTCTGTCCGGCTCCGGGGGCGGCGATGTACTGCCCGAAGTCGATGACGCGCAGTCCGCTCAGTGGCTCGTTCACCGGGCGGCCTCCGCCGCGGCGGTCCGGCGGCGCGCGGTCTCGGCGAGCAGCGCCGCCCGCGAGCGCGCCGGGTCCAGCAGCAGCCCGCCGGCGACCGCGAAGACGCAGATGGTGATGCCGACGACCAGGAACCCGTGCGCGTACCCCTGGGCGGCGGTGTCGGCCCTGTCCACGATGACCCCGAGCAGCCAGGGCGCGGCGATTCCGGCGACGCTGTAGGCGGCGATGATGCAGCCGAAGAATCCGGGCCGGTGCCTGCGCGGCAGGAAGTCGGCGGCACCGGCGAACGCGACGGAGAACGCCACACTGTTGATCGAGAACGCGGCGACGACCAGCGTCAGCTGCAGGCCGCCGGGCGGCACCTGGGTGAAGGCGATCATGGCGAGACCCGCGAAGCACAGGCATCCCGTGGTGAGCAGCCCGCGTGCGGCCCGGGCCGAGTGTCCGGCCCGCAGCATCCGCCCCGACACGAGGCCCGCCCCCAGCAGCACGAGGATCGCGAGTCCGTACGGCAGGGTGGCGAGGAGGCCCACGGTCTCGCGGGAGTACCCCATGCCGTCGTGCAGGAACGACGGCATCCAGGACACCTTCAGCGAGGAGATCAGATACCCGGCGAAGGACAGCAGTGCCAGGCCCCAGAAGCTGCCGGTGCGCATCAGCGAGGTGAGGGGGACGTCGATGTCGGCGTGGGGATCCGGCTCCTCTTCGGCGCGCCGGGCTGCCGAGGCACCCGCCCGCATGCCGGGATCGCGCCGGGTCACGAGCAGCCAGACCACCACCCACACCGCTCCCACCGCGGTCAGCACGGCGAACGCCGTGTGCCAGGTCCAGGTCACCAGCACCCAGGTGAGGACGGGCGTGGCGACCAACGGGCCCACCGAGGAGCCGGCGTTCACCACGGCCCCGGCGAAGGCGCGCTGTTCGGCGGGAAAACGGTCGGCGACGACCGACTGGCACAGCGCGTGCGCGGGCCCCTCGAAGAAGCCGAGCACCATGCGGGAGGCGATCACCACGGTCACCGTGGTGGGCACCGTGAGCGGAACCATGCTGGCCGCCCAGGCGAGCATCAGCCCGGCCGCCGACCAGCGCCACCCGATGCGCCGGAAGCCCAGCGTGAGGACCACCGCCCCGGCGGCGAACAGCCAGAAGAACGCGCTCGACATCAGTCCGTACTGGCTCGCGGTGAGCCCGAGGTCCCGTTCCAGGTCGGGGGCGGCGAGGCCGATGGCGGCCTTGTCGGCGAAGTTCAGGGTGAAGAAGGCGAGGAGCAGCCCGATGACCCACCAGTCGGCCGGGGTGACCCCTCGGCCCGTCCCCGGTTGTGTCCGGGCTGCGTCCCTCGCCTGCGGCACTGCCTGCGCGGTCACGTCCACCTCCACGATCGGGCGCCACCGGTGCGGGCGACGCACTCGCCAGGGAATCGGAGGCGCTCCGCGCGAACAAGCGCGGTCTGCCTGAGGGACCCTTCGGCTATTCCGAAGGGTCGCGTGCGAACGGTCCGGGCACGGGCGCCGGCCGCGCGCCCCGGCCGGCCGCTTGACCGTCCCGGGGCGGGGTAGCGAAGCTGCATGGTCACTGAGAACACGCCCGCCGCCCGTTACGTACAGCCCGAGGTCGACGTACCGGGGCTGACCCGGGTGCTCGACGGGGATTACGCCGGTATCCGCGATCTCGTCCGGAGCAACCTGGTGGCGTACGCCTCCGTGCTGGAGGAGGCCGAGGAGCTCGGTCTCGACGCGTATCGCGAGCGGGTGCGGGAGATCGTGGTGGAGATGGCCGCCACCGGGCAGACCGGAATGGGGTTTCCGCAGGAGTACGGCGGGGGCGGTGACGTCGGGGCGTCCATCGCGGCGTTCGAGACGCTCGCCTTCGGGGATCTGTCCGTGCTGGTGAAGGTGGGGGTGCAGTTCGGGCTCTTCGGCGGGGCGATTCTGCAGCTCGGCACCGAGCGTCACCACCGGGCCCATCTGCCGGACCTGATCACCGGGCGCCTGATGGGGTGCTTCGCGATGACCGAGACCGGGCACGGCTCCGACGTGCAGTCGCTCGGCACGGTGGCGCGGTACGACCCCGGCTCCCAGGAGTTCGTCCTGACCACCCCGGACGACGAGGCGTGCAAGGACTACATCGGCAACGCCGCCCGCCACGCGGAACTCGCCGTCGTCTTCGCCCAGTTGGAAGTCGGCGGGAAGGCCGAGGGCGTGCACGCCTTCGTCGTGCGGATCCGGGACGGGGGCGAGGTCGTGCCCGGCGTCCGGATCGAGGACGACGGCCGCAAGATGGGCCTCAACGGCGTCGACAACGGCCGCATCCGGTTCGACGGGGTGCGCGTGGAGCGCGAGGCGCTGCTCAACCGGTTCGCCGACGTCACCCCCGAGGGCGTCTACGAGAGCCCGATCGACAACCCCGGGCGGCGGTTCTTCACCATGCTCGGCACTCTTGTGCAGGGCCGGGTCAGCGTCGCCGGCGCCGGGGTCGGCGCGGCCAAGGTGGCCCTCGCGATCGCCACCAAGTACGCCGTGCGGAGGCGGCAGTTCGCGGCAGCCCCGGACACGGACGAGCGGCTGCTCCTCGACTACGGACTGCACCAGCGCCGCCTGCTGCCGCTCCTCGCCCGTACGTACGCACTGCACTTCGCCCAGGACGCCGTGCGCACCCAGTTGCACGACGTCTTCTCCGGCATCCGGGACGACGCGCGGGCCCGGCGCCTCCTGGAGTCCAGGGCCGCCGGCACCAAGGCGCTCGCCACCTGGCACGCCACCCGGGTCGTCCAGGAGTGCCGCGAGGCGTGCGGCGGCGCCGGCTACCTCAGCGTCAACCGGTTCGCCGCGCTCAAGGCCGACAGCGACATCTTCACCACGTTCGAGGGCGACAACCACGTCCTGCTCCAGCTGGTGGCCAAGGGCCTGCTCACCCATTACGCGAGTGAGTTCGAGGACCTGGACCAGCTCGGCACGGTCCGCCACGTCGCCGGGCTCGCCGTGGAGACGGTCCTGGAGAAGACGTCGGCCCACAAGCTGCTCGAACGGGTGCGGGACCTGCTGCCGGGCGGCGACGAGTGGGACCGCGAGGCCGGGCTGCTCGACCCGGAGTACCAGCTCGCCATGGTCCGCTTCCGCGAGGAGCACATGCTCGCCGGGGTGGCCCGCAGGCTCAAGCGCGGCATCGACGAGCACGAGGACCCCGGCGCCGTCTTCTCCCGGGTCCAGGACCACGTGATCGCCGTCGCCCGCGCACACGTCGAACGGCTCGTCCTGGAGGCGTTCACGGACCGGGTGCGCTCCCTGCCCGAGGACGGGAACAAGGAGGCGTTGCGCCTGCTGTGCGACCTGTTCGCCCTCTCGGCCATCGAGGCGGACCGGGCCTGGTTCATGGAGCACGGCCGGCTGACCGTCCAGCGCTCCAAGGCGATCAGCCGCGAGGTGAACGAGCTCTGCCGCAAGGTCCGTCCGCTCGCGGTCGACCTCGTGGACGCCTGGGGCGTCCCGGACGAGATGCTGCGCGCGCCCGACCTGGTGGGCTAGGTGCTCTCGGCGCGGACGGCCGTCGTCGCCAGGGTGACGTACCGCATGGTGAAACGGCCGCCCAGCGCGTCGATGGCATCGCCCACCGCCGTCAGGATCTCCGTCAGCTGGTCGGGGCGGAGCCGGGTGAGGCCGCCGGTGGTCGGGAGCAGGTCCAGCCACTGGTCCCGGGTGTAGGGGCGTTCCCAGTCGAACTGCCACTGCTCCGGTGCGTGGAAGTGCCCGGTCGCGCGGATCTGCTCGGCGGTCTTCGCGTACCCGGCCCGGTACGCCTCCAGCGGGCGCCGGGCCGGACGGCCGCTGAACGGCGAGTCCGGGGCCACCCGGCGGAAGGCCGCCGCGAACGGCTCCGCCACCTCGGCGGGCGGCTCGAAGACGTGCCCGAAGACCGCGAGGCGCCCGCCCGGCCGCAGCACCCGGGCCGCCTTCCCGGCGCCCACCGCCGGGTCCACCCAGTGCCACGACTGGGCGGCAGTCACCGCGTCGAACGTCCGGCCCGCCGGGTCCCACGCCTCGAAGGTCGCCACCTCGACGCGGACGCCGTGCGCGCGGGCCAGGTCCGCCATCCGGGCATCCGGTTCGACACCGAGCACCGTGCAGCCGGCCGCCCGGAACTGGCGGGCCGCGATGCCGGTTCCGCAGCCGACGTCGAGCACGCCGGGCCCCGGGCTTCCGGCGACGACACGGGCCACCAGGTCATCGGGGTAGGAGGGGCGGGCCTCGTCGTAGCGCCGTGCGTC
The DNA here is from genome assembly GCF_049844595.1 of Streptomyces sp. DT224. Classification (NCBI taxonomy): domain Bacteria; kingdom Bacillati; phylum Actinomycetota; class Actinomycetes; order Kitasatosporales; family Streptomycetaceae; genus Streptomyces; species Streptomyces sp. DT224. The sequence continues at coordinate 219,875 of NZ_JBNCLI010000004.1, forward strand.
GGTGCCGAAGGACTGGGCGGTCCGGCGGGCGTGATGGGGCTGCGGCTGCTCCGCGCCGGGCTGCTCCCGCGGTAGAGTGGGCATGGGCCCACTTTAGTGGGCAAGTGCCCACATGCCAAGGCGTGGCAGGGCGTGGACGACATGAGGAGTGGTACGTGCCGACCGGAGTGCACCTTCGCGACGCCCGGCAGCAGCTGTTCGACGCCGCCGAGCGCGTCCTGCTGCGGGACGGGCCGAACGCTCTGACCAGCAGGGCCGTCACCGACGAGGCGGGCTGCGCCAAGGGTGTCCTGCACCGGCACTTCGCCGACTTCGACGCCTTCCTCGCCGAGCTCGTGCTCGACCGGGCCGCGGAGCTCGACGCGCGGGCGCGGACGCTGAGCGAGAGCGCCGGCGCCGGCACCGTGGCGGGCAATCTCACCGACGCGCTGTCCGCCTTCTTCGGGCCGGTGCCGGTCGCGATCATTCCTCTCATCACCTTCCGGGACGAGCTGCGCGCGCGCCTCAGGCGGGCGACCCCCGGGGGCGGCATCGCGATCCTCGCCCAGATCACGACTGCCGTCTCCGGCTACCTGGCGGCGGAGCGCGCGCGGGGCCGGGTGTCGGCCGACGCGGACATCGACTCCCTCACCCTCACCCTCGTCGGGGGCGGGCACCTGCTGTTCGCGGACCGTGATCCCGGGCCGCCGGACGCGGCAGCGGTCGGCAAGCTGGTGACCACGGCGATCGCGGACGCCGTCCGGCGGTGACGTGCGGGCGGCGGAGCCGTCCGGATACCCGCGGGGGATGAGTAGCACCGCTCAGCCGGGCGGCCGTTCAGGGCGGAACGATGGAACTCCCCCCGAGCGAACCGGAGATACCCCATGCTTAGCCGTCTATCCGGTCAACTGGTGCCCGTCTTCGGGCGGTTGACGCTGACCACCGACGCGGACGCCGTTCTGCCCCCGGCCGGTATCATCGCCGCCAACCACACCTCGCTCGCGGACCCCGCGATCGTCCTGGCGGCCCTGCGCCTCCTCGGTGCCCGGCCCGTCGTGATGGCGGCCGCCGGGCTCTGGCGCGTCCCCGTGCTCGGCCGCGCCCTGGCGCGTGAGGGACACATCCCCGTCCACCGCGGCGACCCCCGCGCCGGCCGGGCCGTCGTCCTCGCGCAGGAGGCGCTGGAACGGGGCCGGCACATCCTCATCTACGCGGAGGGCGGCCTGCCCGACCGCGGGGACGCCGCCGAAGCGGCACCGGGTGCCTTCCACCGCGGCCTCGCCCGGCTCGCGCACCGCACCGGCGCGCCGGTCATCCCGCTGGGTCAGGCCGGGGCCCGCCGGGTCACCTCGGGCCCGGCCGCCAAGCAGCTCGCGGGCCTGGCCACCGCCCCGCTGCGCCGTCCCCGTCTGCACGTCCACGTCGGGCCGCCGCTGCGACTCGACGGCGACGGTCCGGCGGCCACCGCACAGGCCCGCCTCGCTGTCACCGCCGCCTGGCGGACGGCGGCCGCCCGGCTGGGAGAGCCCGCCGCCCTCACTGCGTGACCCGGCGGTTCAGAGCTCGGCGCCCACCGCGCTCAGGAACGTGCGGAACTTCGCGGCCGTCTCGGCGGTCTCGGCCTCCGGTTCGGACGCGGCGACGACGCCCGCGCCGGCGTAGAGGCGCAGCGTGCGCTCCTCCGCCTCCGCGCAGCGGATGGTGACGACCCATTCCCCGTCGCCGCGCGCGTCGCCCCAGCCGACCACGCCCGTGAAGAAGCCCCGGTCGAACGGCTCGGTCTCGGTCAGTACCCGCCGGGCCGTCGCCGTCGGCGTGCCGCACACGGCCGGGGTGGGGTGCAGGGCGCGGGCCAGCGTGAGCGCGGAGGTGTCCGGGTCGTTCAGCGTGCCCGTGACCGTGGTGGACAGGTGCCACATGGCCGCGGTGCGGATCAGTGTCGGCCGCGGCGGCACGGTCGTCCCCGAACAGTGCGGGGCGAGCGCCTGGTGCACGGCGTCCACGACGACGGCGTGCTCGTGGAGGTCCTTCGCGGACTCCAGGAGCGCGGCGGCGCGGCGGACGTCCTCGGCGAGGTCGTCGCTGCGCGGGGCGGAGCCCGCCAGCGGGTTGGCGACCACCCGGCGGCCCCGGCGGGAGACGAGGAGTTCGGGGCTGGCGCCGATCAGGGTGCGGCCGGGGCCGGTGGGGAGCGCGAAGGTGTAACCGGAAGGGTCGCGGCGGGCCAGGCGCTGGAGCATGGCGGGCACGTCCAGCGGTGCGGGCGAGGTGAGCTCCAGAGTGCGGGCGAGGACGACCTTGCTGAACTCGCCGCGCCACATCCGCTCCACGGCCGCGGCCACGCCCTTCGCGTAGACCTCCGGCTCCGGGACCGGCCGGATCCGCCAGCCGGGGGAGTCCGTCCCCGGCGAGGGCAGGGCGATGAGGGGGTCGCAGGTGAGCGGCGGTCCGGTGCGCAGCGCGGTGGGCACGCTCAGGGCGGCCGGTTCCGTGTGGTCGAACGGGATCGCCCCCATGACCACCGGCGATCGCTGTCCGGCGTCGGTGGCCTCCGCCAGGGTGTCCGCCACGCGCCGGTCCACCGGCTGTGCGCCGTGCGGCACTTGGAGCGCCGCACCCCGGGCCAGCAGGGTGCGTCCGGGGGTGGCGAGGAAGCGGTCGCCGGGCGCGTAGGCGTCCAGGAGAGAGGTGGCCGCCCCGGTGGCCGGATGGGCCGTGGGTACGGGCGCGGCGACTCGGGATGCCGTCGACACGGGGACTCCGTTCTCGATGCCCCGTGGGCGGGGCCAGGGATGAGGATGCGCTGAGGAGCTGCGCCGGTTCGGCGCGGCGGCACGCCTGCGGCGGGTCTTCACCCGCAGCAGCACCTACGGTAGGTTAGGTGAGGGTAACCTAAGTTGCCCCGTTCGCGCAGGAGGGTGGTGGGGTTCGAGCTATGGGCCTCGCGGCCGAACTGCGCCTCGCAACGGCCTGGTTGGCGGGCTGGGTGCCCGTGTCGCACATGTCGATGTTAGGTTAGCCTTGCCTCGGCCCGAGGGGGGCTGTGGCCGATTCCGTAACCCTTCACCGCGTGCGCCGCGCCCCGTCGGCGGGCCGGGCCGCGCCCCCGCGTGCGCTGTGGACGTCGGGGCCCCCGGCGGCTGTTCGCGCGCACACCGTCGCGCCGGGCCCCGTAAGCACCGTCACGCCCGCTCCGACCCGCCGTCGGCGCCCACCCACCGAGGAGTACTTGGATGAGTCAGACCTTGTCGCCCGACCGTGTCAGGGCCGACATCGCCGAACTGCTGGGCTGCGAGCCCGGCGAGATCGCGCCCGACGAGAACCTGGTCGACCTCGGTCTCGACTCGATGCGGATCATGGTCCTGGTGGAGCGCTGGCGCGCGGCGGGGGCGACCGCGCTGGAGTTCCCCGACCTCTTCGAGCTGCCCGAACTCGGCCACTGGCAGGCGCTGCTGGCGGGTGAGGCCGCATGAGCCGCACCGACCACCGCGACCGCCACCTGGACCGGATCGCCGAGGTGCGCGCCGGGCTGCACGCCGAGAAGGTCGGCTATCCGATCGGCATCCGGGAGGCCGAGGTCGTGCGCACGGCCCCCGTCGGCGCGGGCTTGCTGCGGGTGACGCTGGGCGGCCCCGGCACCGAGGGGTTCGAGGCCCACGCGCCGGACGAGCACGTGAAACTGATCTTCCGGGAGCCGGACGGCACCCTGCGGCTGCCCGAGCGGAACGGGGCGATGCTGCGCTGGCCCAGGCCGCTGCCCACCTCACGCGAGTACACCGTGCGCCGCTACGACTCCCTCACGGGCGAGCTCGACATCGACATCGCGGTGCACGAGGGCGGACTCGCCTCCGACTGGGCCGGCAAGGCGCAGCCCGGCGACACCGTCCACGTCGCCGGACCGCCCGGCGGGCTGATCGTTCCGCACAGCTACGACCGCTATCTGCTCGTCGGGGACCTCACCGCTCTGCCCGCCGTCGCGCGATGGCTGGAGGAGCTGCCGAGGACCGCCAAGGGCTGGGCGTTCATCGAAGTCGCGGACGCCGGCGAGGAGATCGGGCTCTCCGCGCCCGAGGGCGTAGAGGTCCACTGGCTGCACCGCGACGGCGCGCCCGCCGGCTCCGGTGACGCGCTGGCCCGGGCCGCGATGTCCGTCAGTGTGCCCGAGGGGGAGCGGGCGTACGTCTGGGTGGCCGGCGAGGCCGGGCAGATCAAGCCCCTGCGCCGCTGGGCCCGGGACGAACTCCGGCTGGACAAGGCCGACTACGACATCACCGGCTACTGGAAGCGGGGCGTCGCGGACTTCGACGAGGACGACCACGACCACGGTCACGCGCACTGATCCACCGCGGGACCGGATGGCGCGCGACCTGTGGGTTGTCGGCCCGAAAGGCCATCAAGTAAGGTGAGCCTCACCTAAGTAGCAAGGAGCTTCGGAATGTCCATACGCAGATCGTCCGGCCTGGTCGGCGCCGTCGCGCTGGCCCTCGTACTGGCCGGATGCGGGTCGTCCTCGGACGGCGGGTCGGATTCCGCCTCGGAGAAGACGAAGACCCGGGTGTTCACCGCGGACAACGGCAAGATCACGATCCCGGCGAACCCGAAGCGTGTGGTGGCCACCGGCTATGCCGTGCCCGCGCTGATCGAGGCCGACGCGCCGCTGGTCGGCATCTCGTCGTGGAAGCGCGGCGAGCCGATGATGAACAAGGAGGACCTCGCCACCTACAAGAAGCTCACCAAGGTGGCGGGCGAGCAGGCGGCCGAGACCAACTACGAGGCCATCGCCGAGGCCGAGCCCGACCTGATCGTCATCGGTGTCCCGGCGCCCGTGCTCGGCGACATCGACATGAAGCGGCTGAAGTCCATCGCCCCCGTCGTGGCGATCGGCCCGAGCCTCCCGTCCGCCTGGCGCGACCTCTCCCGCAAGCAGGCCGACGCGGCCGGCGCGCTGGAGCAGTTCGACGCCCAGAAGAAGGCGTACGACACCAAGGCCGCCGAACTGGCCGCCAAGTACAAGGATGTCCTGCCGAAGCTGAAGCTCGGCCACGTCGGCGCGTACGGTGACGCCGCCAAGGGCACCTTCCAGCGCGAGTTCAACGGCTCCTGGGGCACCAACATCGCCGAGGACCTGGGCGCCGCCTACTACGGCAAGGTCAAGAAGCCCGGACCGGGCTCCCAGGCCGTCAGCGAGTACCCCTCCATCGAGGAACTGCCCGACGCCTTCCGCGAGGCCGACGCGCTGACCTACTCCGTCAGCGCCGACGGCAGCGTCCCGCCGTCCGTCACGTACGTCCTGGACTCCAAGCTCTGGAAGAACCTGCCCGCCGTCAAGGCCGGCAAGGTCTACCCGTTCCGCTACACCGAGGCCGCCACCTACGGCGAGGCCCTGATGACCCTGGACGCGATCGACCAGTCGCTCGCTCCGCTGCTGAAGCGGTGACCGTCGCGGGCCGCGCGTCCGAGGCCGCGGGGAGCCGGCGGGCCGTCTCACAGACCGCCCTGCTCATCGGCGGACTGATCCTGCTGGCCGCTCTCGCCGTCCTTAGCATGGGCGTCGGGGCCCGCCACATCGCCCCCGGCGACGTCGTGCGCGCACTGTTCGACTACCGGGGCACCGACGACCACGTCATCGTGCGGGACGTGCGGGCGCCGCGCGCGGTGCTCGCCGGCGCCGTCGGCGCCGCGCTCGCCGTCTCCGGCGCGCTCATCCAGACACTCGCCCGCAACCCGCTCGCCGAGCCCGGCATCCTCGGGGTCACCGCGGGCGCCGGGTTCGCGGTCACCATCGGGTCCGCGCTCGGCCTGGCCGCCGGCCAGGCCGGACAGCTCGGCTTCGCCGTCATCGGATCGGCGGTCGCGGCGGTGCTTGTCGCCGCGGTCGGCCGCCGCTCACCGCTGCGCCTGGTGCTCACCGGGGTGGCGCTGACCGCGGTGCTGAGCGGCGTCTCCCTCGGTCTGCGGCTGATGCTCCCCGACACCTTCGACGTGTACCGCTTCTGGTCCGTCGGCACCCTGGCCGGACGCGAACAGGCGCCGCTCGCCTGGCCGTTGACCGCCATCGTGGTCTCCCTCGCCGGTGCGCTGCTGCTGAGCAGGGCCCTCAACGCCCTCACGCTCGGCGAGAACGTGGCGCACACCCTCGGCGCCCATGTCGGCCGGGTCCGAATCGTCACCCTCGTCCTCATCACCGTCCTCAGCGGGGCGGCGACGGCGGTGGCGGGACCCATCCTCTTCGTCGGGCTGATCGTGCCGCACCTCGCGCGCCGGCCGGCCTCCGGCTCCGTACCCTGGCTGATCGGCTACACGATGGTGCTCGGCCCGGTCCTGCTGCTCGCGGCCGACATGGCCTCGCGCGTCCTGCTCCCGACCGGCGAGGTGCCGGTGGCCATCGTGACCGCGTTCCTCGGCGGCCCCATGCTGATCTGGGCGGTCCGCCGCTACGGGGCGGGGTCGCTGTGAACATACGCGGACTGCGCGCCGAACGCCGCACGGTGGTACTCGTCGCGGTGCTCGTCGCCCTGATGCTGGGCCTCGGCCTCCTCGGGCTGTGCTACGGGGCGTCATGGTCGTCGCCCTCCCGGGTGTTCGCCGTCCTCACCGGCTCGGAGCACTCCGTGGTGATCCGGGACTGGCGGCTGCCGCGCGTCCTGGCCGGCATCGTCTTCGGCCTGGCCCTCGGTGTCGCGGGCGCCCTCTTCCAGAACCTCACCCGCAACCCCATGGGCAGCCCCGACGTCATCGGGCTCGACGCCGGCGCCTACACCGGCGCCCTCGTCGCCATCACCGTCCTGTCCGGCACCTCCGCCCAGCTGGCCGTCGGCTCCGTCATCGGCGGGCTGGCCGTCGCCGCCGCCATCTACCTGCTCTCGCTCGAACACGGCTTCTCCGGACTCCGGCTGGTGGTCATCGGCATCGCCGTCAACGCGATGGTGACCGCGGTCAACTCGTGGATCGTGCTGCGCGCCGAGCTGGAGGTGGCGATCGCCGCCGTCGGCTGGAGCGCCGGCTCCCTCAACGGGGTCGGCTGGGAGGACCTGGGCATCCCGTTCGCCGTCATCGCGGTGCTGCTGCTCCTGATGACCACCCGGGCCCACGCCATGCACCAGGCGGCGCTCGGCGACCCGGTCGCCGTGACCACCGGCGTCGGACTCGACCGGCTGCGGCTGCTGATGGTCCTGGTCGGCGTCGGCTGCACCGCCACGGTGACCGCCGTGGCGGGGCCCATCGCGTTCATCGCGCTGGCCGCGCCGCAGATCGGCCGCCGGCTCGCGGGCGCCGCCGGCATCCCGCTGCTCCCGGCCGCGCTGACCGGGGCGGTCCTGCTCCAGGGCGCGGACCTGGTGGCGCAGATGCTGCTCGCCCCGGTCGCGCTGCCGGTGGGCGTCGTGAGCACCGCGATCGGCGGTTGCTATCTGATCTGGCTGCTGACCAAGGAGGTGAGGCGCGCGTGACCGCACGCCTGACGGCGCGGGAGATCACCCTGCGCTACGGAGACCGCGTCGTGTCCACACGGCTCACCCTCGACGTGCCCGACGGTGCGTTCACCGCCATCGTCGGCCCCAACGCCTGCGGGAAGTCAACCCTGTTGAGCGCGCTCGTCCGGCTGCTCAAACCGCACTCCGGACAGGTGGAGTTCGACGGCCGCGAGGTCGGCGCGTTCGGGACCAAGGCGCTGGCCAAGCAGCTCGGCTTCCTCCCGCAGGACCCCACGGCGCCGGAGGACATCAAGGTCCGCCAGCTCGTGGCCCGGGGCCGCTTCCCGCACCAGTCGATGCTGGCCCTGTGGTCGGACGGCGACCAGGCGGCCGTCGACGGGGCGATGACCGCCGCAGGCGTCGCGGACCTGGCGGAGCGGCCCGTACAGGAACTCTCCGGCGGGCAGCGGCAACGCGTCTGGATGGCGATGGTGCTCGCCCAGCAGACGCCCTACATGCTGCTGGACGAACCCACCTCGTTCCTCGACATCACCCACCAGTATCAACTGCTCGGCCTGCTCGCCAAGCTGCGCAACGAGGGCCGCACCGTCGTCGCGGTCCTGCACGACATCAACCAGGCGTGCCGGTTCGCCGACCACCTGGTGGCCATGAAGGCCGGCGAGGTGGTCGCCGAGGGCGACCCCGCGGACATCGTGGACGCCACGCTGATCAAGGACGTCTTCGACCTGCCCAGCGTCGTCGTCCCGGACCCCGTGACCGGCACTCCGATGGTCGTCCCCACCCTGCAAGGAGAGTAAGTTGACCACCGCGAGCGTGCCCCCGGACGGCCTCCTCCCCCTGACCGGCGCCCAACTCGGCATCTGGAACGCCCAGCGCATCGAACCCGACTCCCCGTACTACGTGGTCGGCGACGTCATCGAGATATCCGGTGAGGGACCCGTCGACACGGACGCGCTCGCGCGGGCGGTCCGGGCCACCACCGAGGAGGCCGAGAGCCTGCGGCTCCGGGTGTACGAGACGCCCGAGGGCCCACGCCAGGCCGTCTGCGCCGAACCCGTCGCCCTCCCGCCGCTCGTCGACGTCAGCGCCGAGCCCGACCCCGCCGCCGCGGCCCAGGCACTGGTCGACGCCGAACGCGCCCGGCTCGCCGAGGCGTGCCGGGGCATGACGGACCGCCCGCTGTACGCCCGTATCGTCATCAAGCTCTCCGACCGCGAGGTCTGGTACACCCAGCTCGGCCACCACCTCGTCTTCGACGGCTACACCGCCGCCCTGCTCGCCCGCCGCACCGCCGCCCACTACACCGCCCTGGTCCGCGGCACCGAACCGCCCCGCTCGACGTTCGGCGCCTTCGCGACGCTCGTCGCCGAGGACACCGCCTACCGCGAGAGCGACCGGGCCGCCGAGGACCGCGCGTACTGGGTCGAGCGGTTCACGCCGCTGCCCGACGTCGACGCCCACGACGGGCCCGGCACGGCCGGTGCGCCCGCCCGCACGCTCACCGCGCGGGCCGTCCTCGGCGCCGGGGAGACCGCCGCCCTGCGCGCCTTCGCGGACGCGGAGGGCGTCGCCTGGGGGGAGGCCCTGATCGCCTGCTACGCCGCCTTCCTGCACCGCGTGCTCGGTCGCACGGACGTCGTCTTCGCGCTGCCCCTGATGTGCCGGACCGGCTCCGCCGCGCTGCGCACGCCCGCCATGGCGGTCAACGTGCTGCCGATGCGGGTCACCGTGCGCGGCGACGACCGGCTCGGCGAGCTCAGCCGGCGCGTCGCCACCGCCATGCGCGAGATGCGCGACCACCAGCGCTACCGGGGCGAGGACCTGCCCCGCGACCTCGGCGTGCCCGGCGCCGGCGCGCTGCTGCACGGACGCGGCATCAACCTCAAGGCGTTCGACCTGACGCTCGACTTCGCCGGAGCGGCCGGCGTCATGCGCAACGTCGCGGGCGGCCCGCCCGAGGACCTGGGCCTCAGCGTCCAGCCCACCCGCGACGGCGGGCTCCTGCTCGGCTTCGAGGTGGACGCCCGCGCCAAGGACCAGGCGGCCGTCGACAGCCTGATGACCGGGCTGCGCGCCCTGCTCACCGGGCTCATCGAGGGCCTGCCCGTCGCCCGGATCGCGCTCGGCGGCCAGGGGCTGCCCGCCGAATGGAGCCCGCCCGCCCTGCCCGGCACCCCCCTCGACGTGCCCGCCGCCCTCGACGCGATGGCCGCCGCCGGACCCGGGGACACCGCCCTGGTCTGCGGCGGCGAACGGCTGACCGCCGCCGGACTCGCCGGCCGGGTCCACCGCGTGGCCCGCGCCCTGCGCGCCCGGGGCGTCGGCGCCGAGGACGTCGTCGCGCTCGCCCTGCCGCGCTCGTCCGACGCCGTCGTCGCCCTGCTCGCCGTCCTGGACGCGGGCGCCGCCTTCCTGCCGCTGGACGCCGCGCACCCGCCCGAGCGGCTGCGCGAACTCGTCGCGGACACACGCCCGGTCCTCGTCCTCACCGACGGCACCGTCGACGGGCTGCCCTGGAAGACCCTCCTGGACGAGGCCGCGGACCTCTCCGGAGACCCGCTGACCACCGCCGAGCTGTCCCGGCCCCGCCACCCCGAGCACCTGGCCTACGTCATCCACACCTCCGGATCGACCGGCCGCCCCAAGGGCGTGCTCGGCCGCGCCGGCGGGCTCGCCGCCCTGCTGCACCACCAGCGGTCCACCGTCGTCGCGGAGGCCGAACGGGCCACCGGCCGCCGGCTGCGCGCCGCGCACACCTACTCCTTCGCCTTCGACTCCGCCTTCGAACATCTCGTCTGGCTGCTCTGCGGGCACGAACTCCACGTGTACGACGCCGAGACGGCCCGCGACGCGGACGCTTTGCTCGCCGCGTACGCCCGCGACGGCATCGACATCATCGACACCACACCCTCGATGGCCGCCCCGCTCATCGACGCCGGCCTGCTCGACCTGTCGCCGGCGCTGCTGCTCCTGGGCGGCGAGGCCACCCCGGCCGCCCTGTGGCGCCGCGTCGCCGCCGCCGGGATCGCCGCGCGCAACATGTACGGGCCGACCGAGGCGACCGTGGACGCCACCACCGCCCGCATCGACGGCGGCGACCCGCTCATCGGGCGCCCCCTCGCCGGCACCCGGGTCTACCTCCTGGACCACGCCCTCCAGCCCGTCCCGCCCGGCACGGCCGGCGAACTGTACCTGGCCGGACCGCACCTGGCCCGCGGCTACCTCGGCCGGCCCGGGGCCACCGCCGAACGCTTCGTCGCCGACCCCTTCGGCGCTCCCGGCGACCGGATGTACCGCACCGGCGACCGGGCCCGGTGGCTGCCCGGCCGGGGCCTGGAGTACGGCGGCCGGAGCGACGGACAGGTGAAGATCCGGGGCCACCGGGTGGAGACCGGCGAGGTGGAGGAGGCCCTCGCGGCCCTGCCCGGAGTCACCGCGGCAGCCGCCCGGGTCCTGTCGTCGCGGCTCGTCGGCTACATCGTGTCCGCCTCCGTCACCGGCGACGAGGCACGCGCCCGGCTCGCCGAACGGCTGCCCGAACACATGGTGCCCGCCGCCGTCGTGGTCCTCGGCGCCCTGCCCGTCACACCCAACGGCAAGCTCGACCGCGCCGCGCTGCCCGCGCCCGCCCTGCCCGGTGGCGGCCGGGAGCCGGTCACCGCACGCGAACGCCTGCTGTGCACCGTCCTCGCCGACACGCTCGACGTCGCACGCGTCGGCGTGGACGACGACTTCTTCGCCCTGGGCGGCGACAGCATCACCGCGATCACCGTCAGCAGCCGGCTGCGCGCCCTCGGCCTCGGGCTGCGCCCCAAGGACCTGCTGGCCCGGCGCACCTTCGCCGCGCTCGCCGCCTCCGCCGAACCACTCGACGGGGCGGCCGGCCCGGCGGACGAGCCCGTCGGCCCGGTGCCCGCCCCGCCCATCGTGCGCGCCCTGCTCGACCCGCACCCGGACATCGACACGGTCGCCGGATACGCCCAGTGGACCGCCCTGTACGTGGACGTGCTCACCCCGGACCAGCTGACCCGGGGGGTGCAGGCCCTCATCGACCACCACGACGCGCTGCGGCTGCGGGTGGCCGGGGAGCCGGAGATCCTGCCCCGGGGCACGGTCCGGGCCGCCGCCGAGGAAGTCACCGGAGAAGAGGTCACCGCGCTGGCCGGGCGGCTCGCCGGACAGCTCGACCCGCGCACCGGGGACCTGGTGCGCGCCGCCCTGCTGCGTACGGGGGAGGACGCGCCGGACCGGCTGGTCCTCGTCGTGCACCACCTCGCGATGGACGGCGTGTCCTGGCGCGTCCTGCTGCCCGACCTGCACACCGCCTGCGCCGGCGGCGCCCTCGAACCCTCCGGCACCTCCTGGCGCCGCCACGCCCAGGTCCTCGCCGAACAGGGCAGGACCGGCGCCCGGCGCGGTGAACTCGCCCACTGGCGCACGGCATTGAAATCCGCGTCCCGGCTCGGAGCGCGTCCCCTGGACCCCGCGCGCGACACCGTGGCCACCGCCCGCCGCTCGGTCACGACCGCCTCGCCCGAGGCCACCGAGGCCCTGCTCACCACGCTGCCCGCCGCCTACCGGGCCGGCGTGGACGAGGTCCTGCTCGCCGCCCTCGTCCTCGCCCTGCGCGGCTGGGGCCTGCGTGGCGACACCGTGACCGTGACCATGGAGGGCCACGGCCGCGAACACCTCGACCTGGCCCGCACGGTGGGCTGGTTCACCAGCGAGTACCCCGTCCGCGTGCCCGCCTCCGACGACGTCCGCGCGACCCTGCGCGCCGCCAAGGAGGCCCGCCGCGCCGCCCCGGACAACGGCATCGGCTACGGGGTGCTGCGCCACCTCGACCCGCAGGCGGGCCCGGAGCTGGGCGCGACACCGCCGCCGGACGTGCTGCTCAACTACCTCGGCAGGTTCGCCCCGCCGGCCGCCGACGGCTGGCGGCTCCCCGAGCACGACGCGTTCTCGGTGACCGAGCCCGACGCCAAGGCCCTCGAACAGGTGCTGGCCCTCAACTGCTTCGTCCACGAGGGCGGCACCCGCCGGCTCGCCGTCGAGTGGACCGCCGCCGGCGAGGTCCTGGGCCCCGACGCCGTGGCCGCCCTCCAGGACTGCTGGGCCGCCGCGCTCGACGCGCTGGCCGCGCACGCCCTGCACACCACGGGCGGGCTCACCCCCTCCGACCTGCCGCTGGTGGCCCTCGACCAGGACGCGATCGACGCCCTGGAGCGCACCGGCCGGGTCAGCGACGTGCTGCCCGCCACCCCGCTCCAGCTCGGTCTGTCGTTCCACACCCTGGTCCGCGACGACACGGACACCGATGTCTACGTCGTCCAGGCCGTCACCACCCTGTCCGGGGAGCTGGATCCGGACCGGATGGCGCGCGCCGCCCATGAGCTGCTGCGCCGCCACCCCGCCCTGCGCGTCCACCTCGGCACCGCCGGGGACGACGTGGTGCAGGTGATCCCGGCCGACGTCACCCTGGAATGGCGGCAGGACGACGACTTCGCCGAAGCGGCCCGCGCCGACCTGGCGCGCCCCTTCGACCCTGCGCGGCCGCCGCTCATCCGCTTCCTGCTCTCCCGGACCGGGCCCGCCGAGCACAAGCTGGTCATCACCAACCACCACGCCCTGCTCGACGGCTGGTCGATGCCCATCGTCGGCCGCACCCTCCTCGCGCTCTACGCGGAACTCGGCGGCGGCCCCGCCGCACCCGTCGCCCCGCCCCTGTCCGAGTACTTCCACTGGCTGGCGGGCCGGGACGAGGCGGCGTCCGTCGCCGCCTGGCGCCAGGCACTCGCGGGCGTCGACGAAGCGACCCGGCTGGCGCCCGCGAGCACCGGGAACGCCGTGGAGCGGCCGGGCCGGGAGACCGTCGAGCTGGGCCGCGAGTTCAGCGACCGGCTGCGCGCCTTCGCCCGGGAGCGGGGCATCACCCTGACGACGGTCCTCCAGACGGCGTGGGGCCTGCTCCTGGGCAGGCTCACCGGCCGCCGCGACGTCGTGTTCGGCTGCCCGGTCTCCGGCCGGCCCGCCGAGGTGGACGGTGTCGAGTCGATGATCGGTCAGCTCGGCACCACCGTCCCGGTCCGCGTCCGGTACAGCCCGGACCGCACGGTGACGGACCTGATGGCCCAGGTGCACGCGGAGAGCGTCGCCCTCGCCGAGCACCACCACGTCGGACTGCCCGCAATCCAACGGGCCGTGGGCATCGGCGAACTCTTCGACACCATGCTCGTCATGGAGAACTTCCCGCTCTCCAGCCGCACCCGCACCCCCCTCGCCCCCGGGCTCGACCTCACCGGCGTCGACATCACGGACGCCACGCACTACGCGCTCACCGTCATCGTGATCCCGGGCGACGAGATCACCGTCGGCCTCGGCTACCAGCCCGGCGCCTTCGACCGGGACACCGTGCGCGACTACGGCCGCTGGCTGCGCAACCTGCTCCACGAGATCGCCGAGGACCCGGGCAGGGCCGCCGTCGCGCTGCCCGCCCTCGACGCCGGTGAGCGCGCCCGCATGCTGCGTACGGGCACCGGGATCGTCGCTGCGAAGGAACGCGGCCACTGGCTGGACGAGTTCGCCGGCTGGGTCCGGCGCAAGCCCGGCGGCGAGGCGCTGGTCTGCCGCGACCGCAGCCTCTCGTACGAGGAACTGGACCGGCAGGCCAACCGCCTCGCCCACGCGCTCATCGCGCACGGCGTCCGGCCGCAGGACCCCGTGGCGGTCCTCATCGGACGGGACGTCGAGATGACCGTCGCCCTGTTCGGCGTCGCCAAGGCGGGCGCGGTGTACGTACCGATGGACGCGGCCTACCCGCGCGAACGGCTCGCGTACATGTTTGACGACATCGCGCCGGCGGCCGTCGTGACGACCGGCGCCGAACTGCCCGTCGACCGGGAGATCCCCGTCCTGCGCCTGGACGACCCGGCCACCCTCGCCTCCGTACCGGACACCGACCCGGCCGAGGCGCGCGCCCGGCTCACCGACGACGCACTCGCGTACGTCATCTACACCTCGGGCACCACCGGCCGCCCCAAGGGCGTCGGCGTCACCCACCGGGGTGTGCCCGATCTGATCGCCCTCCAGGAGGAGGTCGTCGGCGTCACCGAGCACGACCGTTACCTGCACTTCGCGTCGACCGGCTTCGATGTGGCGTTCTGGCAGACCATGGTGCCGCTGCTGTCGGGCGGTACGTCCGTCATCGCACCCGAGGAGGTGCGCGTCCCCGGCGACGAACTCCTCGACTACATCGCCGAGCACCGGGTCACCGGGGTCAACCTGCTCCCGTCGTTCCTCGCGGCCATGCCCGACGACCGCACCGTCGGCCCCGACGTGCTCTTCGTCGTCGGCGCCGAACGGCTCGACCCGGAGCTCGCCCACCGCTGGGGCCGGGGCCGCCGGGCGCTGTTCAACGCCTACGGGCCCACCGAGGTCACCATCAACTCCACCACCTGGCACTACGACCCGGACGACGCCGGACCGCTGCCGATCGGCCGCCCCGACCCGAACGTCCGCGCGTATGTGCTCGACGGCGGACTCCAGCCGGCCGGCGTCGGCGTCACCGGCGAGCTGTACCTCGGCGGCCCGAGCGTGGCCCGCGGCTACCTCGGCCGGCCCGGGCTGACCTCCGGAGCGTTCGTCGCGGACCCCTACGGGCCGCCCGGCACCCGCATGTACCGGACGGGCGACCTGGTGCGGTGGCGGCACGACGGACAGCTGGTCTTCCTCGGCCGCGCCGACCACCAGATCAAGGTACGCGGATTCCGCGTCGAGCTCGGGGAGATCGAGACCGTCCTCACCGGCCACCCCGACGTCCGCGCCTGCGCCGTCGTGATGCGCGAGGGGAGGCTCGTCGGCTACGTCATCCCGGCCGACGACGCCGACCCGGACACCGCCGAGGTGCGGGCGTACCTCGCCGAGCGGCTGCCCGACCACATGGTGCCGACGGCGCTCGTCCCGCTCGACCGGCTGCCGCTGAGCCCGAGCGGCAAGCTCGACGCCTCGGCGCTGCCCGCCCCCGCCTCCACCTCGGCCGCCCGGCGCGAACCGGCCACCGAGGCGGAAGCGGTGCTGCTCGCCGTGTTCCGGGACGTACTGGGCCGCGACGACATCGGCCCCGACGACAACTTCTTCGACGTCGGCGGCGACAGCATCGTCTCCCTCCAGCTGGTCTCCCGGGTCCGCCGCCAGGGGCTCGGGCTGAGCCCGAAGGACGTGTTCGACGGCGAGACCGTCGCGGGCATCGCCGCCCGCGCCCGCGCCCTGGACGGCGAGGCCGCCCCGGCCGTCGGGGACGCCCCGCTGACCCCGGTCATGCGGGACCTGCTGCACCGCGCGGGCAAGGCCGCCGACGGCTTCTGCCAGTGGGTGGAGGTCTGCGTCCCGGCCGGCGGCGACGAGAAGAGCTGGCGCGCCGTGCTCGACGCCCTGCTGGCCCGCCACGACGTGCTGCGCGCCCGCCTCGGCGACGACGTGCTGCACATCCCGCCGGCCGGGGCGGTGACCGGGGCCGACGTCCTGACCCGCGTCCCGGCGGACGGCGACCCGCGCGCCGCCGCCGACGCGGCGACCACCGCCGCCCGCGCGGCGCTGGACCCGCGCACCGGCCCGATGCTGCGCGCGGTCTGGGTGGACGCCGGGCCCGACCGCCCCGGCCGGCTCGTCCTGATCGCCCACCACCTGGTGGCCGACGGCGTCTCCTGGCGCATCCTCCTGGACGACCTCCGGCACGCCCACGACGGGGGAGAGCTGACCCGGCACGGGCAGTCCTTCCTCGGCTGGGCCCGGACCCTGCGTGAGGCCGACCGGCGCGCCGAACTCCCGCACTGGCGGCGGATGACCGCGACCGAGCCCCTCACCCGGCCGCTCGACCCCGCCCGGGACACCGTGCAGACCGCCGCGCACCACGAGATCCGGCTCGACGCGGACACCACCCGCGCCCTGGTCACCACCCTGCCCGCCGCCCACCGCACCACCCCGGACGCCGTCCTCCTGACGGCGCTCGCCCGGGCGGTACGCGACTGGCGCGGCGTCCCCGAACTGCTGGTCGCCCTGGAGAGCCACGGCCGGCCGCGCGAGGTGGACCTCTCGCAGACCGTCGGCTGGTTCACCGCGATCCACCCCGTCCGGCTCGACGCCTCCGACGACGTGCGCGCGGTCCGGGATCGGCTGCGGGCCCAGGGCGACGGCCTCGGACCCGGCATCCTCACCACGGCCGGCCTGCTCGACCCGGTCCGTCCGGAGCTCGCCTGGAACTACCTCGGCCAGTACCCCGGCGCCCCGGAGACCGAGACGCCGTGGCAGCCCGCCCCGGACTGCGACCCGCTCGGCTCCGACGGCTCCGGTGCGATGCCCCTGCCGTACAGCCTCATGGTCAACGCCCTGGTGCGCGACGACGCGCTCGGGGTGCGGATCACCTGGCCCCGGGCGCTGTTCACCGGCGCCGAGATCGAGGAGCTGGCGGCCCACCTGAGGGCCGCGCTGCTGCGGGTCGCCGCCGCGCCGGAGACCGTCGCGCTCGGGGACCGGCCGGTCGCCGCCGTACAGCCGCTGAGCCCGTTGCAGGAGGTGATGCTGCGGCACTCGCGCACCGAGCGCCCCGACCCGTACACCGTGCAGTCGGTGTTCTCGCTCGCGGGCCCGCTCGACACCGCGGCGCTGCGCGGCGCCGGTGACGACCTGCTGGCCCGGCACCCCAACCTGGGCGCGGTGTTCCCCGCCTCGCTCGCGGTCGTCCCGGAAGCCCCCCGGCCCGACTTCCGGGTCACGGACGCCCCGGCCGACGAGGTGTTGGCCGCCGACCTCGCCGAACCCTTCGACCTCGCGCGCGGCCCGCTCTACCGGATCACCGTGATCCGGCTCGGACCCGAGCGCGCCGACCTCGTCCTGACCAGCCATCACGCCCTCTCCGACGGCTGGTCCGCCCCGCGCATCCTCGGTGAGCTCTTCGCCCTGTACGCCGCACGGACCCGGGGCGCCGCTCCTGAGCTGCCCGTCCCCGTCCCGTTCGTGGACTACCTGGACTGGTGCGCGGAGCACGAGCCGGACCTCGACGCCTGGGCGGCCGAGCTGGCGGGGCTGCCCGAGGGCGACTACCTGGGCGGCGACCCGGGCGGCCCGGCCTGGCAGGAGCCCGAGGTCATCACGTTCGACGCGGCGCTCGTGGCCGGGCTCACCCGGCTCGCCGCGCGGCGCGGGCTGACCCCGAACACCCTGGTGCAGGGCGCCTGGTCGGTGCTGCTGGCCCGGCGCTCCGGGCGGTCGGACGTCTGCTTCGGCGTCATGGTGTCGAGCCGGCCCCCGGCACTCGACGGTGTGGAGGAGATCATCGGCCTGCTCGCCAACACCGTGCCGGTACGGGCCCGGCTCACCGGCACCCTGGCCGCCGCGCTCACCGACCTGCAGGCCCGCCAGCGCGACCTGGTCGACCACCACCACGTGGCCCTGTCCGACCTGGAACGGCTCACCGGACGGCGCAGGCTCTTCGACAGCATGGTGGTCTTCGAGAACTACCCGGTCGATCCGGACCGCCTGCGTGAACCCGCCCCCGGGATCACCGTGCTCTCCACGCGCTTCCGGGAGTCCACCCACCACCCCGCCACGCTGACCGTCATGCCGGACGGCGACGGCTGGACCGGTGTGCTCGCCCACCGGGCCGGCACGGACACCGACGGGCTCGCGAGCCAACTGGCCGACCTGCTGAGGAACATGGAGCATCACCTGGACACGGACGTGCGCGCCCTCCTGGAGGACCGGTGACCGAGGCACCCGCCGCGCCCGCCGAGCGCGTGGACCGGGACCTGCTGCGGATCGCGTTCATCCTCGTCCTCGGCACGTTCATGGCCACGCTCGACGCCACCATCGTCAGCGTCGGACTCGACCGGCTCACCGAGGAGTTCGGCGCGTCCGTCGCCGAGATCCAGTGGGTGTCCAGCGCCTACCTGCTCGCCGTCGTCGCCGCCGTCCCCGCGTCCGGCTGGCTGGCCGGCCGCTTCGGCGGCCGGCGGGTCTGGCTCGTGGCCGTCGGTGTCTTCCTGATCGGCTCGGTGCTGTGCGCCTCGGCCTGGTCGGCGGCCAGCCTCATCGTGTTCCGCGTAGTCCAGGGGCTCGGCGGCGGCCTGCTCCCCGCGACCGGGCAGGCGCTGCTCGCCCGCGTCGCGGGCCCCGGGCGCACCGGCAAGGTGATCAGCATCGTCGCCGTCGTCCCGCTGCTCTCACCGGTGTTCGGGCCGCTCGCCGGGGGCTCCGTGCTCGCGGTCGCGCCGTGGCCCTGGCTGTTCCTGGTCAACCTGCCGATCGGCGCGGCGGCGGTCCTGCTGGCCCGCCGTTACGTGCCCGTGGTGCCCCCGGCGTCGCGGCGGACCGCGTTCGACCTGCGCGGGGCGCTGCTCCTCTCACCGGGCCTCGCGGTGCTGGTGTACGGGCTGACCGAGGTCGCCCACGACCGCGCCGTCCCGGCGACGACCGGCGTGGCGGCCGGGGTGGTCATGCTGACCGCGTTCACCGTGCACGGGCTGCGCACCCGGTCCACTCCGCTGGTCGACCCCCGGCTGTTCGCCCAGCCGCCCTTCGGCGCCGCCGCGCTCGCGCTGGTGGTGCTCGGGGCCTCGGTGTTCGGCACCACGTTCCTGCTGCCGCTGTACTTCCAGTCGGGGCGGGGCATGTCGGCCTGGGAGGCGGGGCTGCTGCTCGCCCCCCAGGGGCTGGGCGCGGCCGCCGGTTCGGTGCTCGTCAACCGGACCATCGGCAAGGCCGCGCCGAGGACCCTGGTGGTGGCGGGCATCGCGCTGATCGTCGCCGGGACCGCCCCGTTCACGTTGCTGGGGCACGGGGTCCCGGACGCGGTGATCGCCTCGGCGCTGGTGGTGCGGGGTTTCGGGATGTCGATGGTCGGCGCGCCCGTGCTGAACATCGTCTACTGCCGGATCGGGCCGGAGCAGCTGCCCCGGGCGGCCGGAGCGCTCAACCTCCTGAACACCGTGGGCGGTTCGGTCGGCACGGCCGCGGTGGCGGTGATCCTGGAGAACCGGCTCGCCGCGGGCGCGGACGTCCCCGCGGCCTTCGGCGCCACCTTCTGGTGGGTGCTCGGCTTCTGCCTGTTCGCCGCCGCCGCGGCGACGCGGCTGCCCCGTACCCGGCCCCGGGAGGGGTGAGAGGCGGGTATGGGGGTGCCCCCGGCCTCGGCGGATTCGAGGGCCGGGGGCACGCTCGTGCGGGGGTCAGGGGCGGCTGGTCAGGTAGCCGCCCATGGAGGTGAAGTACTCCGTCGCGGGCAGTTCGCGGCCGTCCTCGGTGCGGACCCGGGTGACGGCCAGGCCGTGGTTGCGGCCGGTGCGGGCGTCGGCGCCGGCGACGATGACGACGCCTTCGCCCTCGCGGTAGAAGATCCGGCCGGGCGTTCCGCCGTAACGCCCCTCGGAGACCACGCTGGACAGGATCTCGATCCGCTTGCCCCGGTGGAAGGTGAAGGCGCTGGGATACGGGGCGGACTGGGCGCGTACCAGGCGTTCCAGGTCCTCGGCCGGCCAGTTCCAGTCGATCCGGATGTCCTCCTCGGCGCGCTTGTGGAAGAACGTGGCCTGCGAGCGGTCCTGGGGCGTGAACTCCGTCTGCCCGTCCGCGATCAGGGCCAGCGCCTTGGCCGTGACGGGGGCGATGAGGTCGACGGTCTTGTGGAAGAGGTCGGTGGTGGTGTCCCTCGGGCCCACCGGGACGGACTCCTGCTGGACGATGTCGCCGGCGTCCAGCTCGTCGTTCATCATGTGCGCGGTGACGCCCACCTCGCTCTCGCCGTTGATGAGGGCCCAGATGAGCGGCGAGAAGCCCGCGTACTTCGGCAGGAGCGAGTCGTGCACGTTCAGGGTGCCCCGGCGGGGGAGCGCGAAGATGCGCGGCGGGATCCACGTACGCCAGTTGTTGGCCACGATGACATCGGGGTCGGCCGCCTTCAGGCGCTCGTACAGCTCGTCGTCGTCCGGGCGGTTGCGGATGAGGACCGGGACGCCGTGCTCCTCGGCGAGATCGGCGACGGAGTCGCTCCAGATCCTCTCGTAGGCGTGCTCGCTCCTGGGGTGGGTGACGACCAGCACCACGTCGTGCTCGGAGTCCAGGAGGGCTTGCAGGGTGCGGTGCCCCCAGGTCTGGTAACCGAACATGACGACCCGCATGGGGTTCCTCCTCGACGCAGAAACAGAACCTGGTTAGTAAAGCAAGGCTTACCTTATCTTGCAACGGAGGTGCGGGGTGCCCCAGTTGGGGCCGTCCGGTGCCGGCGGTGTCCGAATCGCGCCTGTCGACAAGCGTTGAAGGATTAGCTTAGGCTCACCTAAGTTCATCGGGTCGTCGTTTCGGCGTGCCCGTCCTTCGCCCGTTCCCCCGCATCCGACAGGCGGCTTCCCCGCACGATGGGAGTGACATGTCACAGGCTCGTCCTGGCGACGCAGCACCGGTCCACGACCTCATTGGCATCGGCTTCGGGCCGTCCAACGTGGCCATGGCGATCGCGATCAGCGAGCACAACGCGCGCTCCGGGACGCGGGAAGCGGTGACGGCCCAGTTCTTCGAGCAGCAACCGGCCTTCGGCTGGCACCGCGGCATGCTCATCGACGACGCCACCATGCAGGTCTCGTTCCTCAAGGACCTGGTGACACTCCGCAACCCGGCCAGTGAGTTCAGCTTCCTCTGCTACCTCAAGAGCAAGGGGCGCCTGATCGACTTCATCAACCACAAGAACCTCTTCCCGCTGCGGGTCGAGTTCCACGACTACCTCGAATGGGCCGCCGCCCAGGTGGACGACCTCGTCTCCTACGACCACGAGGTCGTCGGGGTGACCCGGGTGGCCGAGAACGGCGTGGTGGAGTTCCTGGACGTCACCGTTCGGTCGGGGGAGGGCCTCACGGTCCACCGCGCCCGCAACCTCGTCATCGGCACGGGACTGCGCCCGCTGCTGCCCGAGGGCGTCGAGCGGGGCGACCGCGTCTGGCACACCTCCGAACTCCTGAGCCGCGTAGAAGAGCTGGACGACGCCTCGCCCTCCCGCTTCATCGTCGTGGGCGCCGGGCAGAGTGCTGCCGAGAACGTCGCGTATCTGCACCGCCGGTTTCCCGGCGCCGAGATATGCGCGGTCTTCTCGCGCTACGGCTACAGCCCGGCCGACGACAGCAGCTTCGCCAACAAGATCTTCGACCCGGACGCGGTGGACGAGTTCTACGCGGCGCCCGAGACCGTCAAGCGCCGGCTGATGGACTACCACGGGAACACCAACTACTCCGTGGTCGACATCGATCTGATCGATGACCTGTACCGGCGGATGTACCAGGAGAGGGTGCTCGGCACCGAGCGGCTGCGCTTCCTCAACGTGTCCCGCCTCACCGAGGCCGTGGAGACCCCGGACACGGTGCGCGCCACCGTGAAGTCCCTCGTCACCGGCGAGGAGACCGTGCTCGACGCGGACGTCGTGGTGTTCGCCACCGGTTACAGCCCGGCCGACCCCCTGGGCCTCCTGGGCGAGGCCGCCGAGCACTGCATGCGCGACGAGGAGGGCCGGGTCCGCGTCGAGCGCGACTACCGCATCGCCACCGACGCCGCGCTGAACTGCGGCATCTACCTCCAGGGCGGTACGGAGCACACCCACGGCATCACCTCGGCGCTGCTCTCCAACACCGCGATCCGGGTCGGCGAGATCCTGGACTCGCTGCTGGACCGGAGCGTGAAGTCCACGCCGGACGAGGCCCGCTCACTCGCCGAAGGAACCGGCGGCACCTGCTAGGGCCCACCGAAACCGACACACACCCCGCCGAGGAGGCATCAACCGCATGAGCACCAATCCGTTCGACGACCCCGAAGGCCGCTTCCTGGTCCTGGTGAACGACGAGGGCCAGCACTCCCTCTGGCCGTCCTTCGCGGACGTGCCGGCCGGATGGACCGTCGCGTTCGAGGAGAACACCCGGGACGCGTGTCTCGAGTACGTCGAGGCCCACTGGACCGACCTGCGGCCCCGTTCGCTCGCCGCGTCGATGGACGACCGGCGCCCGTGACCACGGCCGCCCCGCGCCCCGTACCACCGCCCTCCCCGTCGTGCCGGCGGGAGCCGCGCGTGCGGGCCGTCGGAGCCGGTGACGCCGTCGCGCTCGCGGAGCTGTCCCGGCCGTTCGCCCGCTCGGGAGCCCTGCGCGAGCGGCCCGACTCCCTGTACGCGGCCCGCGCCGCCGAATTCCTCGTGGCGCTCGGCTCCGACGGCCGGATCGAGGGCTGCGTGGGCCTGCGGGTGTACGAGGGGGAGGGGGCCCACGCGGGCGTCCTGTACAACTTCTGCGTGGCGGGGCACCGCCAGGGGCGCGGCGTCGGCGGCGCCCTCCTGCGGACCGCGCTGGCCCTGGGCCGCGCCCAGGCGCTCGGTGCCCTCTTCACCGCGACCACCGGCGACGGCCGGCTGTTCCGCCGCTACGGCTTCGTTCCTGTGGCGGATCGTCACGCGCCGCGTGCCTGGGCCGAGTCCCTGGACCCCCGGCGCGACGCGCTGGTCCTCGCCCGCGCCCTGTGAGAGCGGGGCGCCGAGCCCCCGGCGCCCCGTACGTCAGGCCGGGCTCACGACGTGCTCCTCGTCCGGCACCACCGTCGTGCCCCCGCCGTCCCCGCCGAGGACGCTCCGCAGCACCGCGTGCGGCACCCGGCCGTCCAGCACGTCCGCCCGGCCGACCCCGCCCCGTACCGCCCGCAGGCAGCCCTCCATCTTCGGCAGCATCCCGCTCGCCAGGCCCGGCAGCAGCCCGTCCAGGGCGTCCGCCGTCAGGCGCCCGATCACCTCGGTGCCGCGCGGCCAGTCCGCGTACAGGCCCGCCACGTCCGTCAGGACCACCAGCCGCTCCGCGCCGAGCGCCACCGCCAGGGCGGAGGCGGCGAGATCCGCGTTGACGTTGTAGACCTGCCCGTCGGCGCCCCGGGCCACCGGGGAGACCACCGGTACGTGCCCCCGCGCCAGGAGCGCCCGCACCATGCCCGGGTTCACCTCCACGACGTCCCCGACCTGGCCGATGTCCACCGGTGCGCCGTCCACCCAGGCGGGCCGCCGTACGGCCGTCATGGTGTGCGCGTCCTCGCCGGTCATGCCCACGGCGTACGGCCCGTGGCTGTTGATGTGGCCCACCAGTTCGCGCTGGACGCGGCCGGACAGCACCATGCGGACGACCTCCATGGTCTCGGCCGTGGTCACCCGCAGGCCCGCCTCGAAGCGGCTCTCCAGGCCGAGGCGGTCGAGCATGGCGCTGATCTGCGGGCCGCCGCCGTGCACGACGACCGGGCTCAGTCCCGTGTGCCGCAACGCCACGACGTCCTCGGCCAAGGTCTGCTGCAGCCGTGCGTCGGCCATGGCGTTGCCGCCGAACTTGATGACGACGACCGGTCCCGAATCCTCTTCCATTTAGCTTAGCCTAACCTTAATTGGCTCGGGGTTGGCCGAGAAGAGGCCCGCCGGCGGAGGAAGTCCCCCTCCGCCGGCGGGCGGCCCCGCGCTGGTCAGCCGATCTCGATGAGCAGGTCGCCCGCCTCCACCTGCTGGACCCGGCCGATGGCCAGGCGGCGCACCACGCCGGCGGACTGGGCGGTGATCGACGCCTCCATCTTCATCGCCTCGATGGTGGCGACCGTCTGCCCGGCCGACACCGACGCGCCCTCCTCCATCTGGAGCGTCACCACCCCGGCGAACGGCGCCGCGACATGCCCCGCGTTGCCCCGGTCCGCCTTCTCCGCGGCCTTCACCTCCGTCGCCACCGACCTGTCCCGCACCGACACCGGCCGCAACTGCCCGTTGAGCGTGGCCAGTACGCTGCGGTAGCCGCGTTCGTCCGCCTCCGAGATGGCCTCCAGCTCGAACAGCAGCGTGACCCCGGGCTCCAGCTCGACCGGGTGCTCCGTCTCCGGCTCCAGCCCGTACAGGAAGTCCGGCGTCGGCAGCACCGACGTGTCGCCGTACGCCTCCCGGTGCGCGGTGAACTCCTTCGTCGGGCCGGGGAACAGCAACCGGTTCAGCGTCGCGCGCGGCGCCTCGCGCAGCGCCTCGCGGTCCGCGTCCGACAGCTGCGCCGTCTGCGCCTTCTCGGGACGGCCCTGCAGCGCCCGGGTGCGGAACGGCTCAGGCCAGCCGCCGGGCGGGTCGCCCAGCTCACCGCGGAGGAACCCGATCACCGAGTCCGGAACGTCGAACTTCCCGGGGTCCGACTCGAAGTCCGCGGCACTCACGCCCGCGCCCACCAGATGCAGCGCCAGGTCCCCGACCACCTTCGAGGACGGGGTCACCTTCACCAGCCGGCCCAGCATCCGGTCGGCCGCCGCGTAGCAGTCCTCGATCAGCTCGAAGCGGTCGCCGAGGCCCAGCGCGATGGCCTGCTGCCGCAGGTTGGACAGCTGGCCGCCCGGGATCTCGTGGTGGTAGATCCGGCCCGTCGGCGAGGCCAGACCCGACTCGAACGGGGCGTACACCTTGCGGGTCGCCTCCCAGTACGGTTCCAGGTCGCCGACCGCCTGGAGCGAGAGGCCCGTCGCGCGCTCCGTGTGATCCGTCGCGGCCACCAGCGCGGACAGCGGCGGCTGGCTGGTCGTCCCGGCCATCGAGGCGACGGCGGCGTCCACCGCGTCCACCCCGGCGTCGATCGCGGCGATCAGCGTGCCCAGCTGGCCGCCCGCCGTGTCATGGGTGTGCAGGTGCACCGGCAGGTCGAACCGCTCGCGCAACGCCCTCACCAGGGTGCGCGCGGCCGGCGGACGCAGCAGCCCCGCCATGTCCTTGATCGCGAGGACATGGGCGCCCGCCTCCACGATCTGCTCGGCGAGCCGCAGGTAGTAGTCCAGCGTGTACAGGGTCTCGCCCGGGTCCGACAGGTCGGCGGTGTAGCACAGCGCCACCTCCGCGAGCGAGGTGCCCGTGGCGCGTACCGCGTCGATCGCCGGACGCATCTGCGACACGTCGTTGAGGGCGTCGAAGATCCGGAAGATGTCCATCCCGGCCGAGGCCGCCTCCGAGACGAACGCCTCGGTGACCTCCGTCGGATACGGCGTGTAGCCCACCGTGTTGCGGCCGCGCAGCAGCATCTGCGTACAGATGTTGGGCACCGCCTCACGCAGCCTGACCAGCCGCTCCCACGGGTCCTCCGCCAGGAACCGCAGCGCCACGTCGTAGGTGGCCCCGCCCCAGCACTCCAGGCTCAGCAGCTGCGGCACGGTGTGCGCCACATGCGGCGCGACCGCCAGCAGGTCCCGGGTCCGCACCCGGGTGGCGAGCAGCGACTGATGGGCGTCGCGGAACGTGGTGTCGGTGACCGCGACCGCCGACCGGGCGCGCAGCTCGGCGGCGAACCGCTCCGGACCGAGCTCCGCCAGGCGCTGGCGCGAACCGGGCGGCGGCGTGCCCGGCGGCAGCGCGGGCAGCTTGTCCGCCGGGTCGATGACCGAAGGGCGCGGCCCGTACGGGCGGTTGACGGTGGTCTCCGCGAGATAGCTGAGCATCCGGCTGCCCCGGTCGGCCGAGGGGCGGGCCCGGATCAGCTCCGGGTGCTCGTCGATGAACGAGGTCGTGACGCGCCCCGCCCGGAACTCCGGGTGGTCGAGCACCGCACCCAGGAACGGCAGGTTGGTCGCCACCCCGCGGATACGGAACTCGGCGATCGCCCGGCGCGCACGGCGGGCCGCGTTCGCGAAGTCGTGGCCGTGACACGTGAGTTTGACGAGCATCGAGTCGAAGTGCGCCGACACCTCCGCACCCGTGTGGACGGTCCCGCCGTCCAGCCGCACACCGGGACCGCCGGGGGAGCGGTAGGCGGAGATGGTGCCGGTGTCCGGACGGAAGCCGTTGACCGGGTCCTCCGTCGTGATGCGGCACTGCATCGCGGTGCCGTTGAGGGTGATGGTCTCCTGGGACAGGCGCAGTTCGGGCAGCGTCATGCCCGCCGCGATGCGCAACTGCGCGATCACCAGGTCGCGTCCGGTGACCTGCTCCGTCACGGTGTGCTCGACCTGGATGCGCGGGTTCATCTCGATGAAGACGTGGTTGCCGCGCTCGTCCACCAGGAATTCCACGGTGCCCGCGTTCACGTACCCGATGTGCCGGGCGAAGGCGACCGCGTCGGCGCAGATCCGCGCCCGCAGCTCCGGGTCCAGATTCGGGGCCGGAGCGATCTCGACCACCTTCTGGTGGCGGCGCTGGAGCGAGCAGTCCCGCTCGTAGAGGTGCACCACGTTGCCCTCGGCGTCGGCCAGGATCTGCACCTCGATATGGCGGGGATTGATCACCGCCTGCTCCAGGAAGACCGTCGCGTCACCGAACGCGGACCGCGCCTCGCGCATCGCCGCGTCGATCGCCTCGCGCAGCTCCCCGGCCGCGGACACCCGGCGCATGCCGCGCCCGCCACCCCCGGCGACCGCCTTCACGAAGACGGGGAAGCCGATCTCCTGCGACGCCGCGACCAGGGCGTCCACGTCCTCGGACGGCTCGGAGGACTTCAGCACCGGCACCCCGGCCTCCCGGGCCGCCGCCACCGCACGCGACTTGTTGCCCGTCAGGTTCAGCACCGAAGCCGGAGGCCCGACGAACGTGATGCCCGCCTCCGCGCACGCCGCCGCCAGGTCCGGGTTCTCTGACAGGAAGCCGTAACCGGGGTAGATCGCGTCCGCCCCCGCCTTGCGGGCCGCCTTCACCACCTCGTCCACCGACAGATAGGCCCGCACCGGATGCCCCGGCTCACCGATCCGGTACGCCTCGTCCGCCTTGGCCCGGTGCAGCGAGTTGCGGTCCTCGTGCGGATACACGGCCACCGTGGAGATGCCCAGCTCGAAGGCCGCGCGGAACGCGCGGATCGCGATCTCCCCGCGGTTGGCGACCAATACCTTGTCGAACATCGGACTCCCCAGTCGTGTCGCGGGTGTGTGCGTCGAGGACGGGCGGTACGGCACGGACACGCTGCTCCGCGTCGGAGACCGTACGGCGGTGGCGAGGTGCTCCGTGACCTGCCGGGTGCGGAGCGTTTCGACACCGTACCGGAGACTTCCCCCGAGATCGCGAGGGCAAAAGATGGCTTGCGTCACGCCCCAAAACGTCCCCCGGACGCAGTCCTGCCACCGGGACGTTTTGCCGGTTCCCGGCGGCGGGGCCATGCTGGTGGGCATGGCCGACCAGCCCGGCCCCGAACCCGTCGCCGCCGTCCGGCGCGCCCTCCGCCTGCTGGAGGCCGCGGGCGCCCACGAGGGCGGGGCCACCGCGCAGCAACTGGCCCGGGAGGCGGGGCTTCCCCCGGCCACCGTGCACGGGCTGCTGCCGCTGCTGGTCGGTGACGGCTACCTGAGGGAGCTGGAGGACCACACCTACGTCCTCACCGGCGACGCCCCGCTCGGCGGCGCCGGCGGGCAGCCGGTGCCCGCGCGGGTACGGCCCGCCCTCACCGCCCTGCGCAACGATCTGTGGGCGGCCGCCTATCTGACGCTCTACGTGGACGGCGAGATCCGGGTCATGGAGATCGTGGACAGCGCGCGCACCCCGCGCGTGGACCTGTGGGTGGGGCTGGAGGAGGCCGGGCACGCCACGGCGCTGGGCAAGACCGTGCTGAGGGAGCTCGACGACGAGGCACGGGCCGACTACTTCTCCCGGCACGATCTCACCGGCCTCACCCCCCGGACCATCACCCACCGGGACGAGCTGGTGCGGCAGCTCGACGGCTCGCCCGCGCCGGTGGTCATGGACCGCGAGGAGTACGTACGCGGCACCACCTGCGTGGCGGTCCCGGTGTACGGCGGCGAGCGGATCGGCTCCCTCGGCATCTCCTTCCGGTCCGACCGGATGTACCGGAGCTCCCAGGTCCGCGAGGAGTTGCTGTCGGCGGCCGTCAGTGTGTCCCGCAGGCTCACGCTGCCCGGCTGACGGGCCCGCGGTCAGTCCAGCCGGGTCAGGTCCGGCCGCAGTCGCTGCCACACCGGATGACGCAGCCGCCCCGCCGCCGTCCACTGCGAGGCGCTGACCTCCGCCACCAGCCGGGGTTCCACCCAGTGCGCCCCGGCCACGTCCACCGGCCCCGTGAACGGGGACGCCGGACGCGCGAGCACCGCCAGGTACTCCCTCAGCTCGCCCAGCTCCTGGTCGGACATCCCCGACCCCACGGAGCCCGCGTACCGCAGGCCGCCCGGTGCGTCCGTCCCGACCAGCACCGCCCCGGGGACCCCCGGGGGCGCGCCCTTGCGCTGGGTCCAGCCGCCGATGACCACGTCCAGCGTCTCGACCCGCTTGGTCTTGCGCCAGTCGGGTGAACGGAGACCCGGTGTGTACGGAGAGGAGAGCCGCTTGGCGACCACCCCCTCCAGCCCCCCGCGCACGACCGTCTCCCACGCCTTCGCTCCCTGCCCGCGCACATACGACGGCACCGACCAGTACGGTCCCGCGGACAGCAGACCTGCCAGGACCGCGCGGCGCTCCTCGTAACCCAGCGGCGAGAGCGGCCGGCCGTCCAGGTGCATCACGTCGAAGACCATCAGGTGCGCGGGGACGTCCAGCGCAAGGCGGGCGGCGCGGCGGGCGTTCAGGATGCCCATCCGGCGCTGGAGAAGCCCGAAGTCGGACCGCCCCGACGCGTCCAGGGACACGATCTCGCCGTCCAGGACCACGCTGCGGCCGCGCAGGACGTCGCCGAGGGCGTGCAGCTCCGGATAGGTCGGTGTGACGTCGTTGCGCGCCCGCGAGGTCAGCCGCAGGGTGCCGTCGCCCGGCGTCGCGACGACGCACCGGGCACCGTCCCACTTGGCCTCGAAGGCCCACTCCGTGTCCGGTACGGGGAGCGGACCGGGCACGGCCAGCATCGGTGCGATCCACAGGGGTGCCCCGGACGCGCCGGCGGAGGTGGGGGCCATAGCCTCCATGATCGAACGGCCGGCCGCTCCTCGCAGTCCGGGCTCACGCCGCCCAGGCGGACAAGGTCAGCGTGCCCGCGAGGACCTGCCACAACGCCCACGCGCCCGCCCGGCTCGCCGCGCCGCACAGCGCGCTCCTGGTGCAGTCCGTCTCCCGGTCCTGCCACGCGGCGACATCCAGGTGGTGGAAGCCGAGGGAGCGGGTGAAGGTGAACCGGATGTGCAGCCCGTCGCCCAGGTCGTGGCCGGGGAGTGTGGCGATCTGGAGGTGGTCGCCGGCGGCGGACTCCACACGCACCGGATTGCCGCCGAGCAGGTCGCACGCGTCGCCCGTACGGACGCGGCCGGGGCAGCTCCCACTCACGGGGAACAGCCGGAAGTTGTCCGTGAGCTGCCGGCGTACGGCCTCCGGCGTGGTGAACGGGTGGACGCCGAGCCCGTAGCCGTACCAGTACAGCAGGCGCCGGCCGTCGGGGCAGCGCTCGTGGTCCGGGTCGCATGCCCCGGCGGTGTGCGACGCCGCCCGCGGGGGAGCCGGCCGCCCCGCCCCTGCGTCGGCGCGGGCCGCCGGGGCGGCGAGCACCAGGGCCAGGCACGGGGTCGCCGCGAGCGCCAGGGCGCGCCGGACGGCCCGGCGCTCACGGGACACGGCTCAGCCCGGCGACTCGTCCGGCACCGGATGCTCCGGGTGCACTCCGGCGTTGCGGGCGGCGCCGCGCCCCGAGCCGGACTCGTCGGGGTCGGGCAGGTCGCTCCCGCCGTCACCCCTGTCGTCGCCGTCGTGCCCGGCGCGTGGCGGGGCGGGTACGTCCATCGGGTCCTCGCCCTCCTTGACCTGCTGGTCGGGCAGGTCCGCGGGCACCGGAGGGGGGCTCGGGGACGCGCCCTCGTGGACAGGGCCCTCTGGTCTGCGGTCGGTCATGGAAGGTCCTCCGTCGTCGTCCCCGCGGGCAGGCGGCGGGGCATCGGCAGCCTCGCGGTGCCGGGTACCCGCGGCGGGTCGGCCGAATCATTGTCGGCCGGCCGGGACCGCGCGGCATGTCCGCCGGACCCGCGACGACGGCGTACGGCCGCGCTCAGCGCACCCGGGCGAACAGGAACATCTGCGGTTCGGGCACGGCGGCCGGGATGGCGGGCACGAACATCGTGCTCTCCCGGGACAGGACGGTGAACCCGGCGTCCTCCACCAGCGCCGCGAACGCGTCCTCGCCAAAGCTGGTCACCTCGACCGGCTGCCCCATGAACGTGCCGCTGACGCCCTCCACGTCGAACGGCACCGTCGCCACGGCCAGATGGCCACCAGGCCGCAGCACCCGCGCGGCCAGGCGCAGCACGCCGGCCTGGTCCCCGCGCTCCATCTGCAACAGCGCGAAGTACAGGCACACCGCGTCGAAGGAGCTGTCCTCCAGCGGCAGCGTACGGATGTCGGCGCAGCGGAACTCGGCCCCCGGAACCTGGCGCGAGGCGATGTCCACCATCACCGGCGAGACGTCGACCCCCAGCACCTCGTGCCCGGCGTCCACCAGGGTCTGCGCCGTCGGCCGGCCCGTACCGCTGCCCACGTCCAGCACGCGCCCGTGCGGCGGCAGCACCCCCAGAAGCCGCTCCAGCGAGGCACGATGCGTGGCCGAAGCGGCGAACGCCGCCTCGTAGTCGGTGCCGAGAGCGTCGAACACGGCTGCGGCGGTGCGACCCCGTCCCGCTGACATGGCAGGCCCCTTCCTGTTCCGGTGCCCCCACTTCTACTGCAACAGGCGCGCCCCCGCCGCGAAACAGCCGCAATCCGGTGCCCCGCGCTCAGCGCCCGCCCGCCACCCGGAGCACCGTCCCCGTCGCGTACGAGGCGTCCGGGGAGAGCAGCCAGGCGACGGCGCCCGCGATCTCGTCCGGTTCGCCGGGGCGGCCGAGCGGGATGCCGGGGCCCAGCTTGTCGGGGCGGGCCGGGTCGGCGTGGAAGCCGGTACGGATGACGCCGGGGGCGACCGCGTTGACGCGGATGCCGGAAGGGCCGACCTCCTTGGACAGGCCGACGGTCATCGTGTCGACGGCGCCCTTGGCGGCGGCGTAGTGCACGTACTCGCCGGGGCTGCCCAGCGTGGCGGCGGCCGAGGACACGTTGACGATCGCACCGCCGCCCGTCCGCGTCATGTCCCGCACCGCGCGGCGCGCGCAGAGCAGGTAGCCGAGGACGTTGACCTCCAGGGCGCGCCGCATGCCCGCCGCGTCGGCGTCGGCCAGGGGGCCGACCGGGCCGCTCATCCCCGCGTTGTTGACCAGGCCGGTGACCGGGCCCAGCTCGGCGGCCGCGGTGTCGAAGAGGCGGTCCACATCCGTCTCGTCCGCCGTGTCCACCCGGACCGTCACGCAGCGCCGGCCCGCAGCGCGTACCGCCTCGGCGACCTGCTCCGCAGCGGCGGCGTCCGACCGGTAGGCCAGTGCGATGTCATGGCCCTGACCCGCCAGGCGTACGCAGACCGCCGCACCGATGCCGCGGCTTCCGCCGGTCACCACGGTGACAGGCTGACCGTTCATGGCAGGCCCCACTTTCCTCGTACTCGTGTGTGGAGCCATCGTAGGCGGGGATGATCATCCGCCTCGGCGAGGGCCGGAACGCGGCGGTGGACTGCCACCCACTCATGGAAGAGTGACAGTCCACCGGTCTGTGCGCCCCGCCTCACACGGGCAGGTTCTCAGGCCGCTCGCTCTGCTCCTGGAGCCTGCGTGCCTTCTCCTGGAGCCGTCGGCGCTGCTCCGGGTCGCTGGTGCGCTCCGCGGCCTCGGTCAGGTGGCGCGCCTTCTCGCGCATCTGCTGGGCGCGGTTCACCTCTCGTGCAACGCTCATCGTCACTCCTCGGGGACGTAGGGGAGAGCGGGTCCCCTCAGGGAAGCAGCGGGCCGTCACCATCGCACGCCGAAGCATCACGCAGCGTGAAGGCCGCAGGTGGGAAGTGGGGGGACGGAACCGCGTTCCGACGCTGGCATGATCGAGGGTATGAACGAGCGCATGATCGCCGCGTGTGACGGGGCGTCGAAGGGTAATCCGGGGCCGGCCGCCTGGGCCTATGTGGTGGCCGACGCCGAGGGGCGTCCCCAGCGGTGGGAGGCGGGGCCGCTCGGCACCGCCACCAACAACGTCGCCGAGCTCACCGCGCTCCAGGAACTCCTGGAGTCCGTGGACCCCGCCGTGGCGCTCGAGGTCCGGATGGACTCGCAGTACGCGATGAACGCGGTCACCAAGTGGCTGCCCGGCTGGAAGCGCAACGGCTGGAAGACCTCGGCCGGCAAGCCCGTCGCCAACCGCGACCTGGTGACCCGCATCGACGCACTCCTCACCGGGCGCGCCGTGAGCTTCGTCTACGTACCCGCCCACCAGGTGGACGGCGACCCGCTCAACGCGCTCGCCGACCAGGCCGCCAGCGAGGCCGCCGTCACCCAGAGCGCCGCCGGCACCGCGCACGGCTCGGCCACCCCCGTGCCGGCGCCCTCCCGCGCCACCGAGGGCCGCCGCACCGGCGCGACGGCCAAGCGGACCGCTCCCCGGAAGACCGGCAGCGGAGCCACCATCCGGGCCAAGTTCGCCGGCCGCTGCCACTGCGGACGGCCGTACGCGGCCAAGGACATGATCGCGAAGAACGACCACGGCTGGGGCCACCCGGAGTGCCGCACCGCCTCCGCTTGAGCCG
This sequence comes from Streptomyces sp. DT224, assembly GCF_049844595.1. Taxonomy (NCBI): domain Bacteria; kingdom Bacillati; phylum Actinomycetota; class Actinomycetes; order Kitasatosporales; family Streptomycetaceae; genus Streptomyces; species Streptomyces sp. DT224. The sequence goes on from NZ_JBNCLI010000004.1 coordinate 252,855, forward strand.
CCGTCCCGGGCGGCTGTTCCCGGCCAACAGCTCCCGTGGGCCCACCGGATGGGGTGATCCCCCCGCGCGGCGGACGTACCCGTGCCATGATGCGGCTCCGGCAGCGCGCGGGGAGCGACGTCGGGGGAGCGGTGGCGACACCGGGACGCTGGGGGGCGCATGGACACCACGACGACGGTGCTCGGCCGGCTGCGCGGGGCGCAGAAGACGGCCAGAGGGGTGTCGCTCTACTCGCGGTACCTGAACCGCCCGGCCGGCCGGGTCTTCGCCGCCGGCGCGTACCGGCTCGGCATGACGCCGAATCAGGTCACCCTGACCAGCGCGGTGTTCACCTTCGCCGCGATCGCCTGCGTGGCGCTGGTGCGCCCCGGGCCCTGGCCTGCCGTCCTGGTGTACCTCGGGCTCGCCGTGGGCTTCGCACTCGACTCGGCCGACGGGCAGCTCGCCCGGCTGACGGGGCGCGGCGGGCCCGACGGCGAATGGCTGGACCATGTGGTCGACTGCGCCAAGATGATCCTCGTCCACACCGCCGTACTGATCGCGTTCCACCGGTACTTCGACCTGCCGGGCGACGGCTGGCTGCTGCTGCCGCTCGGCTTCCTGTTCGTCGCCGTGCTGACCTTCTGCGCCGGGCTGCTGCGCGAACAGCTCGGCAGGGCGGCGGCGCACGGCACCGCCCGGGGGCCCGGACCCGCCGCGCCGCCGTCCCGGCTGCGGGCCGTGGCGCTGCTGCCCGCCGACTACGGGGTGTTCTGCCTGGTCTTCCTGCTGCTGGCCGACGAAACGGCGTTCCGGATCGGATACGCCGTACTCGCCGCCGCGCACGCGCTGTTCCTCGTCCTGTTCCTGGGCAAGTGGTTCAGGGAGCTGAAAGCGCTCCGGGCGCACTGACGAGCGTGTCCAGGGCCCGGCGCAGTTGGGTGCTGGAGGTGTGCACGGTGTACGGGAAGTACACCACCTCCACACCCACCTCGGCGAAGTCGCGTTCGAGCTTCCTGCCCTTGTCGGTGTCCCGCCAGTCGTCCCCCTTGAAGATGACGTCGAACCTGACCTGCTGCCAGGTCTCGACCTTCTCCGGCACGGTCTCCACGAAGGCGGCGTCCACGTACCGCACACTCCGCACGATCTCCAGCCGCTCCGGGAGCGGGATCACCGGCCGGTGCCCCTTGGCGAGCGTGGCCATCTCGTCGGAGACGACCCCCGCCACCAGGTAGTCGCACTGGCTGCGCGCATGACGAAGGATATTGAGGTGTCCCACATGGAACAGGTCGTAGACCCCCGGCGCGTAACCGACCCTGTGCACCATCCGTTCTCTCCCCCCACGGTGAACGCGATGTCCGCGATAGTCCAACGACCTTACTGTGAAGACCACTTGCGCATCTCATGAACGGATAGGCTCGCTTTTGGGGCTGTTCCTCGGTGGAACACAGGTGGCTCCGGGGGGAAGGCGATCGCCCGATGGCAGACGAAGAGCACCGCAGACCGTTCGAGCAGCGCCGCCTGCTGGTGGTCTCCACGAACTACGCGCCGGAGCTGACCGGCATCGGCCCGTACGCCGCCCAGCTCGCCGAGCACTGGGCCGCTTCCGGCGCCGACACCCACGTGCTCACGGGCATGCCGCACTACCCGGCCTGGCGGACCGACGCCGCGTACCGGGGCGTGTGGCGCACCGAGGAACGGCGCGCGGGCGTCACCGTGCACCGCAGGCGCCACTACGTGCCGCCCCGCCAGAGCGCGTTGCGCAGAGCCGCCTTCGAGGCGAGCGTCCTGGCGCACGGCCTCCTCGCGCCGCCCGGCGTCCGGCCCGACGCGGTGGTCTCCCAGATGCCCAGCCTCGCCGGCGGCGTCATCGGCGCCCGCCTCGCGCGACGCCACCGGGTGCCGTACATACCCGTCGTCCAGGACCTGATGGGCGCCGCAGCGGCCCAGAGCGGCATCCGCGGCGGGGACAGGGCGGCGGCCCTCGCGTCGAGGGCCGAGCGGTTCGCGCTGCGCGCCGCGACCCTCGTCGGCGTCATCCACGAAAGCTTCGTCCCCCGGGTCACCGCCTACGGGGTCGACCCCGGACGCATCCGCACCGTCCCCAACTGGAGCCATGTACGCACCCCTTCGGCCGACCGCGCCGCGACCCGGGCCCGGCTCGGCTGGCGCGAGGACACACCCGTCGTCCTGCACTCCGGCAACATGGGCCTTAAGCAGGGCCTGGAGGTCCTGGTCGACGCGGCCCGCCTCGCCCCCGAGATCCGGATCGTCCTGATGGGCGACGGCAATCAGCGCGAGGCCCTGCGCGCCCGGGCCACCGGACTGCCCAACCTCGGCTTCCTGCCCCCGGCAGACGCGGAGGAGTTCACCGACATCCTGGCCGCCGCCGACGTCCTCGCCGTCACCCAGCGCGCCTCGGTGCTCGACATGAGCGTGCCGTCCAAACTCACCTCGTACTTCGTGTCGGGGCGCCCCGTCGTCGCCTCCGTGGCCGAGGAGGGCGGCACCGCCGACGAGGTGCGCCGCTCCGGGGCCGGGCTCCTCGTCGCGCCCGAGGACCCGGCCGCCGTGCTCGGCGCCGTGCGCAAACTGGTCGAGTCACCCGCCGAGGCCGACGCCCTCGGCGCCCACGGGCCGCGCTACGTGGCCCGCCATCTGGGCCGGGAGGCGGCGCTGGACCGTTTCGACGCCCTGCTCACCGAGGCCCTGCGGGACGGCCGGGAAGGGCCACGCCGATGACCGAGCCGCTCCGCACCCTGGACGAGCAGGACGAACCAGCCCTGCTCCGGGACCAGTTCCGCCAACTCCTGCGCTACCGGACGCTGCTCGTCACCGGTGTGCTCCTCGGCCTCCTCGGCAGCGGCTGGCTCGCCCTGAGCGGCGACGACACCTACGCGGCCACCGGTGAGGTGTCCGTACGCTCCGCCACCTCCGACCCCTTCGCCGCCGGCGCCTCCGCCGACAAGGGCATCAACATCGGCTCCGAACGCCAGACCGCCGTCAGTGACGCCGTGGGCACCATCGCGGCCGGCACCCTCGCCAAACAGGGCGACACCGTCGAGGTGGGCGCACTGCTCTCCGGACTCCAGGTCACCAACCCGCCCAACACCCTCGTCCTCAAGTTCGCCTACACCGGCCGCACCCCCGAGCAGGCCAGGGCCAGGGCCCAGGCCCTCGCCGAGGCATACCTGGAGATACGCCGGGAGCGCACCGAGGACAGCATCGACAACATGATCGACGGCTACCGAGCCCAGCTCAAACCCCTCACCGAACAGCGCGACCGGCTCGCCGAGCAGGAGACCGGCACCAGCGGCGACGACGTCACCAGCGCACGTGCCAACCTCATCGTCGCCATCTCCGGGCTCAACCAGAAGATCTCCGAACTCCGCGCCCTGGACACCACGCCCGGCTACCTCAACAAGAAGCCCGTCGCCCCGCAGCACCCCACCGGGGCGGGCCTGCCGCTCCTCCTCGGACTCGGCGGCGTCGTCGGACTCGCCCTCGGGCTGCTGATGTCATGGGTGCGCCTGGTCTTCGACCCGGCCGTCCGCTCCACCCGGGAACTCGTCCGCTCCCTGGGCGCCCCCCTGCTCGGCACCCTGCCCAGGGAACGCTCGACCGCCGGCACCCTCCTCGCCATCGGCCGCCCCGGCAGCAGGCTCGCCGAGGAGTACCGGGCGGTCGCCTTCCGGCTCGCCTACGACCCGTCCTTCGCGGAACGCCGCCGCCTCCTGGTCACCTCGCCCCGGGGCGACAACGACATGGCGCGGGCCGCCGCCGCCAACCTGGCCGCCGCCTTCGCCGAGATGGGCCGAGACGTCCTGCTGGTCGAGGCCGACCTGCGGACCCCGTCCCTGGCCGGCGACCTCGGCGCGGCCCAGCCGGGCCGCAGCCCCCGCTGGGCGACGGGCAACCAGGACCGGGGCTGGCCGTCCGACAGCCGGGCCAACGTCGACGTCCCGGGATCGGGCGCCTTCACCCTGGTCGCGGGGCGCCGCACCGACAACGTGCCGCGCGCCCTGACCTCCGCCCCCGTCAGCCGCATCATCGCCGAGGGAGGCAGGCCCGGCGCGGTCGTCATCGTGCTCGCCCCGCCCGTCCTGTCGTACGCGGACGCGGTCGCACTCGTCGACCGCGTCGAGGGCGTCGTCATCGTCTGCCGGCCGCGCGAGGTGCACCGAAGCGACCTCGAACGCATCCGCGAGATCATCGGCGCGGCGGGCGGCTCCGTCCTCGGCACCCTGCTCCACCCCGGCCACGGCCGGCTGGACCGGCGGACCCGCGGGAAGTCCGGCGGCGGCCGGCCGCCGGGTCACCGGCCCTCCGGACAGGGGCCCGCGGCCCCGGGCGGCAGGTACGGCGACCCCGACGTCGCGGGCCGCACCGGCGACCCCGCCGAGACGCTGGGGCTGCGCACCGTGGACGGCGGTCATGGCCGCGACGGCCACAACAGCGCCGCCGGACACCGATGAGAGCCCGTACCGCGATCGTCTGCTCGGTCGCGGACCAGGGGGTGGCGGCCCTCACCAACATCCTGGTGCTGGTGGCCGCCGCCCGGCTCTCGACGGTGGCCGGCTTCGCCCGCTTCTCCGCCGTCTACCTCGTCTTCACCGTCCTGCTCGGCCTCTCGGGTGCCTTCACGGGGCAGCCGCTGGTGCTGCGCAGGGGCGGCGGCGAGGCCACCCGGGGCGCCTGCCGCTCCGCCGTCTCCTTCACCCTGCTCGCCGCCACCGCCCTCGGCGCTCCGCTCGCCGCCGTCTGCGTGGTGCTGCCCGGCTCCACGGCGCGGGCCCTGATGACGCTGGGCCTGGTGCTGCCGGTGGTGCTGGGGCAGGACATCGCCCGCTACGCCTTCGCCACGCTGCACGCCCAGCACCTGGCCCTGGCCGCCGACACCCTCCGGCTCGTCTGCGTCATCGGCGCCCTGGCCGCACAGCCGCACGGGGCGCCGGCCGCCCAGCTGGTCGCCGTCTGGGGGCTCTCCGCGCTTCCCGCGCTGCTGCTGTCGGCGGCCGCCCTGCACCGCAGGACCAAGGGGGCCCCGGTGGCGCTGAGGCCGATGCTCGCGCAGGGGCACCTCGGCCGGAGGTTCGTGGTCGAGTTCGGCGTCGGCAACGCCACCTCCCAGCTCTCCGTGCTGGGCCTCGGCGCCGTCGGCAACCCCCTCGTCGTCGGCGCCCTGCGCGGCGCCACCACGCTCTTCGGCCCGCTCAACGTGCTGTTCACCTCCGCCACCGGCTTCGGCCCCCCGCTCCTCGGGCGGCTCGCGACCGACCGGCTCCGGGTGCGCGCGACCGCGGCGCTGGCCGTCCTCCTGGCCCTGACGGCGGCCTCCTGGGCCACCGTCCTCGCCCTGCTGCCCGGTTCCGTCGGCCGCCACCTGCTGGGCGCGACCTGGCCCACCGCCGCGGCGCTCCTCCCGGCCACCGGCAGCCAGTACGCGGCGATGGCCGCCGGCACCTGCGGACTGCTGGCACTGCGGCTCCTCGACCCGCGCAGCACGCTCCCGATCCAGGTGGTGTTCTCGCTCGCCGCGGTCGTCTTCCTCGCCACGGGCTACGCGATGGGCGGGGTGACCGGGGCCGCCTGGGGCCTGTGCCTGGGCTCCGTCTGCAAAGCCGTCGCGACCTGGGCCCGGGTGGCCCGGCTGACCCGGTCGGGCGCGCGGGCACCGGAGCCGGTCAGCGCGGACGCCGCCCGGACCTGAAACTCGTCACCAGCGCCAGGCACAGGGCCGCGATCGCCAGCTTCCCCGCCGCCTGCAACAACGGACCGCGCAACAGGATGAAGGTGTACCCGGCGATCAGCGGCGCCGCGATGGCCAGCACGCTGCCGGGGCCCGGCCCGTCCCGCGAGACCGCCCGCGCGTAACGCCGGTCGGTGCGCGCGGCCCCGTATCCCGTCAGCGCCAGCCCGCCGGCCAGGCCCACCACCCCGAAGTCGACCCACAGCTCCGCCCACAGCGGCGCGGAGAGGTTGGTCATGTTCATCCCCATCCACTGCCCGACGCGCACTCCGGTGTCCTCCGGCTTCCCGCTCCACGCCGCCCTCGGCACGAAGAAGAACGCGGACCCCGCCAGCTGCCGCCCGTAGGTGTGCCCACGGGTCCCGACCCAGGTGACCGTATTGGCGAACATCACCGTCTGGTCGTAGTCCTTCGTGGCCAGCGGCTCGAACACCGACGACGACTGGACCGGCCGGTACCCCTCGTCGTCGTACCGGAACCGGTCCGCGTACGGGAACAGCACCAGCGCTCCGATCACCCCGAGCGCCAGCACCGACCGGTACATCGCCGCGCTGCGCGGGAACGCCGTGAACAGCAGGGAGACCAGCACCGTCAGGAACCAGTAACGCGCATTGGAGATAGGGTTGTTGACGATCAGGTTGACGGCGGCCAGCGCACACCAGACCAGCACGGTGGAGGGCGAGCGCCTGGCCCGGCGCGAGGTCACCAGCCTGCGCGTGCAGAACAGCAGCGCCAGCAGCGCCGGCACCGTGCCGAAGCCCTTCAGGAACGCCGAGCCCACGTTGGACCCGCCGGACGCCACCCCGCTCTCGGCGACCGAGGCGCTGATCTCCTGCCTGCTGGAGAAGAAGACCGCGGGCCCGCCCAGCTTCAGCACGTAGTACCCGCTCGCCGCGAACGCCAGCAGCACCAGCAGCCGCAGCCGCACCGGGTGCGCGGTGGCCCCGTGCCCGTCCCCGCGCGCCGTGCGGCGGCGGCGCAGCGGGCGCCGCGAGGCCAGCAGCGCCCCCAGGTCGAAGGCCGCGCACCCCACGAGCACCAGCGCGACGGCGGTCACCAGGTCGCCGCGCGGCCCGACCGCGGGCGTCGGCGTCTGGCCGATGACCACCTGCGCGAACGGCGCCACCCCCATCGCGATGTACACGAACATCCAGAACACGCCCTGGAGGAGCCGGCGCCGCGTGGACAGGATCATCGTCGAGAGCCGTGCCCCCGAGTAACAGGTCAGGACGAGCTGCAACCAGTACGCGGTGTCCCGTACCCCGGTGCCGGGCTGGGCGGCGATCAGCGCGGGCAGGAAGCACACCAGCCCGAGGACGATCGGCACGGCCAGCGCCCGCGACAGCATCGCCCAGGACAGCGGGCGGGTGGGCGCGGACAGCGCCCCCTCGGGCACGGATGCCATCAACTCCCCTTCCGCGAAGCGCGGTTGTCTGACCACACATTAACGAATCACCACACGTGAGGAGATGTGACGACTAGTCTGGGCAGGGCCGGACGAGGGCAAGGGGGACCCTGGTGAAGATCCTGCACATCGTCACGCTGCACACCCCGGACCACGCCTTCGGCGGTCCGACCCGGGTGGCCCTGAACCTCTCCAAGGTCCAGCGCGCCGGGGGCGACGACGCCAGGATCATGGCGCTCGGCGACGGCTTCGACGGCCCGCTGCCGCGCGAGGTGGAGGGCGTCCCCGTCCACCTCTTCCGGGCCCGCCACCTGCTGCCGGTATTCGAGGTCAGCGGGATCACCTCCGCCGCCCTGCTGAGGACCGCGCGCCGCATGACGCGCGGCGCCGACCTCGTCCACGTCCACCTGATGCGCGACCTGGTCACCCTGCCCGCCGCCCTGCTCGCGCTGGCCTCCGGCACACCCCTGGTCGTGCAGACCCACGGCATGGTCGACCCGACCGAGAAACGCGTGGCGCAGCTGACCGACCTCCTGGGCGTCCGCAGGGTGCTGCGCCGGGCCGACGCGGTGCTCCACCTCACCGAGGCCGAGCGCCTCGACGTCAACGCCGTCGCCGCCCCCGTGCCGCTCACCCGGACCGTGCGCCTGGTCAACGGGGTGCGCCCGCAGCCCTTCACACCGTCCCGCGAGCCAGGCCGGCCGCCGACCGTGCTCTTCCTCGCCCGCATCCAGGAGCGCAAGCGCCCCGAGGACTTCGTCGCCGCGATGCCCGCCGTCCTGGCTGAGCACCCCGACGCGCGCTTCGTCCTCGCCGGTCCGGACACCGGCGCTCTGCCGGGCACCCTCGAACTGGCGCGCCGCCTCGGGGTGACGGGCTCGCTGGACCACGTGGGGCCGCTCGGCCACGAGGAGGTGCTGGCGGCCGGCCGCGAGGCCGATGTGTACGTCCTGCCGTCCATCGAGGAACCCCTGGGCGTCTCGGTCCTGGAAGCGATGTCCGTCGGCACACCCGCCGTCATCACCCGCACCTGCGGCCTCGGGCCCGATGTGGCGCGCGCCGGGGCCGGCAGGGTCATCGACAGCCGTGTCGGTGAGGACGCCGCCAACGCGGACAAGGTCGCGCGGGCGATCCTGGAACTGCTGGAGCCGGACGCCAACGCCGAGGCGGGCAAGGCCGCCTGGGAGCTGGTCAACGAGCACTTCACCATCGAGGCCGTCACCCGCACCCTCCGGCGGACCTACGAGGACGTGGTCCGCCGGCGGGCCAAGGCGTCAAGATGACGGCTGCTCACGCGACTTGAGGGCGATCTGCCACCGGTAGAAGCTCATCGCCAGGGCGAAGTCGAACCCGGCGCGCCCGTCGAGGAAGCCCCGCCGGTAGACGTACATGTAGGCGAAGGACATGAGCGGCTTGAACGGCGCCTTGTGGAACAGCTGCCCCTGCCGTGACTTGGCACGGCGCACCTGCTCCTTGACCTCCGGATGGTGGTTGAGCCACGCCTCCCAGTCCGAGTAGCGGTTGTGGCGCTCGAACCACGCGGTCACCGGGTCCAGGTCCTGGTGCTCGATCGGATGGCGCAGCGCCGCCGTGCTCTGTGCGACCGGCTGGTAGTGCCCCTCCACCTCCCCGATCCCCGGTGCGTCCAGATCGCCCACTTCCGGGTAGTGGCAGCGGGTCCGGTCGGTCAGGGAGCGTTTGCGGATGGTGTAGCCGTGCCGCAGCCGTTTCCCGGAGAACCAGTAGCCGAGCGGGATGTCGTACGCGGCCGGCTTCGGCGCGTCCTGATCGGCGAAGATCCCCCGCAGCTCGGCCAGCAGCCCCGAACTCAGCCGCTCGTCCCCGTCGAGCAGCAGGATCCAGTCCAGATCCGTGCGCACATGGTCCAGGCACCACTGCTTCTTCCGCGGGTGCCCGCCGTCCCAGGTGTACAGGACGACCTCGGCACCGCACTCGGCGGCGATCTTCGCCGTGTCGTCGGAGCTGTGCGAGTCCACGACGACCACCGCCTCGAAATGGTCGATGACCGACCGGACGGCCTCCGCGATGTTGAGCCCCTCGTTCTTCGTGGGGATCGCCACGGCTATCGGCAGCTTGTTCATCAGTTGCCCCCTTCGGGCAGCCAGGCCCAGCAGCCTGTGGAGGTGAAGGCGAGTGCCGCGTCCGGAATCGTGAGCGTGGTCCGCTTCCCGTCGTGCGAGGAGCCGGAGGCCAGGACCTTCCCGCCCGGACCGGTCACCTCCCAGGTGCAGTTCGCGGTGGGGGAGACGTTCCGGTAGCGGCCGGGCCGCAGCCCTCCGCCCCGGTGCACACCGTCGGCATACCCGTGCGAGGCCCGCTCCACGAGGTCCTCGTGCCGGGGGCAGAGATGGACGACGGCGGGCCGCGCGCCGGTGATCTCGCCCGTCACGACGGCGCCCACCGCCGTGTCCCGGTCCACCTTGACCAGGTAGTCGAGCCGGTCGCAGGTCTCCTGCCCGGTCTGCAGCACCGCCGCCGGGTCCATCCCCACGGGCACCCGGTCGGTCAGATACTCCTTCTGCTTCTCGGTGAACGTGCCGGTGGCGGGCGTCAGCCGGTCGGTGGGGATCTTGGGCGGCTCGCTGCTCCCGGAAGGCCGGGGACCGGCGGAAGCGGCCCCGGAGGGCTCCGCGTCCGTCCCGGCCACGGGCCCGGGGGAGGAGGCGACGGCTTGAGGTGCCCCCGCCGCCCTGCCGCCCCCGGCACCGTCCCCGTCACCGGCGGACGAACCGCACGCGGCCAGTGCCGCCGTCGCGAGAACGACGGCGGCACCGGCCAGGAAGGCGTTCCTCATCCGCTGTTCCTCAGCGCGTAGTGGGCACTGACCTGGGCGGCGGACAGCGCGGCCGGATAAACGGCGGTCTCGTCGATCTGGCCGGCGAAGAAGTTGCTCGTCGGCCGGTTCGGCCAGGTCGCGAGGTTGTCCCCGCCCACCCGCCAGTAGCCGGTGTAGTTCAGGTTCTTGGTGTACCGCGCGTTCGAGGCGCGCAGCTGCCCGTCCACGTACAGGGCCATGCCGCCCGAGCCCTGGGTGGCGACGACGTGGTGCCAGGCACCGTCGTTGTACGCCCCGGTCGTGCTGACGGTCTGGCCGCCGTTGTTGGAGGTGCCGAACGTCAGACGCCCGTTGTTGAGCATGTACACGTGCTTGTCGTACTTGCCGCTCAGCTCCATGGTGTTGCTGCCGAAGCCGATGATCTTCCCTCCCCGGGTCGTCGTGGTCTTGATCCAGGTCTCCAGGGAGAAGGCCGTGACCTGGGACCGGCTGCGGTTGCCGTACGCGTACTGGGTGGATCCGTTGAAGCCGATGGCGGTCGACGGCCCGGCCACGGCCGCCGGGGTCTGACGGTACGAGGGCGTGCCGCGCAGGAAGCCGTTGTCCAGCCCCGCCCCGGTGTCGGCGGCGAAGGTGGACGTGCCCTCGTCGTAGCGCCAGTACAGGGCCGCCCCGTCGGAGAGCACCTTCGCCGGATAGCTCTCGGCCCTGGCGGCCACGGTGGCGCTCACCGCGGGCGACTTGGCGCTGGTGTTGGTGCCGTCGCTCGCGCTGATCCGGTACGTGTGGGTCTCACCGGGCGCGACGTCGGTGTCCGTCCACCGCAGCTGCGGACGGTCCCAGAACACGGAGTACCCCGTCGTCGTGTGGACGGGGGTGGCCGCCCCGTCCTTGTAGATCCGGTACGTGAGCACCCCGTCGTCGGTGTCGAAGCTGGTCTGCCAGTTCACGTCCACCTTGTCCGGGGCGACCGTGGAGACGCTGACGTTCGGCACCCAGGGCGCCCCCGTGTCCGGGCCGTCGGCGAACCGGGTGAGCCCCTGCTGCGGCTTGCTGTTGACCGTGGTGAACTCGCCGCCCACCCACAGGTAGTGGTGGCCGCCCTTGTCGGTCTGCGCCATCACGCGCGGGCCGACCGGCTCGCCGATCCCGTCGTTGGTGTCCGGGAACCACGGCAGCAGCTTCGGGTCGTCCACCGACTGGGCCAGCAGGTGCTTGCGCGGCTGGTCGGGGAACTCACCCATGGACGCGCAGTCGTGCGCGTGACTGCCGCTGTAGAGCACCCCGTTGTGGACCAGCAGCGCCTGTGTGGCGCCCAGGCAGGTGTCGCGCCACACCTGGTCGAACGTGGCGAGGTCCAGGGCGATCCGCCCGTCGAACACCCCGCCACCGGTGCCCTCGTTGGCGGTGTAGAACTGCTTGGCGTCGCTGGTGAGGTCCTGCACCGTGGAGGTGTTCGGGATGAAGCCCGGGTAGCTCTTGCCCAGGGCCCCGGTGGTGGCGTCCACCACCGCCAGCGCGTGCGAGGTGGTGCCGTTCACGGTGAAGAAGTCCCCGCCGAGCACCACGTGCCGCCCGTCCGGGGTGACCTCGACCGCCCGGCCCACCTCGTCCGCGTTCGCCGTCCACGGCTTCAGCGCGGCGCCGGTGGTGACGGCCGCGAAGAAGTTGCGGGGCTGCCCCGCCACGCTCTTGAAGTCGCCCCCGAGGTACACCGTGTCATCGGTGACCGAGAGCGCCCGCACGGTGGCCGAGACGGCGACCTTGAAGTTCTGGCGCGGGGTGCACGTGGCGGTGTCGATGGCCGCGACGTTGCTGACGCCCACCCCGTTCACCGCCCCGAACTGCCCGCCCGCGTAAAGGGTTTCACCGTCCGGCGACAGGGCCAGCGCGCGTACGGTCGCGGTCCCCGAGGAGAGCGTGAACGACAGGGAGCAGTCGGTGGGCGCCCCCGTCGCGGTGTCGAAGGCGGCGAAGTTCACCGCGGGCTGCTCGGAGGTCCCGGCCGCTGCCCCCGGCGGCCGTACGGTGGAGAAGGTGCCGCCCGCGTAGACCACACCGTCCTCGGACGCGGCCATCGACCAGACGATGCCGTTGGTCTGCCAGGTGGACAGGTTGTCCGCGGTGATCGAGACGGGGGCGGTGAGGGCGGCGGCCGGGGGACTGCCCGCGGCGGCGGCGCTCAGGGCGCCCGCGAGCAGGCCGAGCGCCGCGGCCGCGGCCCGCGTCCGGCCGCGTCGGCGCCCCGTGGTTCCGTTCATCATTCAGCTCCGAAGGTGAGAACGAGCTGCGGCCCGTTGGCCGCGGTCGAGTGGGCGGAGCCGGAGCCCCGCCCGAGCCGGCGCGTGCAGCCCCACCGCGTCACCGGTGGGTGTGGGGGGCGCGCCGGAGCCAGTTGCCTGTCCACTACCGGTCCACGCGCACGGCGGCCCCCGCGAGTTCGTCAGAGAGCCGGCGCACATCGGCGTCGACCATGATCCGGGCCAGCTCGCGGGAGCGTACGGCCGGTTTCCAGCCGAGCAGCCGACCGGCCTTCGAGGCGTCGCCGATCAGCGCGTCGACCTCGCTGGGCCGCTCGTACTTCGCGTCGTAGCGGACGTACTCGCGCCAGTCGAGGCCGGCGTGCTCGAAGGCGTACTCCAGGAACTGCCGGACGCTGACCCCCTCACCGGTGGCCACCACGTAGTCGTCAGGGGTGTCGCACTGGAGCATGCGCCACATCGCGTCCACGTACTCGGGCGCGTAACCCCAGTCGCGTACCGCGTCCAGATTGCCCAGGTGCAGCCGGCTCTGGAGGCCCGCCTTGATCCGGGCCACACCACGGGTGATCTTCCGGGTCACGAACGTCTCCCCGCGCCGGGGCGACTCATGGTTGAACAGGATGCCGTTCACCGCGAACATGCCGTACGCCTCGCGGTAGTTGACTGTCGCCCAGTACGAGTAGACCTTGGCGACGCTGTACGGGCTGCGCGGGTGGAACGGCGTCAGCTCGTTCTGCGGAGGCGGGTTCGCGCCGAACATCTCCGAGGAGGACGCCTGGTAGATCCGGGTGTCGATGCCACTGGCCCGTACCGCCTCCAGGAGCCGGATCGTGCCCAGACCGGTCACATCCCCGGTGTACAGCGGCGCGTCGAAGGAGACCCGTACGTGCGACTGGGCGCCCAGGTTGTACACCTCGTCGGGCCGGATGTCCCGGAGCAGGTTCACCAGCGCGACCCCGTCGGCCAGATCCGCGTGGTGCAGCACGAAGGACCGGTGCTCCTGCTCCGGGCCCTGGTAGATGTGGTCGATCCGCTCCGTGTTGAAGCTGGAGGAGCGGCGGATCAGGCCGTGGACCGTGTACCCCTTCTGGAGCAGCAGCTCCGAGAGGTACGAACCGTCCTGTCCGGTCACCCCGGTGATGAGCGCGGTCTTCGCCACGTGTCCCCCTTCTGTGGTCGCCCGTAAGGCAGTTGGTCATGGAATTGCGAGGTCTGACTGATCCGGGATAAAACGTCACCGTTTCGCCCGGCTGGTGGCACAATCCGAAAACATGACGACTGATCTCCCCGGCCCTCCCCGGGAACGAGTCCCGTCCCTGCTACGCCCCGGCGCCCGCGTGTTCGTGGCCGGTCACCGGGGCCTGGTGGGCTCGGCGGTGGTCCGCCGCCTCACCGCCGGCGGCCATGAAGTGATCACCCGCGGCCGCGACCGCCTCGATCTCCGGGACGCCGAGCGGACCGCCGCCTTCCTGCGCGGCATACGCCCGGACGCCGTGGTGCTGGCCGCCGCCCGGGTCGGCGGGATCATGGCCAACAGCACGTATCCCGTGCAGTTCATCGAGGACAACCTGCGCATCCAGCTGAGCGTGATCGCGGGCGCGCACGCGGCCGGCACCGAGCGGCTGCTCTTCCTCGGCTCCTCGTGCATCTACCCGAAGCATGCCCCGCAGCCGATCCCCGAGAGCGCCCTGCTCACCGGGCCCCTGGAGCCCACCAACGAGGCGTACGCGCTGGCGAAGATCGCCGGCATCGTGCAGACGCAGTCCTACCGCCGCCAGTACGGCGCCTCCTACATCAGCGCCATGCCGACCAACCTCTACGGACCCGGCGACAGCTTCGACCTGGAGACCTCCCACGTCCTGCCCGCCCTGATCCGCCGCTTCCACGAGGCCCGCGAGTCCGGCGCGCCGGCCGTCACGCTCTGGGGCTCCGGAAGCCCCCGGCGCGAGTTCCTGCACGTGGACGACCTCGCCGCGGCCTGCGTGCTGCTGCTGGAGCGCTACGACGACGGAACACCCGTCAACATCGGCTGCGGCGACGACCTCACGATCCGCGAACTCGCTTCGCTGGTGAGTGAGGTGACGGCATATCAAGGCGACATCCGCTGGGACACCGGCAAGCCCGACGGCACCCCGCGCAAACTCCTGGACGTCACCCTGCTGTCCTCCCTCGGCTTCGCACCGCGCATCCCCCTGAAGGAGGGCATCGCGGAGACGTACTCCTGGTGGCTCCGGCAGCGGGCCGCGTAGCCGCCCCCGCCCAACCGTTCCGCCCGCCCCCGTGCCCGGCGGGCGGGCGGCCCCGCCCCTTCCCCTGGCGCTCATCCGCCCCCGTCCTCAGTACGCCCCGCGGCCGTCGGTGACGGCGCGCAGCGTCCGGGCCATGAGGCCCATGTCCGTGGCCACCGACCAGTTGTCGACGTACCAGAGATCGAGCGACACCGTCTCCTGCCACGAGAGGTCGGACCGGCCGCTGACCTGCCACAGGCCCGTCAGCCCCGGCTTCACCGCGAGCCTGCGCAACTCCCGCTCGTCGTACCGGGACACCTCGTCCGGCAGCGGAGGACGAGGGCCGACCAGGGACATGTCACCCTTGAGGACGTTGATGAGCTGCGGCAGTTCGTCCAGCGACGAGCGGCGCAGCAGGCGGCCGAGCCGGGTCACCCTGGGGTCCCGGCGCATCTTGAACATCCGGCCGTCGCTCTCGTTCGCCTCGGCGAGCCGCGCCTTGTGCCGCTCGGCGTCCACCACCATCGTGCGGAACTTCCACATGACGAACGGGCGGTTGTGCTGCCCCTGGCGCACCTGTCGGTGGAAGACCGGGCCCGCCGAGGTCAGCCGGACCGCCACCGCCGTCAGCAGCAGCAAGGGAGACAGGGCGACCAGCCCGCAGGCGGCCCCCGCCCGGTCCACCGCCGCCTTCAGGACCGGCTGGAGTCCCCGGCGCAGCGGCGGCACGATGTGCAGCAGGGTGAGCCCGGCCGCCGACGAGGGCCGGATCCGGTCCGCGGCGGTCTCCGAGAGGTGCGAGAGCACCGACACTTCGAGCCCGCCGTCGTGCAGCCCCCAGGTCAGCCGCCGCAGCCGCTCCTCGGCCAGCCCCGGGCCCGGGACCACCAGCGCGAGGTCCGCCTCGTGCGCGAACGCCGCGCCGAGCACCGTCGAGGCGTCGTCGCCCTCGGGCGCCGGAGCCAGCCGCCCCGGCACCGGGAGGTCGCAGCTCAGCGCCGCCGCGCCCACCGGCAGCGCGGCCACCACCCGATAGCCGTGGTCGTGCCGCGAGGTGAGCAGCCGCGCCGCACGGTCCACCCCCGCGGCCTCGCCGACCACGAGCACCCGGCGCGCCGTCCGGCGCCTCCCGGACCGGGCCAGCCGCCGCGCCCACGAGGTGCCCGCCGCGGCCAGGAGCCCGGGGATCAGGGCGACGACGGCCGCCGCCGGGTCGATCGGCGCGTCGAGGACGGTCCACAGCACCGCCAGCACACCGATGAGCAGCAACCAGTCCCCAGGGGCGGTCAGCGCCCCGGGCGGGCGGCCGGGCACCCGTAGGACGTACCGGCCCCGGGCCGCCCGGATCCCGCACCACACCAGGGTGGCCGCGAGCGCCCCGGCCAGGGCCTCGGGCTGCCCGTCGGCGCGGAGCACGAGCCAGGCGGGTAACCCCAGGCCGGCGGATTCGGCGCACACCACCAGGGTCAGCAGGCCCGGGTGCCTGCCGGGCGCCCCGGCGCCGCGCTCGCGCCGTACGTCCGGGAGCTGCCGGGGCCGGGCGCTGTCCCGGTCGTACGGCAGTCCTGAAGAGGTCCGCGGCCGTGGCGCCCCCGCCAGTCCCACGGGCCTCGGTATATCAGATTCGGGTAGCTCGACATGCCCCATGAACCCCCCAGTCACAGTCGCATCGCCACAAACGGGGCGCATCCGTCGATCCAGTGGACTGACGGACGCGCCCTCGCTCGGTGCACGATATCCACACACATGGCATTTCGCTGGAGTTCCGGTGAAGTTCAGACAGGAGCGGCGATCCGGGACTCGTCCCGATCCGTACCGGATCTCAGGTTCTGTGCGTACCTGTCGGTATGTGTGACGTGTGTCAAACGGTTGGTGTGCGGATATGTACCTCGGTCGCCAACTACCGTACGTGCTCGCACGGTTGCGCGTGCGGTATTCGGGCCGCTCGGCTCCGGCGGCACGCGGGTGGTCTGGGAGAATGCAGTGTCGGGAGCAGGTGCCCGGCCATGAGTGGAAGAGGGACGTACGGTGACCCCCGCGGAGAAGAACTGGGCCGGCAACATCACCTTCGGCGCGAAGCGGCTGTGCGTGCCGCGATCCGTCCGCGAACTGCGCGAGACGGTCGCCGCCTCGGACGCCGTCCGCCCCCTGGGCACCCGGCACTCCTTCAACACCGTCGCGGACACCTCCGGCGACCAGGTGTCGCTCGCCGGGCTTCCGCGCGTCGTGGACATCGACGTGCCGGGCCGGTCGGTCTCCCTGACCGCCGGACTGCGTTTCGGCGAGTTCGCCGCCGAACTGCACGAGCGGGGTCTCGCCCTCGCCAACCTGGGCTCGCTCCCGCACATCTCGGTCGCCGGCGCCGTCGCGACCGGCACCCACGGCTCGGGCGTGGGCAACCGCTCACTGGCGGGCGCCGTCCGCAGCCTCACCCTGGTGACGGCCGACGGCGAGACGCGCACCCTGCGGCGCACCGACGAGGACTTCGCCGGCGCGGTCGTCTCCCTCGGTTCCCTCGGCGTGGTGACCTCGCTGGAACTGGACCTCGTGCCCGCCTTCGACGTGCGCCAGTGGGTGTACGAGGACCTGCCCGAGGCCACCCTGACCGCGCGCTTCGACGAGGTGATGTCCGCCGCCTACAGCGTCAGCGTCTTCACGGACTGGCGTCCCGGCCCGGTCGGCCAGGTCTGGCTCAAGCAGCGGGTCGGCGACGAGGGCGCGGCGGACGCGATGCCCGCCGAGTGGCTGGGCGCGCGCCTCGCCGACGGCCCCCGGCACCCGATCCCGGGGGTGCCCGCCGAGAACTGCACCCGGCAGCAGGGCGTGCCCGGTCCCTGGTACGCGCGGCTGCCGCACTTCCGGATGGAGTTCACCCCGAGCAACGGCGACGAGCTCCAGTCGGAGTACTTCGTGGCCCGCCCGGACGCCGCCGCCGCGTACGAGGCCCTGGCCCGGCTGCGGGACCGGATCGCCCCGGTGCTCCAGGTCTCCGAGCTCCGCACCGTCGCCGCGGACGACCTGTGGCTGAGCCCCGCCCACGGCCGGGACTCGGTGGCCTTCCACTTCACCTGGGTCCCGGACGCGGCGGCCGTCGCCCCGGTGGCCGCGGCGGTCGAGGAGGCCCTGGCCCCGTTCGGCGCCCGCCCGCACTGGGGCAAGGTCTTCTCCACGGCCCCCGAGGTGCTGCGCACCTTGTACCCGCGCTACGCGGACTTCGAGGAGCTGATGACCCGCTACGACCCGGAGGGCACGTTCCGCAACGCGTTCCTGGACCGGTTCTTCCGGCGCTGATCCGCGTGGTCAGCGGCTGCCGCGTTCGTCCTCGGCCTGGGACGGCCAGGCGGCGGCCGAGCGGCCCGGGGCGAGCTGGTCGACCACCTCGGCCAGCTCCTCGCAGGCGTGCTCGATGCGGTGCCGGATGTTCTGCTGCTCGGTGACGACGGCGGCCAGCAGGAGAGCGGTGAGGGCGACGGCGCCGTTCAGGACCGTCAGGCTGATCATCACCTCGACGATGGTGTGCCCCGTGAACGGCCCGGCCCCGTCCGTCCCCGCCACGATCGCCAGGACGGACACCAGCAGGGCGCACGGGGCGCTGCCCGGAAGCTGGAAGCGCAGGGCGGCCCAGATGAGGATCGGGAAGACCAGGTACATCATCGACAGCGTGCTCCGGGTGGCGACCACCGTACCGACGACCGCGACGACCAGCAGCACCCCGGCCTCCGCCCAGCGGTCCGTGATCCGGGGCAGCCGTGCCCGGGGCAGGACCAACAGGACCGGGGTGACCATGAGCACCCCCATGACGTCGCCGGCCCACCAGGCGGCCCAGACGGACCAGAAGTCGTGGAACGGGAGCTTTCCGTCCGCCACCAGCATCCCCGTCCCCGTCGTGCTGCTGATCGTCATGGGGACCATCCCGCCGAGGAACACCAGGATGATCCCGTCGCGCAGCCGGTCCAGCTCGCCGCGGAACCCGGCCCGGCGCATCAGGAGGTACGCGCACAGCGGCGCGAGCGTGCTGCCCGCCACGATGGCGGCGGTGGCCGGCCGCGCCGTACCCGTGAGCGTGGTGACGACGATGAGTGAACCGACCGCGATCCCGGGCCACGCACGCGCCCCCAGGTACAGCAGACAGCCGAGTGCGATCCCGGTCGGGGGCCACAGGGGGGTGACCACCGCCCCGTGCACGGTCACCTCCCGCAGCAGCCCCAGGCGGGCCGCCCCGTAGTACGCGGCGGCGACGGCCGCGACACGCAGGACCGCCCACAGGTGACGACGGTTCCTCTCGGTGCGGATCACGTCCCTCATCAGACACCGGGCCCGAGGCGGACGGAGGCGTGACACGCACGGCCGGCCGGCCTCGGCCTCACCCTCCGCCGTCCCTGAGGCACCCGTGGCGCAGGACGAGCACCGCCGCGTCGTCCTGGTGCCCGGTGTGATCGGCGGCCCCCATGATCGCGTCCGCCAGCGCGTCCGCGGCCTCGGTCACCCGGGAACGTACGAGCCGCACCACCTCGTCCAGCCCTGCGTCCAGGGAGTACGAGGGGCCTTCGATCACCCCGTCGGTCAGCAGGACGAAGGCCCCCTCGCCGCTGAGCGAGCGCGTGGTGACCGGGTACTCCTCGCCCGACTGCACACCGAGCGGCAGCCCGCCCTCGTCGTCCGTGGCGCCCGCCCGGCCGTCCGCTGTGGCCCAGACCGCGGCCACATGCCCGGCCCGGGCGCTGCGCAGTTCCCGGGTGTCCGGGTCGAGACGAGCGAAGGTGCAGGTGGCGAGCAGTCCGGCGTCGGCGGCGAGCAACAGGTCGTTGGTACGGCTCACGACCTCGCCCGGGTCCTCCGCCGTGAGCGCGAACGCGCGCATCGCGATGCGGATCTGGCCCATGAAGGCGGCGGCCTCCACGTCGTGCCCCTGCGCGTCCCCGACGGCGAACGCCAGCGCCCCGTCGGGGAGCACGAACCCGTCGTACCAGTCGCCGCCGATGTCCAGGCCACTGCGCGCCGGGGTGTACCGGGCGGCGGTCCGAAGGCCCGGCAGCGACGGCAGGGCGGAGGGCAGCATCTCCCGCTGGAGCGCCTCGGCGAGCTCCACCCGGGCCTGGTGCAGCTCCACCTCGCGGCGGGCCCGGGAGGTGAGGTCGTGGAGGGTGGTGAGCAGTTCGTCGGAGCTGGCCGACCGGGGAGGACGACGCCGGTTCATGGGCCGCTCCGCGGGAAGGGGGGATGGCGGGCCGGGTGTCTGCATCCTATTTCGGCGCGGGACCGGGCGCAGTCCGGGCGGGCGGCGCCGGCCGGTCGGGTGGATGCTGGAAGTGGACCCGTGCGGCGGCCCGCGCCCGCCGGCCGGTGCGGGCCGGGAGGTATGCGATGAACCGCACGCTGGAATGGACGGTGCGCGTCGAGCTCTCCGAGGAGGACGGGACGACCAAGGCGGAAGCGGTGCTGGACACGGGCACCGCGAGACTCTCCGGCCAGGGGATCGCCCGGCTGAGCCCCCAGGACCCCGATGTGCCCACGATCGGCGACGAGGTCGCGGCGAGCCGCGCGATGCACGATGTCGCCGGGCAGCTGATGAGCGTGGCCGACCGTGCCATCGGCGAGGCCGGCGCCGGCCGGACGGACGGCCCGGTGCCCCCGCCCTACGCCTGGTCGGACGCCACGGCCTGACGCGCACCGCGGCCCGCCCCCGGGGAGGGGACGGGCCGCGGGCCGGTCGCGGTCAGTCCACGTACGTGATGTCCGAAGCGCTGTAGATGCAGTTCGTGCCGTCCGCGCCGGTGCCCGTCTTGGACGGCTCGCCGCTCGTCACGCCCTTGTACTTCGTGCAGATGTCGATGTCGTGGCCGGAGTCGCCGTAGATCGTGACGCCCGAGAAACGCGCGGTGTCACCGTAGTTGGTGTTGATGCCGACCAGGGTGTCGCCCGGTGCGGTCACCCATACGTTCTGCACCTGGACGTGCCGCCCGTACTGGGTCGAGCAGTTGCCGCAGGAGCGGTAGAGCTTCCCGAAGTCCTCGACCTGGAAGTTCTTGATGACCAGCGTGCCGCCGCCGTTGTGCTGGAAGACCTTGTCGTCCGCGCCGCGCGCGCCGCCGCCGTCGACCGTGCGGACCAGTGAGGAGGAACCGCCGCGGAAGGTCGCGGCGTCCTCGCCCACGTCCTCCCACCAGACGTTCTTCAGCGTGCAGGCGCCCGCGCAGTGCACCCCGTCGGCCGCCGGGGAGCCCAGGATGACGTTCTGCAGGGTGGCTCCGTCGGCCAGCTCGATCAACGCGGGCTGGTCCTCGTCCTGCCCGTCGCTGCCGAGGTCACCGCTCCCGTAGAAGCGCTTCATGCCGCCGTCGTAGCTGCCCGACACCTTCATCGTCGAGGTCAGGGCCTGGCTGCCGTTGGCCGACGGCCAGGCGGGGCGGCTGCCGGGGTCGGTGGGCGGATCGGTCGGCGGGTCCGTGGGGTCGGTCGGGTCGGTCGGCGTCGAACCCGCCGCGGTGAAGGTCCACCGCTTGCTGGTCACCGAGTCGCACGAGTTCTGCTGGACCGGGGCACCGGCCGCGGTGGAGCCGTCCTTCACGTTGAGGCACTTGCCGCCGTTGGCGTTGACGACGCGATAGGTGTCGCCGCTCACCGGTGAGAGCGTCCACACCTGGCCGGCGCCGCCGGTGCAGCTCTGCTGCTCGACGGCCTTGCCCGCGCTGGTGGAGGCGTCCCGCACCCCGGCGCACTTGCCGCTGTGCGCGGCGGTCAGCGTGTAGCCGCTGCCGGAGGACTTGAGTTGCCACGTCTGGTTGGCCGCACCGGTGCAGCCGCGCTGGGCGAGCTGGACGCCGTCGGAGGTTCCCGCGCCGGGAACCTCCAGACACAGCCCGCTCGCCGCGTTCGACAGGCTGTACGCGCCGGTCGCGGGCGCGGCCGTCGCGGAACCGGTCGCGACCAGCGCCGTGACGCCGGCGAGGATCAGTGAGGAGAGGGCGACGAACGAGGCGGCTGTCCGGCCACCCCGCCGTCTGGCATGCTGATTTCTGGTACGCACTGGGTGTTCCTTTCACCGCCCGCGGCGTCCTCCGCGGGCACCAATGAGTGGTTCGGTGCGGTGGTAAGGCGATCCCTCGACCCTGCGGAACGATGCCGTGCCCGTCCCGCATGATGAACCGAGTTCTTGTATGCGAACAGCCGTGACCGTACGGCACCGTCATGCACCGGTCAAGAAGTGCGGGTGCCTTCACGTCCCCGCCGGCCCCCGCGTCGGGCTCGCCCACTGTTCGCACGAACGCCCGTGTGCCCGTTCCGGTGGTAACGGAACGTGCGTTCAGCAGCGCGCGCGGTCTGTTTGTTACGAACCCCCAGGCCTCGCGCGCAGGAGCGCCGGCCGGACATCCGGCGGGGTCGCCCGCACGGTCGACCCCGTCAACCCCGCACCGCACGGCTGGGTGCAGCGGACAGGAATTGACAGGTACCCGTAGCTTTCCATACATGCCGACTACAGCCGCGTGTGACGGAAATGTCCGCACTTCGTAACACGCCCCGATGGGGTCCCCGCACGGCCGCCGGCGGGTCCAATGTGTGGCTCCCGGCACGACGCCGGGAACGGACAACCGTCCGGACCCGACCGGTCCGGGCCTGCACCTGAGGGGTCTTCATGTCCCGTTCCGCACGGCGGATCACCGCCGCCGTCCTCGCTTCCGGCGCACTGGTCGCCGCCGCCGCCCTTCCCGCGGTCGCCGACGGCCACGACCACGGCCGCGACCACGGCCGGGGCCACCACGCCCCGCGCCCGACCGTCGTCCTGGGCGAGATCCAGTACGACAGCCCCGGTCGCGACAACGGCTCGAACCGGAGCCTGAACGGTGAGTGGGTCACCGTCACCAACACCGGGCGGCACGCGGTGAACCTGCGCGGCTGGACGCTCAGCGACGAGAGCCACCGCACGTACAGGTTCGACCTGCGCCTGCCCGGCCGCTCCTCGGTGCGCGTCCACACCGGCGTCGGCCGCGACACCCGCCACGACGTCTACCAGGACCGGCGCGACTACGTCTGGGACAACAGCGACACGGCCACCCTGCGCGACGCGCGCGGCCACAAGGTCGACTCCGAGTCCTGGGGACGTCACCACCACCACGGTCACCGCCGCTGACCCACCGGCGGCGGCCCGCTGAACCCGGGCCGCCGCCCGTGGCTTCTTGTTCGCGGCACGCCCCGGCCCACCGGGCCGGGGCGTGCCGCCCCCGTAGGCCCGCCGATGGGCACACCGGTCGTCAGGAGTCCCCTTCCGGGATCTCCTGCTCCGTCCACAGCGCCTTGCCGTTCATGCTGTAGCGGGTGCCCCAGTGGTTGGCGAGCTGCGACACGATGAACAGCCCGCGCCCGCCCTCGTCGACTGTCCTGGCGTGCCGCAGATGCGGGGCCACCGGGCTGGTGTCGTGCACCTCGCAGGTCAGCGCGCGGTCCAGCAGCAGCCGCAGTTGCAGGGGCGGCGTCCCGTAACGGACCGCGTTCGTGATCAGCTCGCTCACGATCAGCTCGGTCGCCTCGATGGTGTCCTCGGCCAGGTCCCAGCCCTCCAGCCGGTCCCGGACCAGGGTGCGGGCGACCGCCGGGGTGGTCCGGTCGTGGGCCAGCTCCCAGGTCGCCACCCGGTCCGGCGGCACGACGCCCGTCCGGGCGAGCAGCAGCGCGGCCCCGTCCGGATCGGCCTCGGCCGGCAGGTTGTACACGATCGCGTCGCACAGGTCCCGCAGCCGGCGCTCCGGGAAGGCCAGGGCCTGGCGCACCCGCTCCACCGACCGCTCCTCGGGCAGCAGCGAACCGGTCAGGAACGCCAGCACGCTGCCCTCGTCCAGCCGCACCGAACCCGTCGCGAAGGGCGCGCTGTCCTCCGAGAAGAGCGCCGGCCCCTCCGGCACGTCCAGCACGAGCGGGCGCCCGTCCGGCCCGACGGCCACCGGCGCGGGATGCCCGGCGCGCGCCACCGTGCACACCCGCGTGAACGGGTCGTAGACCGCGTACAGGCAGGTGGCCGTGAGCGGTTGGCGGTGCAGCGAGTCCCCCGGCGGCAGCGACCGGCGCTCATCCACCAGCCGGTCGGCCGTGTCGTTGAGCCGGGCCAGCACCTCGTCGGGTTCCAGGTCGAGCCCCGCCAGCGCGTGGATGACGGTGCGCAACTGCCCCATGGTGATGGCCGTCTGCAGCCCGTGTCCGGCGACATTGCCGATGATGAGCGCCGTCCGGGCCCCGGAGAGCGCGACGGTGTCGAACCAGCAGCCGCTGTTGCGCCCCGGCAGCAGGACGTGCGCCGTCTCGATCGCGACCCGGGCGCCCTCGTGCTGGGGGAGGAGCCGGCGCTGGACGGTCGAGGCGATCACATGCTCGCGGGCGTAGCGCAGCGCGTTCTCGATGCTCAGCGCCGTGTGCGCGGCGGCGGTCAGTGCGAGGGTGAGGTCGCGCTCGTTGTACGGATCGCCCCGGTGCCGGTACAGGCTCACCAGGCCGAGCACGGATCCGTGCAGCTTCAGCGGCGCCACGATCATGGAGTGCGGCCCGGTCTCCTCGATCATCCGGCGCGTCGCCGGGTCGGCGTCCAGCCACGGCGTGTCCGGGCCCAGCTCGACCAGCCGGGGCCGCAGATCCGTGACGGCGAGGGCGAATGGGGTCGCCGCCGGCATCCGGCGCAGTTCACCGACCAGGTTGTCCGCCGCCACCCCCGTGCCCCGCACCGCCGCGCGCCGCAGCGGGACGTCCCGGTCCAGCGGGCTCAGCGGCGGATCGGCGCCGCGCAGCACCTCGTCCACCACTTCGACCACGGCCAGGTCGGCGAACGCGGGCACCAGCGCCGACACCAGTCCCTCGCAGGTCGCCGCCACATCCAGGGAATGACCCGCCCCCCGCCGTACCGCAGCCAGCACATCGGCCCGGACGTGCGCCTTCTCCCGCTCATTGACGTCGACCACGGCCGCCAGCAGACCGATCGGACGGCCGTCCTCGGCGTCCAGGCGGTGCAGGGTGACGTTCAGGCTGCGGTCGGGGCCGGGGGCCCGGGCGACACGCCCGCGCATCGCGAAGTTGACCACCGGCGCGCCCGTTTTCAGGACCTGGCGCAGCAGGTGCTCCGCCTCGTCCGGGTCGTCGAGCCGGTAGGCATCGGTGAAGTGGAGCCCGACGAGCTCCGCCGGGTCGACCGCCTCGGTGAGGGCGTTGACCCGTACCACCCGCAGATTCAGGTCGAGGACGTGCAGGCCGACCGCGGACTGGTTGAAGAGAGTCTCGAGCAGTGCCCCCGCCATGTCGTCGCCCGAGTCCGCACCGGGGGCGGTGATTCCGGTATCCGACACGTCGCACCCCCAACAGGCTCCGCCGCCCCTGGCGATCGGCAGCTCTCGGGACAGCGTGCGCGCCCCCGGGCCGCGCCCGCCACCGCACGGAGCCGAACGGGTGAGGGTGTACGGGATTTCACGGGGCGGCAACCTTTCCGTGCCCGGCGGCCACTGAGGGGTGGTACCCCACCCACCCCCACTCCGGAAGGCACGTACCGTGGCCCTCGCGCATCCCCGCACTTCCCGCAGACGCCGCACCACCCGGACCCGTACCCTGCTCGGCGCCGTCACCGCCGGAATCCTCGCCGCCGCCGGACTGGTCGTCACCGGCCAGACCTCGCACGCCGCGACCGCACGCCAGGTGGAGGCCCTGGACCGGGGCGTCGTCAGCGTGCACACCGATTCCGGCAACCTCATCAGCTGGCGCTGGCTCGCCACCGACCCGGACTCCGTCGCCTTCAACGTCTACCGCGCCGGTACGAAGGTCAACGCCTCGCCCATCACCGGCTCGACCAACTACTTCCACAGCGGCGCCCCCAACTCGGCCGACTACACCGTGCGCGCGGTGGTCGGCGGCGTCGAACAGAGCGACTCCGTGCACGCGGTCCAGTTCCGCGCCGGCTACAAGGACGTGCCCATCAGCCCGCCCCCGGGCGGCACCACCCCCGACGGCGTCTCCTACAGCTACGAGGCCAACGACGCCTCCGTCGGCGACCTCGACGGCGACGGCGCACTCGACTTCGTACTGAAGTGGCAGCCCACCAACGCCAAGGACAACTCCCAGTCCGGCTACACCGGCAACACCATCGTGGACGGCGTCAAGCTCGACGGCACCCGGCTGTGGCGGATCGACCTGGGCCGCAACATCCGCTCCGGCGCGCACTACACGCAGTTCCAGGTGTACGACTACGACGGCGACGGGCGGGCCGAGGTGGCGATGAAGACCGCCGACGGCAGCGTCGACGGCAGGGGCACCGTCATCGGCAGCGCATCGGCCGACCACCGCAACTCCTCCGGCTACGTCCTGTCCGGCCCCGAATACCTCACCATGTTCAACGGCCTCACCGGCGCCGCGATGGGCACCGTCGACTACGTTCCCGCCCGCGGCACGGTCTCCTCCTGGGGCGACAGCTACGGCAACCGCGTCGACCGCTTCCTCGCCGGCACCGCCTATCTGGACGGCGGCAGGCCCTCACTGATCATGGCCCGCGGCTACTACACGCGTACGGTGATCGCCGCCTGGGACTGGCGCGGCGGGGCCTTCACCCGGCGCTGGACCTTCGACACCAGCAGCTCCACCAACTCCGGCCGGGGCTACGACGGCCAGGGCAACCACCAGCTGTCGGTGGCCGACGTGGACGGCGACGGCAGGGACGAGATCGTCTACGGCGCCATGGCCGTGGACGACGACGGCCGCTCTCTGTGGACCACGAAGAACGGCCACGGCGACGCCATGCACGTCGGCGACCTGGACCCGGCGCGCCCGGGCCTGGAGGAGTTCAAGGTGGACGAGGACGGCTCGAAGCCCTCGTCCTGGATGGCCGACGCGAAAACCGGCCAGATCATCTGGTCGACGCCGGCCGGCGGGGACAACGGACGCGGTGTCAGCGACGACATCTGGGCGGGCAGCCCCGGCGCCGAGTCCTGGTCGTCCGCGGCCTCCGGGATACGCGACCCGCACGGCACGGTGGTCGCGAGCCGCAAGCCCTCCAGCACCAACTTCCTGGCCTGGTGGGACGGTGACACCACCCGGGAACTGCTGGACGGCACCCACATCGACAAGTACGGCACCTCCGGCGACACCCGCCTGCTGACCGGTGCCTCGGTCCACTCCAACAACAGCACCAAGGCCACCCCGGTCATCTCCGGCGACCTGTTCGGCGACTGGCGCGAGGAGGTGGTCTGGGCGACCACCGACAACACCGCGCTGCGGATCTACTCCACGCCGTACGAGACCACCACCAGGGTCACCACCCTGCTCCACGACACCACCTATCGCACCGCGCTGGCCTGGCAGAACACCGCCTACAACCAGCCCCCGCACCCCGGCTTCTTCCTCGGCAACGGCATGGCGGCCGCCCCGAGGCCCGCGGTGTGGACCCCCTGAGGTGACGCCCGCCCTCCCGGAACCGTGCCGGGAGGGCGGGCCCGCCGGGGTCAGGCGTCCAGCGCCGCCGAGACCACGGCCTTGGCCTCCTCCTGCACCTGGGCCAGGTGTCCGGCGCCCCGGAAGGACTCCGCGTACACCTTGTAGACGTCCTCGGTGCCCGAGGGGCGGGCGGCGAACCACGCGTTCTCGGTGGTCACCTTGATCCCGCCGATCGCGGCCCCGTTGCCCGGTGCCGTGGTCAGCACGGCGGTCACCGGCTCACCGGCGAGGGTGTCCGCGCCGACCTGTTCGGGGGAGAGGCGCGCCAGCACCGCCTTCTGCTCGCGGTCGGCGGGAGCGTCGATCCGTGCGTAGGCCGGCTCGCCGAAGCGGGCGGTCAGCGCGGCGTAGTGCTGGGACGGCGACTCACCGGTCACCGCCTGGATCTCGGAGGCCAGGAGCGCGAGCAGGATGCCGTCCTTGTCGGTCGTCCACACCGAGCCGTCCCGGCGCAGGAACGACGCCCCGGCCGATTCCTCGCCGCCGAAACCCAGCGAGCCGTCGGCCAGCCCGTCCACGAACCACTTGAAGCCGACCGGCACCTCGACCAGCTCCCGGCCGAGGTCGGCGGCGACCCGGTCGATCATCCCGGAGGAGACCAGGGTCTTGCCGACGCCCGCGCCGGACGGCCAGTCCTTCCGGTGCGCGTACAGGTAGTTGATGGCCACGGCGAGATAGTGGTTCGGGTTCATCAGCCCGGCGTCCGGGGTGACGATGCCGTGCCGGTCGGCGTCGGCGTCGTTTCCGGTGGCGATCTGGTAGCGGTCGCGCTGAGCGATCAGCGAGGCCATCGCGTGCGGCGACGAGCAGTCCATCCGGATCTTCCCGTCCCAGTCCAGCGTCATGAACCGCCAGGTGGGATCGGTCAGCGGGTTGACCACGGTCAGATCCAGCCGGTGCTGCTCGGCGATCCGCCCCCAGTACGCCACCGACGCACCGCCCAGCGGGTCGGCGCCGATGCGCACCCCCGCTCCGCGCACCGCGTCCAGGTCCAGGACGGAGGGCAGGTCCGCCACGTAGGTGCCGAGGAAGTCGTACCTGCCGGTGGTGGACGCGGCGAGCGCCCGCGTGTACGGCACCCGGCGGACGTCCTTGAGCCTGCCCGTGATGATCTCGTTGGCCCGGTCCTGGATCCAGCCGGTCGCCTCCGAGCCGGCCGGACCGCCGCTCGGCGGGTTGTACTTGAACCCGCCGTCGCCCGGCGGGTTGTGCGACGGGGTGACCACCACGCCGTCCGCGAGTCCGGAGGCGCGGCCGCGGTTGTACGTGAGGATGGCGTGCGAGACCGCGGGCGTCGGGGTGTACCCGTCCTCGGAGTCGATGAGGACGCGTACGTCGTTGGCGGCGAACACCTCCAGGGCGGTGACCCGGGCCGGCTCCGACAGGGCGTGCGTGTCCGCCCCCAGGAACAGGGGCCCGTCCGTGCCCTGGAGGGCCCGGTACTCGCTGATGGCCTGGCTCGTCGCCGCGATGTGGTCCTCGTTGAACGCGGTGGCCGTCGACGAACCGCGGTGCCCCGAGGTGCCGAACGCGACCCGCTGGCCGGGCTCGGCCGGATCGGGGTGCAGCGCGTAGTAGGCCGTCACCAGCCGTGCCACATCGGTCAGGTCCTCGGGGCGCGCCTGCTGTCCGGCTCGTGCGTGCGGCATCTGCCACTCCTCCGTATCGGTCGGTCGGTGCGATGTGCCCGTGCGGTCATTTTCGCCGGTCGGCGCCCCCGGCGGACGCCCGCCCCGCCGTGCCGACGGCCACCGCCGCCGCGTACCCGGCGGGGACGGCGACATCGGTGACGGCCCAGCCCGGCGGGCCGAGCGGGCGTGGGCCGGTGCCGACGTGCTCGCGGTGCAGGCCGCCCGCCAGGCCGGTGCCCTCACCCTTGAGGTACGCCTCCTTGCGGGTCCACACCCGGGCGAAGGCGGCGGGCCGCTCCTCCTGCGGCAGTGCGGCCAGCTCGGCCGCCTCGGCGGGGTGCAGCTGCCCGGCGACCTCCGTCACCACCCGCGCCTCGGGGAGGCGCTCCACGTCCACCCCGACCGGGACGCCCGCGAACGCCAGCAGCGCGACGCCCCGGGTGTGGGAGAGCGAGAAGTGCGTGCCGCCGCCGGTCGCGGGCCGGCCGTGCGGGCCGTCGCAGGACGGGCAGCGCTCCCGTGTCAGCCGTACGGCCTCCGGGGCGACGCCCTGGCGGGCGCCGAGCAGCAGACGCAGGGCCAGGTGGGCGGCGGTGTAGCACGCCCGGTCCGCGGGGAGGACCAGCCGCTTTGCCCGGGCGAGCTCCGAGGCGTCGAGGATCTTCGGTGCGAGCAGCCGGGCGGCCTCGGCCGCGCGTTCCGCTTCCACCAGCCACAGGGAGGGGGCGCCGGAGCTCCAGGAGGGCGCGGGACCCCGGTAGCCGTCCTTGGTCAGCGTGAACACGTGGGGCTGATACACCGTTACGTCGTTTCCTCGGCGGGGACGGGTGCCCTGAGCGGGCACCGGCGGAGCAGGGGCGCTCTCCATCCTATGGAGATCCGGAACGTGCCCGACGTATGTTCGATCATCGTGCGCCCCGCGCTCCTCGCGGGGCCCCTCGGACAGGAGAGAACCCATGCCGTCGGACAGCCCTCCCGCCGTGCTCAGGGAGGCCCGGGCGGACGACGCCGAGCCCCTCACCCGGCTTTTCCTCGCCTCCCGCGCCGCCGCCATGCCGTATCTGGCGCGGGTGCACAGCGACGCGGCGACCCTTGCCTGGATGACCCATGTGGTGCTGCCCGGCACCGACGTCCGCGTGGCCGAGACCCGGGAGGGCGGGGACGTGCGGATCGCCGGTTTCGTCTCGCTGGACGGCTCCGAGCTGGAGCACCTCTACATCGACCCCGGTCTGCGCCGCCGGGGTATCGGCTCGCTCCTGCTGGCGGCGGCCAAGGAGGCCGCTTGCGACGGCCTCACCCTGTACACCTTCCAGCGCAACACCGGGGCCCGGTCCTTCTACGAGCGACACGGGTTCACCGCGGTCGCCTTCGATGACGGCGGCCGCAACGAGGAGAAGGAACCGGACGTCCGCTACCGGTGGGCGCCGCCCGGTCGATGAGCTGAACTCACGCCCCCGGCGGGCCGCCGTCCCCCGCCAGGCGCGTCAGCCACTCGTGCAGCAGGCGCTGCTCGGCCTGGCTCAGGACGCCGGAGTCGTCGGGGAGGGCGGCGCGCAGCGCGCGGGCGGCCGGGGCGGGGCCGGACTCCGCGGCGGGGAGCGCCGGTTCGGCGCGGGTGACCGCGGCGACCATGGACTCGCGCAGCACGGTCAGCAGCGCCGGATCGCGGAGCTCCCGGGGCGTCGAGTGCCAGGTGGTGACCCCGCCCCGGCCGGTGGCCTGGATGATCTGGGCGGCCAGTTCCTCATCGACCCGCAGCCACCCCGCGGCCGCCAGCCGGCGCACCCGGCCGCGAAGGATTTCCAGGCCGGCGTGGTGCGCCGCGTCCGACGCCGAGCCGGTGGCCCTGTCCATCACGGCGAACAGCTCGGGCCGGGAGATCCCGAACTCCACCACCATGTCCCAGCCGCGGCGCAGCTCTTCCACCGGGTCCTCCGGCGCCGGGTCGCCCTGTGCGCGCTTGCTCTCCAGGAACCGGGCATAGCCGTACTCGGCGACCGCCTCCAGCAGCCCGTCCTTGTCGCCGAAGTGGCGGTAGATGGCCGGCGGCTGCATCCCGGCCGCGGCGGCGACCGCGCGGGTGCTCACCGCGCCGGGGCCGCCGCTCTCCAGCAGCTCTACGGCCGCCTCGACGATGCGGCGGCGGGGATCGGCGGGGGATTCGGGGTGAGGCATGTATCGATGATATCCGACACTTGCTACCGGTGTTAGTTCCGGTGTTACCTTGGAATCGATTCCATTGGAAACAACGCGGGGAGAACACCGTGATCATCGTCACCGGAGCCACCGGAAAGCTCGGCCGCCGTACCGTCGAGCGCCTCCTTGAGCGCGTCCCCGCCGACCGCGTCGGCGTCAGCGTCCGCGACCCCCGCAAGGCCGGGGATCTCGCGGACCGGGGCGTCCGCGTCCGGCGGGGCAGCTTCGACGACCCCGCCTCGCTCGCGCACGCCTTCGAGGGTGCCGAGCAGGTGCTGCTCGTCTCCCTCGACCGCACGGGCGAGGAGTGCGTCAACGGTCACCGTGCCGCGATCGACGCCGCCGTGAAGGCCGGGGCCGGCCGCATCCTGTACACGAGCCAGGCGGGTGCCGCCCACGACTCCCGCTTCCAGGCGTGCCGCGACCACGCCCGGACGGAGGACCTGCTGCGCGCCACGGGGCTGCCCTGGACCGCGCTCCGCAACGGCTTCTACGCCGCCAGTGCCCTGCTGTTCCTGGAGTCCGCCCGCCGCAGCGGCGACATCGCCCTCCCCGCCGACGGCCCCGTCGCCTGGACCGGTCACGACGACCTCGCCGAGGCCACCGCGGTGATCCTGGCCGAGGAGGGCCGCTTCGAAGGGCCCACCCCGCCGCTCACCGGCCCGGCGGCGCTCGACTTCGCCGCCATCGCCGTGCTGGCAGCCCAGGTCGCCGGGCGGCCCTTCACCCGCACCGTCGTCCCCGGCGACGCCTTCCGCGAGCAGGCCCTGGCGCACGGTGCCCCGGCCTCGATCGCCGACCTGATGCTGGGCATCTTCGAGGCGGCGCGGAAGGGTGAGTTCGCCGCCGTCGATCCGACCCTGGCGGAACTGATCGGCGGGGAGCCCGCCGCCTTCCCCGCGCTGCTGGAGCGTGCCTGGGCCGAGTGAGCCGGACCCCGGGGCGGGCACCCTCCGAGCTGGCACCTTTCATAGGCTTGCGCATTCACGCAAATTTCTTGCGTGCGTGGCGGCGTGCGGATGCTTCGGCGGCCCCGTGGTCAAATGCCCTTTCTGTCGCGTCAGTTGGTCCGTGCTGGCCACGTTCGCAGGGGTGCCGAGTTCTGCCGGAGTGGTGGACTCCGCGTCAGTTCTCTGCAACTCTCTGACCGCAAAACGCAAAAGGTCATCCTGTCGGTGCAGGAATTCATGTACTGGCAGGGTCGCAGACTGAGCCGCGCCTCGGCCGCCCTGCGCCGAGGCAGCAGATCGGGGACAGATGAGAACGCGACGCCGGAGATGGCGGATCCTTTCCGCGACCGTCTCCACCAGCCTGATGATGGTCGCCTGGCCGGCGCTGAGCGCCTCGGCCGCCGGCGGCCCGGACATCGCCGCCGGCCACCGCGCCGCCGCGAGCAGCGGGAAGTCCGCCGGGAACATCGCCGACGGACGGCAGTCCACCTACTGGGAGGGGTCGGGCACGTCCCTGCCCCAGTGGGTGCAGAGCGACCTGGGCGAGGTCACCCGCATCGACCAGGTCACGCTGAAGCTCCCCGCCGACTGGTCGGCCCGCCGCCAGACGCTCTCCCTCCAGGGCAGCGCCGACGGCACCAGCTTCTCCACGCTGAAGACCTCGGCCTCCTACTCCTTCGCACCGGGCAGCTCCAATACGGTCACCATCGGCTTCCCGGCGACCCGGACCCGCTTCGTCCGGGCCGACATCACCGCGAACACCGCCTCCGACAACGGCCAGCTCGCCGAGCTGGAGGTCCGGGCGGCGGCGGAGTCCTCGGTGAACCTGGCCTCCGGACGCCCGCTCACCGCCAGCAGCAACACCCAGACGTACATCGCGGCCCACGCCAACGACGGCGACCGGGCCAGCTACTGGGAGAGCCGCAACAACGAGTTCCCGCAGTGGCTCCAGGCGGACCTGGGCTCCTCGGTGCGCGTCGACCGTGTGGTGCTGCGGCTGCCCGACGGCTGGGAGACCCGCAGCCAGACGCTGAAGATCCAGGGCAGCGCCAACGGCTCCGACTTCACGGACCTGACCCAGGCCCAGGCGTACACCTTCGGCCCCGCCTCCGAGACGGCGACGATCAGCTTCGACGCCGCCACCACCCGGTACGTCCGCGTCCTGGTCACCGCCAACAGCGTCCAGCCCGGCGCCCAGGTCTCCGAACTGGAGATCTACGGCCCCGGCACCGGCGACACCCAGGCACCGACCGCCCCGGCGCAGCTGGCGTACACCGAACCGGCCACCGGGCAGATCCGGCTGACCTGGAAGCCCTCGACGGACGACACCGCCGTCACCGGGTACGACATCTACGCCGACAGCACCCTGCTGACCAGCGTCGGCGGTGACGTCACCACGTACACCGACACCCGCCCGGCCGGCTCCACCGTCTCGTACTACGTACGAGCCAAGGACGCCGCGGGCAACGTCTCGGGCAACAGCAACACCGTCACCCGCACGGGGGACACCGGTGACACACAGGCGCCCACGGCACCGGCGAACCTGAGCTTCACCGAGCCCGCCTCCGGGCAGATCAAGCTGGCCTGGACGGCATCGAGCGACAACAAGGGCGTCACCGGGTACGACATCTACGCCAACAACGTGCTGCGCAAGACCGTGGCCGGCGATGTCACCACCTACACCGACACCCAGTCCGCCGGCACCACCGTGTCGTACGTCGTACGGGCCAAGGACGCGGCGGGCAACGTCTCCGGCGACAGCAACACCGTCACCCGCAACGGCTCCACCGGTGCGGTCTCCGACCTCGCCGTCGGCAAGCCCATCACCGCCTCCTCCGTGGTGCACACCTTCGTCGCGGAGAACGCCAACGACAACCAGCTCGCCACCTACTGGGAGGGCGCCGGCGGCAGCTACCCCCACACCCTCACGGTGAAGCTGGGCGCCAACGCCGACACCAGGAGCGTCGTCGTGAAGCTCAACCCGGACAGCAGCTGGGGGGCCAGGACCCAGAACATCCAGGTCCTCGGCCGCGAGCAGAGCGCCTCGTCCTTCACGAGCCTGGTCGCCGCCAAGGACTACGCGTTCAGCCCGGACAGCGGCAACACGGTGACGATCCCGGTCGACGCCCGGGTCGCCGACGTCCAGCTGAAGTTCACCTCCAACACCGGCGCGCCCGCCGGGCAGGTCGCGGAGTTCCAGGTGCTGGGCGCCCCGGCACCCAACCCGAACCTCCAGGTCAGCGCGTTGACGGCGAGCCCGGCCGCACCCGTCGAGTCGGACCCGGTCACGCTCACCGCGACGGTGCGCAACACCGGCGCGGTCGCCGCCCCGGCCGGCAAGCTCGAATTCCGGCTCGGCGGCACCAAGGTCGCGGCCGCCGACGTGGGCGCGCTCGCCGCCGGGGCCTCCACGCAGGTCAGCGCCGGCATCGGGGCGCGCGACGCGGGCACGTACACGCTGAGCGCCGTCGCCGACCCGGACAACCGGATCATCGAGCAGAACGAGACCGACAACACCTACACCAGCGCCTCCGGTCTGGTCGTCAAGCCGGTCGCCAGCTCCGACCTGGCGCCCACCGCGGTCACCACCTCGCCGTCCGCCCCGGCCCAGGGCGACAACGTCACCTTCTCGGTCGCCATCCGGAACCAGGGCACGGTCGCCTCGGCCTCGGGCGCTCACGCCGTCACGGTGACCCTGCTCGACGCCAAGGGCGCCGTGGTGAAGACCCTCACCGGCAGCTACAACGGCTCGATCGCCGCGGGTGCGACCAGCGCCCCGGTGAGCCTCGGCTCCTGGACGGCGGTCAACGGCTCGTACACCGTGAAGACGGTGGTCGCGGACGACGCCAACGAACTGCCGGTCAAGCGCGAGAACAACACCGCCGGCAGCTCCTTCTTCGTCGGGCGCGGCGCCAGCATGCCGTACGACACCTACGAGGCGGAGGACGGCGTCACCGGCGGAGGCGCGAAGGTCGTCGGGCCGAACAGGACCGTCGGCGACGTCGCGGGCGAGGCGTCGGGCCGCAAGGCCGTCACGCTGAACAGCACCGGCAACTACGTCGAATTCACCACCCGGGCCAGCACCAACACCCTGGTGACCCGCTACTCCATCCCGGACTCCGCGGGCGGCGGGGGCATCGACTCCACGCTCAGCGTCTACGTGGACGGCGCCTTCCTCAAGACGATCGACCTCACCTCGAAGTACGCCTGGCTGTACGGCGCCGAGACCGGCCCCGGCAACTCCCCGGGCTCCGGTTCACCCCGGCACATCTACGACGAGGCCAACGTGATGCTGGGCAAGACGGTCCCGGCGGGCAGCAAGATCCGGCTCCAGAAGGACGCGGCGAACACCAGCACCTACGCGATCGACTTCGTCAGCCTGGAGCAGGCCACCCAGATCGCCAATCCGGATCCGGCCGCCTACGCCGTTCCGGCCGGCTTTACGCACCAGGACGTCCAGAACGCCCTGGACAAGGTGCGGATGGACACCACGGGCAAGCTGGTCGGTGTCTACCTGCCCGCGGGCGACTACGAGACCGCGAGCAAGTTCCAGGTCTACGGCAAGGCCGTCAAGGTCATCGGGGCCGGCCCCTGGTACACCAGGTTCCACGCGCCCTCGACGCAGGAGAACACCGACATCGGCTTCCGGGCCGAGGCCAGTGCCAAGGGGTCGACGTTCGCGAACTTCGCGTACTTCGGCAACTACACCTCGCGCATCGACGGACCGGGCAAGGTGTTCGACTTCTCCAACGTGTCGGACATGGTCATCGACAACATCTGGAACGAGCACACGGTGTGCCTCTACTGGGGCGCCAACACCGACAGCGTCACCATCAAGAACTCCCGTATCCGCGACACGTTCGCCGACGGCATCAACATGACCAACGGCTCGACGGACAACCACGTCGTCAACAACGAGTCGCGGGCCACCGGTGACGACAGCTTCGCGCTGTTCTCGGCGATCGACTCCGGCGGCGCGGACATGAAGAACAACGTCTACGAGAATCTGACGTCCCTCCTGACCTGGCGCGCGGCGGGTGTGGCCGTCTACGGCGGCTACGACAACACCTTCCGCAACATCCGCATCGCGGACACCCTGGTCTACTCCGGAATCACCGTCAGCTCGCTGGACTTCGGCTACCCGATGAACGGCTTCGGGAGCGGCCCGACGACCATCGAGAACGTCTCCGTGGTCCGCTCCGGCGGTCATTTCTGGGGCTCGCAGACCTTCCCCGGCATCTGGCTGTTCTCCGCCTCCAAGGTCTTCCAGGGCATCCGGATCAACCACGTCGACATCGTCGACCCGACGTACAGCGGCATCATGTTCCAGACCAACTACGTGGGAGGCCAGCCGCAGTTCCCGATCAAGGACACCATCCTGACCGACATCTCCATCTCCGGCGCCCGCAAGAGCGGGGACGCCTTCGACGCCAAGTCCGGTTTCGGACTCTGGGCCAACGAGATGCCCGAGGCCGGCCAGGGACCCGCAGTCGGTGAGGTCACCTTCAACGGGCTCAGGCTGAGCGACAACGCCCAGGACGTGAAGAACACGACGTCCACCATGAAGATCACCATCAACCCGTAGCAACCGCCGCACACAGGGGCGCCGTCCGGTCCGCCGGGCGGCGCCCCGTGCTGCGCCCACGCCGTGTTCCGCATGCGGCGTACCAATGGCTGTCAAACTTTTACGAAAACTGCGCGAGATATTGCGTTCACATGTCGGCGCTGGTTGAGTGTGCCACGCCCCGGCAGTCAGTCGGCCGAGGGCCATCCACGCTCATGCCCGAAGGGGACCATCGATGAGAAGTGCTGGGTTGCGCCGCACACGCCGTATCAGCCGTGCCTCCGCGGCTGCCCTTGTCACCGCACTTGCCCTGACCTCGCTCGCGTCCTGCGGCACGAGCAGCAGCAAGGACGACGACTCGAGCAGTTCGTCCAAGGGTTCGTCCGACCCCTCGGCTCCGCTGGACCCGAAGACCAAGGTGACGATCTCCATCGACTGCATGCCGCCGGCCGCCAAGGCCGCGGAGCTGCGGGAGTGGAAGGAGGACATCGAGACGTTCCACCAGACGTACCCGAACGTCACGATCAACGGGAAGTCCACCCCGGGCCAGTGCAACGAGCCGCCCCGCTTCACCGCCATGCTGAAGGGCAAGTCGCAGCCCGACGTCTTCTACGCCTACTTCAGCGACCTCCAGCAGGTCCTGGACAATGACGGGGCCGAGGACATCTCCGCGTACGTCAACGACAAGACCGTGCCCGCGCTGAAGGACATCCAGCCGCAGGTGGTCGACGTGGCCCGCAAGGACGGCAAGCTCTACGGCCTGCCGACCAGCAACTACACCATGGGCCTGATGATCAACCGGAAGCTGTTCAAGCAGGCCGGTCTCGACCCGAACACCCCGCCCGCCACCTGGGAGGAGGTGCGCGCCGCCGCCAAGAAGATCGCGGGCCTCGGCAAGGGCATCTCGGGCTACGGCGAGTACAGCGCCGGCAACAACGGCGGATGGCACTTCGCCGCGACGCAGTTCGGCCTCGGGGGAGAGGTGGTCGACGCCTCCGGCAAGAAGGCCGCCTTCAACAACGAGACGGGCAAGCAGGTCCTCCAGCAGCTGCACGACATGCGCTGGGAGGACGACAGCATGGGCAAGACCCAGCTGCTCAAGTGGGGCGACCTCCAGAAGCAGATCGCCAGCGACAAGCTGGGCATGTTCCTCGCCGCCCCCGACGACATCGCGTACATGGTCCAGCAGCTCGGCGCCCAGTACGAGACCTTCGGCCTCGGCCCCATCCCCGGCGGCAAGGGCACCCTCTTCGGCGGCAACAACTACCTGATCAAGAAGGGCAGCTCGCCCGACCAGATCAAGGCCGCCATCGCCTGGCTCAACTTCAAGAACCTCACCCCCGGCAAGGGCCAGTTCGACTGGGCCCGCACCAAGGCCGACAAGCTCCCGGTCGGCCTGCCGCAGCCCAACTTCTTCCTGGGCGAGAGCAAGACCAAGGACGACGCCGCGCGCGCCCAGAACGCGACGATGCCCGTCGAGAACTTCAAGGCGTTCATGGACAACCCCGTCCCCGGCAAGGCGGAGCCGCCGAAGGCCCAGGAGATCTACAAGATCCTCGACAACGCCATGTCCGGTGTGCTGACCAACGAGAACGCCGACATCGACAAGCTGCTCTCCACCGCCGAGCAGCAGGTCAACCAGGTTCTGGCGAACCAGTAACGGACGCGCGGGGCCGGGTCACGCGGACCCGGCCCCGCATCCGGACCCCGTCCGCTACGCGCTCGTCGTACACCGGCACCGAGGAGACACCATGTCGGCCCCAACCCTGTCCCCCCGCAAGGCGACCCGGCCTCGCCCAGGACACCCAGGCCCCGCAGGCCGGGACTCCGCCCGCGAGGAGTTCCTCCGCGCCCTGCGCCGCAACATCTCAGCGCACGGCTTCCTGATCGGAGCGGTGCTCTGCTTCTCGCTCTTCTCCTGGTACCCGATGGTCCGGGAATTCGTCCTGGCCTTCCAGAAGAACGAGGACGGCACCACCACCTGGGCCGGCTGGTCCAACCTCACGTACGTCTTCAACGACCCGGCCTTCTGGCAGGCATGGCGCAACACCCTGCTGTTCACCGTCCTCGCCCTGCTCCTCGGCTTCGTCGTGCCGTTCGCCGTCGCCGTCGTGCTCAACGAGTTCCGGCACGGCCAGGGATACCTGCGGCTGCTCGTCTACCTCCCCGTGATGCTGCCGCCGGTCGCCTCGGTCCTGCTCTTCAAGTACTTCTACGACCCCGGTTACGGCCTCTTCAACCGCATCCTGGCCATCTTCCACCTGCCCGAACAGCAGTGGCTCCAGGACACCAGCACCTCCATGCTCTCCGTCGTCATCGCGGCGACCTGGATGAACATGGGCGGCGCCACCCTCATCTACCTCGCCGCGCTCCAGGGCATCCCCGGCGAGCTGTACGAGGCGGCCGAACTCGACGGCGCCGGGCTGCTGCGCAAGATCTGGCACGTCACCATCCCGCAGACCCGCCTCATCCTCTCGCTGCTCCTGCTCATGCAGATCATCGCGACGATGCAGGTCTTCACCGAGCCCTTCCTGCTCACCAACGGCGCCGGACCCGAGGGCTCCACCACCACCGTCGTCTACCTCATCTACCAGTACGCCTTCAACTTCAACAACTACGGCAGCGCGGCGGCACTCGGCCTCGTCCTGCTCGTCGTCCTCGCGGGGTTCTCCGCGGTGTACGTACGGCTCAGCCGCAGCAGCGAAGACTAGGACGGGAGCAACGGCCATGGCATCGAACACGCTTGTCTCCCGGCGCGGGAGCACCTCACGCAAGTCCGCACGGCGCGGGTCCGAGGGCGCCGCCGAACGCGGCCGCCAGCGCACCCTGATCTCACCGGCCCAGCTCGGCCGGCCGCGCGGCAAGGCCGTCTACTGGATCGTCTTCGGCCTGGTGACGGTCCTGTTCACGGCGGTCTTCCTCGGCCCGCTGTACTGGATGGTCACCGGCGGTCTGAAGACCACCCAGGAAGTGGTGCAGAGTCCGCCCACCGCCTTCCCCAGCTCCCTCCACACCGAGAACTACAGCCAGGCATGGACGGTCATGGACCTGTCCAAGCTGCTGTTCAACACCCTCTACTACGCGTTCGGCGCGCTCGCCTTCCAGCTGATCTTCGACGTGGCCGCCGCCTACTCGCTGTCCAAGCTGCGGCCGGTCTTCGGCAAGGTCATCCTCGGCATGATGCTGGCCACGCTGATGATCCCGGCCACCGTGCTCGTCGTCCCGCAGTACCTCACGGTCCTGGACGTGCCCGTCGTCCAGCGCAACCTGGTCAACTCGCCCTGGGCCATCTGGCTGCCGTCGGTCACCAACGCCTTCAACATCTTCCTGCTGAAGCGGTTCTTCGACTCCATCCCGGGCGAGCTCCTCGACGCCGCGGCCATGGACGGCGCCTCACCCCTGCGCACCCTGCGCTCGATCGTCCTGCCCATCTCCCGGCCGATCCTGGGGGTCGTCTCCATCTTCGCCGTCGTCGGCGTGTGGAAGGACTTCCTCTGGCCGATGCTCACGCTCCCCGACCCGAACAAGCAGACCCTCAACGTGGGCATCTACTCACTCGCCAGCGGCGTCCCCGAGAACGTCCTGATCGCCGCGCTCACCATCGCGTCGATCCCGACGCTGCTGATCTTCCTGCTCTTCCAGCGCAACATCATGAGCGGTCTCACCGCGGGCGGCCTCAAGGGCTGACGCCCGCTCCCCGGACCGCCTTCCCCTCAGCGCTCCGCCGCCGGTCCTCCCATCCTGCCCCGCTTGCCGGGCCGGCGGCGGAGTCCCAACTGCCCGAAAGGAACGTCAGTGGCAGCCAACCGTCCGTCCGAGGCCACCGCACAGTGGTGGCGCGACGCCGCCATCTACCAGATCTACGTACGCAGCTTCGCCGATGGCGACGGCGACGGCACCGGCGACCTGGCAGGGGTACGGGCCAGGCTGCCCTACCTCGTCGAACTGGGCGTGGACGCCCTCTGGTTCACCCCCTGGTACCTCTCGCCGCTGGCCGACGGCGGCTACGACGTGGCCGACTACCGTACGATCGACCCCGCCTTCGGCACCCTCGCCGAGGCCGAGAAGCTCATCGCCGAGGCCCGCGAGCTGGGCATCCGCACCATCGTGGACATCGTGCCCAACCACGTCTCCGACCAGCACGCCTGGTTCCGTGCCGCCCTCGAAGCCGGCCCTGGAAGCCCCGAGCGCGACCTCTTCCACTTCCGCAAGGGCCGCGGCCCCAACGGCGAGATCCCGCCCAACGACTGGGTCTCCGAATTCGGCGGCACCCCCTGGACCAGGCTGGACGACGGCGAGTGGTACCTCCACCTCTTCGCCACCCAGCAGCCCGACCTCAACTGGGCCCACCCCGCCGTGCGACGCGAGCACGAGGACGTGCTGCGCTTCTGGTTCGAACGCGGTGTCGCCGGCGTCCGCATCGATTCCGCCGCCCTGCTCGCCAAGGACCCCGCGCTCCCCGACTTCGTCACCGGCAGCGACCCGCACCCCTTCGTGGACCGCGACGAACTCCACGACATCTACCGCTCCTGGCGCGCCATCGCCGACGAGTACGACGGCGTCTTCGTCGGCGAGGTCTGGCTCCCCGACCCCGAGCGCTTCGCCCGCTACCTGCGCCCGGACGAGCTGCACACCGCTTTCAACTTCAACTTCCTGGCCTGCCCGTGGGAGGCGGAGAAGCTGCGGACCGCCATCGACGACACGCTCGCCGAGCACGCCCCGGTCGGCGCCCCCGCCACCTGGGTGCTCTGCAACCACGACATCACCCGGACCGTCACCCGCTACGGCCGCGAGGAGACCGGGTTCGACTTCGCCGTCAAGACCTTCGGCACCCCCACCGACCTCGCCCTCGGCACCCGCAGAGCCCGCGCCGCCGCACTCCTCTCGCTGGCCCTGCCCGGCGCGGCCTATCTCTACCAGGGCGAGGAACTGGGGCTGCCCGAGGCCGACATCCCGCTCGACCGCATCCAGGACCCGATGCACTTCCGCAAGAACGGCACCGACCCGGGCCGGGACGGCTGCCGGGTCCCCATGCCCTGGGCGGCGGGCGAACCGTACGCCGGATTCGGGGCCACCACCGAGCCCTGGCTCCCGCAGCCCGAGGGCTGGTCCGGCTACGCCGCCGACCTCCAGAACGGCGACCCGGACTCCATGCTGAGCCTGTACCGCGAGGCCCTGCGGCTGCGGCGCTCCGAACCGGGCTTCGGGACCGGGGGAGAGCCCGGCATCCGACGGCTGACCTGGCTCGACGCCGCGCCCGGGGTGCTCGCCTTCGCCAGGACCGACGGACTGCTGTGCGTCGTCAACCTGGCCGCCGAGGCCGCCGAGCTGCCCCCGCACAGCGCGGTGCTGCTCACCAGCGGACCCCTGGACGAGACCGGCCGCCTCCCGCGGGACACGGCGGTGTGGCTGCGCGCCTGACCACGCCATGACCGGCCGCACCGGCCGCACGGGCCCGGGACGCGTGGGAGCGCGCCCAGGCCCGTGCAGCAGGTTCGCGGCGCGGCCGGCGCTGCGGCACAGTGGGCATATGGACGCTTCGAACGATCTGAATGCCCTGGCCGCCGAGCACCTGGCCGCCGCGCGCGCCGCGCCGCACGGCCGCAGCGCCCACCTCCTGCTCCACCAGGACCCGTTGCGGCAGACCGTCATCGCGCTCACCTCGGGCTCCGCGCTGGACGAGCACAACGCCCCGCCCGCCGCCTCGCTCCAGGTCCTGCGGGGCTCCGTCCGGCTCACCGCGGCCTCCGGCGACGTCGAACTGACACCCGGACGGCTGCACCCGATCCCGCAGGAGCGGCACGGCCTGCTCGCCCTGGAGGACGCGGTCGTCCTCCTCACCGCCGTCAACCCCTGAATCCTCTTGTGGGAGCGCTCTCCCGGTCGGCAGGATGGGCCGGTGACCTCGCACCCCGGCCTCCGGCCCTACCGCCCCGCAGACAGCGCCGCGCTCTCCGACATCTGCATACGCACCGCCGCCGGCGGCAGTGACGCCCGGGACATCTACCCGGACCACGAACTGGTGCCGTCCATCTTCGCCACGCCCTACGCCGAGCTGGAACCGGACCTCGCCTTCGTCGTCGACGACGGCACCGGCCGCGCGGTCGGCTACATCATCGGCACCGCCGACACCGCGCGCTTCGTGAAGGAGTACCGCGAGAGCTGGCTGCCCCGGGTCGCCGGCCGCTACCCGCTGCCCGAGGGCCCGCCGCAAAGCCCCGCCGACGAGATGACCGCCCTCCTGCACAACCCGGAGCGCATGGTCCTGCCCGAACTCGCCGCCCACCCCGCCCACCTGCACATCGACCTGCTGCCGGACTGGCAGCGCAAGGGCTACGGGAAGGAGCTGATGAACACCTTCCTCGCGGCCCTGAACGCCAAGGGCGTCGAGGGCGTCCATCTGTCCATGCTCACCTCCAACACGCCGGCCAGGGCCTTCTACGACCGGCTCGCCTTCAGCGAGATCCACGTCCCCGACCCCGGCCCCGTCACCTACCTCGTACGCTCCACGCGGGCGGATCTCTAACGACCTCGCCCGCGATTGTCGGCGGAAGAAGGAGCGGCGCCTGGGGCCTTCGAATCCAAGGCGGAGGAGGGAGCGATGGCGGAGCCATCGCGACCGACGACAACGCCGGAGGCGGAGGTCCCAGGCGCCGTGACGCCGCCGACAATTGCGGGCGAGGTCGTAAGGGCGGTCCCTCCGGAGGGTGCGGCCCCCGATTGCTGGGCAGGTACTGGTCGACCGCCGCCGCCGGGCGGCGGGTTCCGGCTGGGAGGCGTGTGACGTGAACGAGCGGACCGTGTGGCAATTCACCGACGACCGGGGGCAGCTGTCGGCAAGCGGCGAACGCCCGCAACGGGTGCTCGCCTATATCCAG
The DNA here is from genome assembly GCF_049844595.1 of Streptomyces sp. DT224. Lineage (NCBI taxonomy): Bacteria > Bacillati > Actinomycetota > Actinomycetes > Kitasatosporales > Streptomycetaceae > Streptomyces > Streptomyces sp. DT224. Next base: position 295,946 of record NZ_JBNCLI010000004.1, read on the forward strand.
GCCGGCGCGACCCTGTGGGACCACGGGATACGACCGGCCGGGCTCTTCGGGTCCGGCCACGACGACCCGGCCGCACCCGACCCCGCGAAGACCGGCTCGCTCCCGCTGGACGCCATCGCGTACGCCGGCGCCGGGGCCACTCTGGACGCGGACGCCTTACTGAGCTGCGCACCGGACCTCGTCGTCGCCGTCAGCTACGGCGGCGGCCAGGTCTACGGCCTCGGCCCGGAGACCGCCAAACATCTGGAGGGCCACGTCCCCGTCGTCGTCATCGACGTCGGCCAGGCGCGCACCCTCGCCGAGATCGGCGACCGGTTCGCGGAGCTGGCCCGTTCGCTCGGCGCCGAGGAACCGGCCGCGGCGGCCCGGGAACTGGACGCCGCGCGGGACCGGCTGCGCGCCCTCACCGCGGGCCCGGACCGGGCCAGGGTCCTCGCGCTCTCCCCGGCGGGCCGGGACCAGGCGCACCTGGCCCGCCCCCGCATGTGGCCCGAACTCCGGGTCCTCGCGGACCTCGGCGTCGATCTGGCCGAACCCGCCGAGGGCCCCGGGGCGAACTGGTCCACGACCGGCTGGACCGAGGCCGCCGCCCTGCGCCCCGCCGTCGTCCTCGCCGACATCCGGGCCAACGCGACCCCGCTCGCCGAGCTGCGCGACAACGCCGAGTGGGCGGCCGTCGCCGCGACGGCCCGCGTGGTCCCGTGGAACCCGGAACCGGTGTGCAGCGCCCGCGCCCACGCCCGGTTCCTGGAGCTGGTGGCCGACGCGCTGGACACATAGGGCCACCGCCCGGCCGGGCCCGGGACCGGGGTCGTACGGTGGGCCGGACGTACCGTCACCCCACCGCCGCACCCCGGGAGATCCCGCCCCCATGTCCGACCGCCCCGACTTCCTGGTCATCGGTGAATGCGTCGCCGACATCGTCCGCGTCCCGGACGCCCCGGACCGGGTCCACCCCGGGGGCAGCCCCGCCAACCTGGCGTACGGGCTGGCCAGGCTCGGCCACGACACGACGCTGCTCACCCAGCTGGGCCGGGACGACCACGGGCGGCTGATCCGCGCACACCTCACCGGGGCGGGGGTCGAGGTGCTGACGGACGGCCGCCCCGGCCCCACGCCGGCGGCCGTCGTCACCCTGGACGGCGAGGGCCGCGCCTCCTACGCGTTCGACATCGCCTGGACGCTCGGGCGGGTCGCCCTCGACCGGCAGCCCCGGCACGTCCACACCGGTTCGATCGCGGCGGTGACCGAACCCGGGGCGGCGACGGTGCTCGCCGCCGTCGAGTCGCTGCGGACGGCCGCCACCGTCAGCTACGACCCCAATGTGCGGCCCGCGCTGATGGGCGACCACGGAACCGCCGTGCGCAGGGTCGAGCGGTGCGTGGGCCTCAGCGACGTCGTCAAGGCCAGCGACGAGGACCTGGACTGGCTGTACCCGGGCCGGGACCCGGCCCGGGCCGCCCGGCGCTGGCTCGCGTCCGGCCCGGCCCTCGTCCTGGTCACCCGGGGCGGCGACGGCGCCACGGCGGTCCTCCCGGACGGCCAGGTGGACATCGGCGCGCTCGCCGCCGACGTGGTCGACACGGTGGGCGCCGGGGACGCCTTCATGTCCGGCACGCTGCACGCACTCGCCGCCCACGGCCTGCTCGGCGCGTCCGGCCGGGAGCGGCTGCGCTCGCCGGACCGGGGCACGGTGAGCGACGTACTGCGCCACGCGGCGGCTTCGGCAGCCGTGACCGTCACCCGGGCCGGGGCGAACCCGCCGGACGGGACGGAGCTGCGCCGGGCGCTGGGGCCGGGCTGAGATTCGGCTCCGCCCGCACCCTCGACGGCCCCCGGCGCGTTCCCCTTCAGAGGAACGGACGACGCAGGGGAGGGGCGCGGCATGGCGCGGGACACGAGGACGGCGACCGTGGTGACGGGGCTGGGGCTGGTCACCCCCGCGGGCGACGACGAGCGGGCCTTCTGGTCCGGACTGTGCGCGGGGCGGTCCACGGCCCGGCACTGCGAGGAACTGGCCGGGCTGCCCGCCGGCTTCGCCTGCCGGGCCGACCGGACCGACCTGGACCACGCCATCGGGGGCCGCGCCGGCTGGCGGATGGCACGGTTCGCGAAGATGGCCCTGGTCGCCGCGCGCCGGGCCGTCGCCGACGCCGGGCTGCGCCCGGACCGCTGGGACGGCGCCCGGGTGGGCGTCGTGCTCGGCGTCGGCGTCGGCGGCGTCTCCGCCCTCGTGGACAACGTCCGCCGGTTCGACGGCGGCGGCGCACAGGCCGTCTCGCCGCTCCTCGCGCCGATGATGATGCCCAACGCGGCGGCCGGCGAGATCGCCATCGACCTGGGCGCCCACGGGCCCAGCCTGGCCCCGGCCACCGCCTGCGCCTCGGGCGCCACCGCCCTCGCCACCGCACACGACCTCCTCGCCACCGGCCGGTGCGACGTCGTCGTCGCGGGCGGCGCGGAATCCGTCCTGACGCCCCTGGTGGCCGCCGCCTTCGCCCAGCTGGGCGCGCTGTCCACCCGCACCGGCGACCCGGCCGCCGCGTCCCGCCCCTTCGCACCCGACCGCGACGGCTTCGTCCTGGGCGAGGGCGCCGGCGTGCTCGTCCTGGAGCGGGGCGCGCACGCGGCGGCCCGGGGCGCCCGCGTGCGCGCCGTGCTCGCCGGGACCGGAGCCGCCACGGACGCCCACCACCCCACCGCGCCCGACCCCGGCGGGCACGGCGCCCGGCGCGCCGTCGAGGCGGCCCTGGACGCGGCGGGCTGGGCGGCCCACGAGGTCGGGCACGTCAACGCCCACGGCACGTCCACGCCGTTGAACGACGCGATGGAGGCCGAGCTGATCGCCCGCCTCTTCCCGCACCGGCCCCCGGTCACCGCCCCCAAGGGCGTCCTCGGGCACACGCTCGCCGCCGCCGGCGCGATCGAGGCCGCCGCCACCGTGCTCACCCTCGAACACGGGGTCGTCCCGCCGGTCGCCAACCTGGACGCCCCGCCCGCCGACTGGGACATCGACTGCGTCACCAAGGAGCCGCGCCGACTGCGCGTCGAGCGGGCCGTCAGCCACTCCTTCGGCTTCGGCGGCCACAACGTCGCCCTCTGCTTCGAACGGGCTCGCCCCTCCGGACGGTGAACATCTGCACGAGCCCGGTGTCCTGACCGTACGCCGGTCGTTCAGCCTTGTATGACCACCACGCTCACCGAGGCCGATCCCCTCGTACGCCCGCTCACCTCCGTACTCCTCGGCGCCGACGCCCGCCGCGAGCACGGCTTCTGGCGGCGGCTCGTCGCCACCGACCCGTTCCGGCTGCCCCCCGGGCCGGAGGCCGGCGGCACCCCGGACGAACGGCTCGCCCGCGCGTACGCCCGACTGCGCACCCTCAACGACGCCCTGGACAGTGCCGCCCGCCCGGCCTCCGACTTCCGGGCGCTGGCGGCCCTGCACGAGTGGCTGGCCCCCATCGACCCGGCGCTCGCCACCATCGCGGGCATCCACTACAACCTCTTCCTCGGCAGCCTCCTCGACCACATCGCCGACAGCCCCCGCGACCTGTCGGACTTCCTGACGCTGCGGCGTACCGGAACCTTCCTGTGTACGGAGGTGGCACACGGCAACGACGCCGCCGCCGTCGAGACGACCGCCGTCTACGATGCCGAACGCGACGGGTTCGTGCTGCACACCCCGCACTGCGGGGCGCAGAAGTTCATGCCCAACACCGGGCGGCCCGGCGGCCCCAAGTCGGGGCTCGTCGCCGCGCGGCTGCTGGCCGGCGGGGCCGACCGGGGAGTGTTCCTGCTGCTGGTGCCGCTCACCGGCGCCGACGGACCGCTGCCCGGCGTACGGGTGCGCAGGCTCCCGGCGCGCATGGGCAGCCCCGTCGACCACAGCCTGACCTCGTTCGACCACGTCTTCGTGGGGCGCGAGGCGCTGCTGACGGGCCCGCAGGGGCGGATCGACGGCGACGGGGTTTTCCGCAGTGCCGTCGAGGGCCGCAGACGCCGCTTCCTCGCCTCCATCGCCCGCGTCGTCACCGGCAGGATCTCCATGAGCGCCAGCGCCGTCGGCTCGGCGCGCGCCACGCTGGCCGTCGCGGTGCGGTACGGCGGCCACCGCCACGTCTCCGCGGGGCGCGGGGCTCGGCTGCCGGTGCTCGCGTACCGCACCCATCACGGGCCGCTCGCCGAGGCCATGGCCACGGTCTTCGCCATGAGCCTGCTGCACCGCCGTGTCCTGGACCGCTGGGAGGCGGCCGCGGCGGGGCCGGAGGCCGGGCGGGAGGCGGCCGAGCGGCTGGTGGACATCGCCAAGGGCTGGATCACCTGGCAGGCCAGGGACGTGATCGTGGAGTCCCGGGAGCGCTGCGGCGCCCAGGGCCTCCTGGAGAACAACGGGATGGCCGCGCTCGTCACCGGAGTCGAGGGCGCCATCACCGCCGAGGGCGACAACCTCGCCGTCCACGCCAGGGCCGCCGCCGCCCTGCTCGCCGACCGCACGCCGTACGAGCCGGCCGCCCCGGCGCACGGCGACCTCACCGACCTCCGGTTCCTGGTCCGGCTCCTGGGCCGCGCCGAGGAGCTGTGGTTCGCGCGCGCCGGGGCCCGGGCGGCCCGGACGGCGCACGGCGACCCGCTGGGCCGGTGGAACGCCGCGGCGGGGCCCGCGCTGCGCGGGGTCGAGGCGCACGCCTGCCGGCAGGCGGCCGAGGCGTACGCGGAGGCGGTCGAGGCGCTGCCCCCCGGGGCGGACCGGGACCGGCTCGGCGAGCTGGCCCGGCTCTTCGCCCTGCGCCGGGTGGCGCGCGACAGCGGGGACCTCCTCGCGGCCGGGTATCTGAGCACCGGTCAGGCCGAGGCGCTGACGGACCACATCGAACGGCTCATCGACGCGGTGGCCCCCCACCTTCCGGAACTCGCCGACTCCTTCGCCTTCCCCGACGAGATGCTGGCCGACTGGCCGATCACGGGCGCCGGTTACGCCGACGCGTACGACGATCCGGAGGCCCACTGGCACGCGGAGGCGAGGCGATGAGGGGCACACGGGCGTGCCGTGCGGAACGCGCCCTGCAGGGGCTCGGGGCGGGGGCCGTCCTCCTCGCCTACTGGACGACCGTCGCCCTGTTCGCGCGGTGGACCGGGGCGTCCCGGCCGGGCGTAGGCGAATCGGTTCGCCGCAAGGCGTAACCGGAGCGGCGCTGTTCAGTTGTTCCGGCGTCGGGGCCGTGCGCGCCGGCGCCGGACACCCCACGCGGGTGAGCACGAGGAAAGGAAGAACCATGAGCACGATCCACCCCCGCATCACCGACGTACTCAGCCGTACCTTCAGGGTGCCCGTGGCCGAGATCCTTCCGGACTCCACGATGGACAGCCTGGACATGGACTCCCTGGCGGCCGCCGAGTTCGCCGTCGTCCTCCGGGAGACCACCGGGGTCGAGCTGGACACCGGCATCCTGACCCGGGGGACCACCCTCGCCGAGCTCACGGAGCACCTCGACACGGCGGCGGGCGTCGCCCGATGAGGACACCGGCCATCGCCGTCACGGGTCTCGGCATGATCACCCCGGTCGGCAACGACACGGAATCCACCTGGGACGGGGTGTGCGCCGCGGTGAGCCCGGCCCGCACCGTCCCCGCGCTCGCCGGGTGCGCGATCGACTTCGCCTGCATGGTCGACGGCATCGACCTGGACGCCGAGATCGGCCGCCGTACGGCCTTCCGGATGGGCCGGTACGTCAAGTTCGCGGTCCTGGCCGCACGGGAGGCCGTCGCCGACGCCGGGCTCGACCCGTCCGGCTGGGACGGCAGCCGGGTCGCGGTCGTCGTCGGCACCAGCAGCGGCGGCTCCGCGCACCTCACCGACCAGGCGCTGGTCCTCGAGCGGAGGGGGCCGGAGGCGATCTCGCCGGCCGGTGTCCTGCTGACCATCCCCAACATGCCCGCCGCCGAGATCGCGATCGAGATGCGGGCCACCGGCCCCAGCATGGCCCCCTGCACCGCCTGTTCGTCGGGCGTCACCGCACTGTCCGTCGCCCGCGACCTGCTGGTGACCGGGCAGTGCGACGTGGCCGTCGCGGGGGCGACCGAGTCGACCGTCTTCCCGGTCGCCATGACCGGCTTCGCCCGCTCAGGAGCGGCCGCCCGCGCGGACGGCGACCTGTCCCGGCTCAGCCGGCCCTTCGCCGCCGACCGCGCCGGACTCGTCATGGGCGAGGGTGCCGCCGTCATGGTGCTGGAACGCGCCGCCGACGCGGAGGCCAGAGGCGTCGAACCCCGGGCCCTGCTCGCCGGCACCGGAGCCACCACGGACGCCCACCACCCCACCAGCCCGCACCCCGACGGGCGGGTCGCCCGGGCCGCCGTCGAGGCCGCGCTGCGGAACGCGGGCTGGCGGGCGGAGGAGGTGGAGCACGTCAACGCGCACGGCACCGCGACCGTGCGCAATGACGCCGCCGAGGCCGCGCTGATCAGCCGGATGTACCCGCACCGGCCGCCCGTCACCGCCCCCAAGGGGGTGCTCGGGCACTGCATGGGCGCGGCCGGGGCGATCGAGGCGGGGCTGACGATCCTCACCCTCCAGCGCGGGGTCGTTCCGCCGGTCGCGAACCTGGACGCCCCCGCGCCCGGGTTCGACATCGACTGCGTCACCAAGGTGCCGCTGGTGCGGCCCGTCCACCGGGCCGTCAGCCACTCCTTCGGCTTCGGCGGGCACAACGCGGTGGTGGCCCTGCAACGCCCCTGAGCCCCCGGGGGCGGCGCTGAACCGCGTGGGACGCCCGTGGTAGCGTCCCCGGAGCCAGTCGAACTCCACGTAGGGGTCAGGGAATCCGGTGCGAATCCGGAACTGACGCGCAGCGGTGAGGGGGACGGGCGGGGCCACGGCCACTGGAAGACCACCGTCTCCCGGGAAGGCGTCCCGTCCGAGCGAACCCGAGTCCGAAGACCTGCTGGCGACCGCCGTCCGGGACCGGGCGGCGGACACCGTACAGCGGGTCCCGCGCATGGGCCCAGAGACGCCGAGGTACCCCGTGCCGCCGATATCCGGCCCCGCCCGTTCCGCCGCCCTGCTCACCGCCGCGCTCCTGCTGCTGACGGCCTGCGGGGGAAGCCCGCCCGAAGCGGCCGGAGGCAAGGGCACGGCGGACGGCTATCCGGTCACCCTCAAGAACTGCGGGCGCACCGTCACCGTGCGGGCCGCGCCGCGCCGCGCGGTCTCCGTCGACCAGGGCACGACGGAGATCCTGCTCTCGCTCGGCCTCGCCGACCGGATCGCCGCCACCGCCACCTGGACCGACCCGGTGATGAAGGGCCTGGAGAAGGCCAACACGGGCGTGCAGCGGCTCACCGACAACCGGCCCTCCTCCGAGAAGGTCCTCGACCAGGAGCCCGACTTCGTCGCCGCCGACTTCGAGTCGACCCTCGCCAAGGGCGGCGTCGCCCCGCGCGAACAGTTCGAGGAGCTGGGCGTCCCCACCTACGTCGCGCCCGCCGACTGCACGGCCAAGGACAACACCAAGGACGGCGACGGCGTCCGCACCGGCGCCCTCACCATGGACAGCGTCTACGGCGAAGTACGCGACCTGGCCCGGGTGTTCGGCGTGCCCGAGCGTGGCGAGAAGCTGGTCGCGCGGCTCCGCGCCCGGATCCGCGAGGCCGCCGACGGCGTCGACGGATCCGGTACCTCCGTCCTGTACTGGTTCGCCAACTCCGAGTCCCCCTATCTGGCGGGCTGCTGCGGGGCGCCGGGCATCATCACCCGGGAGCTCGGCCTGAAGAACGTCTTCGACGACACGCACGAGGAATGGCCGCAGATCAACTGGGAGACCGTCGCCGACCGCGACCCGGACGTGCTGGTCATCGGCGACCTCACCCGCACGTCGCAGACCGCGGAGAGCGCCGCCGGGAAGATCGCCTTCCTGGAGTCCAACCCCGTCACGAAGAAGATGGACGCCGTACGCCACAAGCGCTACGTCCTGCTCAGCGGCCAGGCCATGAACCCGACCATCCGCACGGTCGAGGGCGTGGAGCTGGTGGCCGCCGGGCTGCGGGCGTCCGGGCTCGCGGGGTGACGGCCACCGACCGGCTCACCGCACCGCGCGAGAAGGCGACGGAGACCACCGGGTCCGTCCGCCCCCGCCGCCTGCGCGGCGGCCTCCTGTGGACCGGCGGCGTTCTGCTGCTCGCGCTGTCCGTCGCGGTCGCCGTCACCATCGGGCCGGCCCGGATCTCCGTCGTGGACGTCTGGTCCGCCGTCGCCGCGCACCTCGGCATCGGCGAGGCCCGGCTCAGTCCGATCCGCGACGGCATCATCTGGAACCTGCGTATGCCGCGCACCCTGCTCGCCGCCGTCTGCGGGGCGGGTCTCGCGGTCTGCGGGACCGTCATGCAGTCCCTGCTGCGCAACCCGCTCGCCGACCCGTTCGTCCTCGGCGTCTCCTCCGGCGCGTCCACGGGAGCGGTCCTGGTCGTCGTGCTCGGTGCCGGCGGGGGCGCGGTGTCGCTGCCGGCCGGGGCGTTCATCGGGGCGCTCTGCTCGTTCGCGCTGGTGATGCTGCTCAGCCATACCCTGGGCGGCTCCACCGACCGGGTCGTGCTGGCCGGGGTCGCCGCGATGCAGCTGTTCTCGGCACTGACCTCGTTCGTCGTCATGACGGCCGCCGACGCCGAGCAGACCCGGGGCGTGCTGTTCTGGCTGCTCGGCTCGCTCGGCGGGGTGGGCTGGACCGATGTGTGGATCTGCTCCGCCGTTCTCGCCGGCAGCCTGCTGGTCTGCCTGGGCCACGCCCGTACGCTCGACGCCTTCGCCTTCGGGCAGGACGCGGCCGCCGCCCTCGGGGTGAACGTCGCACGCGTCCGCACCGTCCTGCTCTGCACGACCGCGCTGCTGACCGCCGCGCTCGTCAGCTCGGCCGGGGCCATCGGATTCGTCGGGCTGGTCTTGCCGCACGCCGCCCGCGCCCTCACCGGCTCGGGCCACCGCAGGCTGCTGCCGGTCACCGCGCTCGCCGGAGCCGTCTTCCTGGTCTGGGTCGACACGCTCGCCCGGACCGTCCTCGACCCGCAGGAGGTCCCGGTGGGCGTCGTCACCGCCCTCATCGGCGTGCCCGCCTTCGTCGCCGTCCTCTACCGCACCGGGCGGCCCGCGTGACCGGGACGGCCGCGGAGGGCCTGCGGGCCGCAGGAGTCAGCCGCGAGGCGGGCGGCCGCGTCCTGCTGGACGGTGTGACGCTGGCCCCGGAACCGGGCACGACGGTGGGCCTGATCGGCCCCAACGGCTCCGGCAAGTCCACGCTGCTGCGCATCCTCGCCGGGGTCCTCGCCCCGCACGCGGGCGTCGTCACGCTGGACGGCGACCCCCTCACGGCCGTCGGCCGCCGCGCCGTGGCCCGGCGCGTCGCGGTCGTCGACCAGCACGCCGTCACCCAGGACGAGCTGAGCGTCCTGGACGTCGTACGCCTGGGCCGCATCCCGCACCGGCGTGCCTGGTCGGCGCCGACGGACGCGGACGCGGCGGCGGTGGACGAGGCCCTGGAACGCACCGGGCTCACCGGCCGGCGCGATCAGTCCTGGCACACGCTCTCCGGCGGGGAGCGCCAGCGCGTCCAGATCGCCCGCGCGCTCGCCCAGCGACCGCGTGAACTCCTGCTGGACGAACCGACCAACCACCTGGACATCCAGCACCAGCTGGAACTGCTCTCCCTGGTCGCCTCGCTCCCGCTGACCGCCGTCGTCGCCCTGCACGACCTCAACCTGGCCGCCATGTTCTGCGACCGGATCGTGGTGCTCAGCGGCGGACGGGCGGTCGCGGGCGGGCCCCCCGCGCAGGTCATCACGGAGGAGCTGATCGAGGACGTCTACCGGGTGCGGTCCGTCGTGACACCGGACGGCCCGCAGGGGCGGCCCTCGGTGCGCTTCCTGCCCTGACGGTCCCGGGCACACGAGAGGGCGGACCCGCGGGGCGGGTCCGCCCTCCGCATGTCGTGCGGTACGGCCGGCATGCCGGCGAGAGGTCAGCGGTGGCGTCCTCGGCCGAGGTCGCCGCCGGTGTCCTTGCCGCCCATGTCCTTGCCGCCCTTGGTGGTGCCGTCCGCGTAGTCGATCTGCTCCTTGCGCAGTTCGGCGGAGACCTCCTTCTGCTCCGTCACCCTCTCGGTTTCCATCCGGACGCGCTCGACCGGGACGGTCTCCTTGCGCATCGTGGCGCGTTCCGCGTGCAGGGTGACCTCCACGTCCTGCTCCGTCAGATCGCCCGCTCGCGCGGCCGTCCTGTCGCCCGGCTGCAGCGGCTCACGGACCACCCGTACCTCCTCGTGCGAGACCGGCACGCTGCGCGTGACGTTCTCGGTGACGACGTACTTGTGGAGGCGGGCCCTGCCGCTCTCGTACTCCTCGGTGCCGATGTGCAGCTGCTCCTCGGAGCGGATCATCTCCTCCTTGCCGCCCAGGCCGGCCCCGGACCGCTGGGCACCCGCGCCGGCTCCGGCCAGCGGACGCCCCGCGGCGGTACCCGCGTCGGTGTCCCGGTGCCTGCCGGTGCCGGCCGTCTGCGTGCGGTCCGTGCCGGAGGTGCCTGCCGCACCCATGGCCCCGGCCCCGGCGCCTGCTCCGGCCGCCGCGCCGGTACCGGCCGCGCCCATGGTGCCGGTGCCCGTGGTGGTCGGGGAGCCGGTCCCGGAGCGGTCGCCGAGATTGCTCTTGGTGTTCCGTGTCAGGCCGTAGTGCCGGTACAGCTCCTCCTCCTCGGACACGGACAGATGCGCGTCCGCGTCCACCCGGGGGGCGTCCTTGACCTGGTCCTTGCCGTGGGAGATGTGCAGGTCGGAGCCCACTCGACGGGCTCCGGCGAGAGGCACGAAACTCTCCTTCATGCCGAACAGGCCGGTCTTCACCGTGATCCAGTCCGGGCGGCCGGTGTTGTCGTCGACATACACGCGGCCCACGTTGCCGATCTTCTCGCCCTCGGTGTCGTACACCGTCAGGCCGTCGAGCTCTCCGGAATCCGTGAAACCGTCAGCGGCTCCCATATCCGAATCCTCCTCGCCCGGGCGCGTCCTGTGGGTGGGTCCAGCAGAGAAGGCGCGTCCGGATTCCATCGCGCCTCACCCGGATGGACGCTGCAACCGCCCGGCCACCGGGCGCGGCGAGCGGCATCCGCCTCGGACCCGCGCAGCGCCCGCGTCACGCGGGTGTGCGGCTCTCGCGCCCATTACGCCATCCGGGTGAACGGCCGGGTGGTGCGCACCGCCGCGGGGGAGCGGGGCGGCCCCCGGACGCCCCGGCCCCGGCACATATGATCAACGGGTCCACGCCGACCGACGTTCCGCCGTGCCACCCGGGGGTGCCCATCCGTTCCGTACGCATCCGCCTCCCCGCGCAACGCGGCGAACTGCTCGCCCGACGCGAGGACGGCGCGGAGCTGCACCACCTCGTGTGGCGGCTGGGCCCCGGCTGGCGGGTGTGCAGCAGCGCGGTCCTGGGCGGCGGCATCGGCCCGCGCGCGTGGATCCTCAACGCGCAGGTTCCCGGCGGCTACCCCCGCATGGACCCGGACCGCCATCTCGCCGGGATCGCCGCCGCCGCACACCTCAGCGGCCCCGGCGCCGGCCTCATGACCGCCGCCGACGTCACCGCGTACACCACCGCCGACGACGAGGACGTGCGCGCCACCGCCACCTGCGGTCTGGGCGTACGCGGCTGGGCCGCCGTGCCGGACGAGGGCACCGGCGGACCGCCGCGCCCCGGCACCGTCAACATCGTGGTGACGTTCCCGGTGCCGCTGTCCGACGCCGCCCTGGTCAACGCCGTGGCCACCGCCACGGAGGCCAAGGTGCAGGCCCTGCTGGACGCCGGGCTCGACTGCTCCGGCACCCCCACGGACGCCGTCTGCCTCGCCGTCCCCGAACCGGGTCCCGGGACCGGCGCCGCCGAACCGTTCGCCGGGCCGCGCTCCCGCTGGGGCGCGCGACTCGCCAGAGCCGTCCACGCCGCCGTGCTGGAAGGCGCGCTGCGGCAGCCCTGAGAAGCCGAAGCCGCCGCGCCCCCCGGGGGGAGCGGCCGACGAAGGGAACCCCATGACCTCAGCAGTCCCCGCCGCACCGCAGCGGCCCGTCGTCGCCGTACTCGGCACCGGCATCATGGGCGCGGCCATGGCCCGCAGCCTGCTCCGCGCCGGTCTGGAGGTGCGGGCCTGGAACCGCACGCAGGCCAAGGCCGCCCCGCTCGCCGCCGACGGCGCCACCGTCACCGGCACGGCGGAGGAGGCCGTGCGCGGCGCCCACGTCGTGCTCACCGCGCTCACCGACACGACCGCCGTCGCCGCCGCGCTCACCGCCGCCTCCGCGGGGCTGCACCGGGGCCAGGTCCTGCTCCAGACCTCCACGGTCGGCCCGGACGGCGCCGTCGAGCTGGCCCAGCGCGCCGCCGACCTCGGGCTGATCCACCTCGACGCCCCGGTCGTCGGCACCCGGCAGCCCGCCGAGCAGGGTGCGCTGACGGTCCTCGTCTCCGGCCCCGAGGCCGCCCGCGCGGTGGCCGGACCGGTGCTGGACGCGATCGGGCAGCGCACGGTGTGGTCCGGGGAGGAGCCGGGGGCGGCCTCCCGGCTGAAGCTCGTGGTCAACGCATGGGTCGTCAACATGGTCGGCGGCGTCGCGGAGTGCCTGAACCTCGCCGAAGGGCTCGGCGTCGACCCGCGTACGTTCCTCGGCCTCGTCGAGGGCGGACCGCTCGACTCGGGCTACCTCCAGACCAAGTCCGCCGCCGTCCTGGACGGGGACCTCACCCCGAGCTTCGCCCTGTCCACCGCCCTCAAGGACACCCGCCTCATCCTCGACGCGGCAGCCCGGGCCGGTGTCCGGCTGGACCTGGCCGCCGCGTCGGCCGCCCGCTTCGAGCGCGCGGAGGCCGCCGGACACGGCGACGAGGACATGATCGCCACCTACTACGCGGGCCGGGCACCCGAGCGGGACGGCGACTGACCGGACCGGAGTGCGCCGGCCCCGTGACGCCGGAAGACCGCCCCACCGGTACGGGGGAGCCCGGTGGGACGGCCGCCCTCAGCGTGCCACAGGACGGCCCGCCGCACGGGGCGACCGGCTGGTACCCGGCCGTGATTGAGTCGAAATCGACGGTACGGGAATACCCGCGCCCCACTCGTCCTTGCCGCAGCCGGGGCGCCCTTCAGCGGCGCGCAGGCGCACGGAACAGGGGAGAAGGAGCTCATGCCGAAGGCGTACGTGTTCACCCGCAACGGCGGACCGGAGGTGGAGGCCTTCACCGAACTGGAACGGCCGAAACCCGGCCCCGGTGAGCTGCTCGTCGCCGTCCGCGCGGCAGGCGTCAACCCGGTCGACTGGAAGCTGCGCACCGGCTACGCGAGGCCCGGCAGCCGGCCGCTGCCGTTCCCGGCCGTCTTCGGCAGCGAGGCCGCAGGCACCGTCGTGGAGACCGGCCCCGGTGTGGAGGGCTTCGCACCCGGCGACGAGGTGTTCGGCAACCCGCTGACCGGCGGGTACGCCGAGTACACGCTCATGCCCGTCGCGGTCACCGCCCGCAAACCGGCCGCCCTGTCCTTCACGGACGCGGCGGTCCTGCCCGTCGCCGCGGCCACCGCCTACGACGGGATGCGCCAGCTGGACCTCGCCCCCGGCGCCACGCTCCTGGTCACCGGGGCCGGCGGCGGCGTGGGCAGCGCCGCCGTCCAGCTCGCGCGCCACGCCGGCCTCCGGGTCCTCGGCGTCGCGGGCGAGGCCAAGAAGGAGTTCGTCGAGTCCCTGGGCGCCGCGCACATCCCGTCCGGCGCCGGCCTCGCCGACCGGGTGCGGGCAGCCGCCCCCGAGGGCGTGGACGCGGTCTTCGACCTGGCCGGCGGCGACACCCTGCGGGAGGCGGCCGCCCTGGTCGACCCGGCCGCGCTCATCAGCGCCGGCGGCAGGCCCCTGGTGACCGAGCTCGGCGGGGAACCCGTCCGGCGGGCCCGTACCGCAGCCGTCCTCGACGAGGTGGCGCGGCTGGCCGTCGAGGGGGTCCTGCGCCCCCACGTGACCCGGACCGTGCCCCTGGACCGGGCGGCCGAGGCGCTGCGCGCGGTGGAGGACGGCCACGCCCTGGGCAAGACCGTGATCGAGGTGGCGGCGTGAGCGCGTACCCGGACCCGGGCCACCCCCTGGACGACCCGGTGGGTACCGCGCTGCGCGGTCCGCACGCCCGCTTCGCCGAGCGCCGGGGCCGCGTGCTGCGCTACGCCTCCGAGGTCGCCCCCTGGGTCGCGCTGCCGCCGGACCCCGGACCCGCCGACTGGGCCGACGTGGCGGCGCTCACCGGACCGGGCGGAGACGTCACGATCACCGCGTTCCGGGAGCCCCCGCCCGCCGACTGGGAGATCACCTTCCACGCCGACGGCGTCCAGCTGGTCGACGCGGGGGTGGCCGCGGCGCCCCTGCCCGAAGCGGTCCGGCTGGGCCCCGCCGACGTACCGGAGATGCTCGACCTGGTCGCCCGCACCCGGCCCGGCCCCTTCGAGCCCCGGACCGTGGAGCTCGGCACCTACCTGGGGGTCCGCCGGGACGGGGTGCTCGTCGCCATGGCCGGCGAACGCATGCGCCCGCCGGGCTGGAGCGAGATCAGCGCCGTCTGCACCGACGAGTCGGTACGCGGCCAGGGGCTCGGCGGCGGACTCGTGCGTGCCGTCGCCCACGAGATCCGCCGGCGCGGCGAGACGCCGTTCCTGCACGCGGCCGCCGCCAACACCGGCGCCGTCCGGCTGTACGAGGCGCTCGGCTTCGAGCTCCGCCGGCGGGTCGAGTTCCTGGCCGCCCTCGTCCCGCCCGGGCCGGCGGTCCCCGCGCCCGATGGCCGCCCCGTCGGCCAGGTGACGGCCGTGCGCTGAGCGGGCCGGTGCCCCCGGGCCCCGGGCGCTGCCCGGGGCTTTCGGGACTTTCGTCCAGCTCCATCGGGCCCTACGCCTCGTGTGTTCTGTCTCACTTCCGGGTCGAATGGAAGGGAACGTCGGCGTCCAGCCGGCAGATACCGGAAGGAGTGAGCCGTGACCTTCGGACTGCTGAGCCGGCCGGCGCCCCGGGTGGCGCTCCCCGGCACCGACGCGGGGGAGGCTGCCGCACGCACCCCACGCATCGGGAACAGGGCACTGTCCGGCGGGCTGGCTCTGCTCACGGCCGTGATCGTCGGACTCGACCTTCTCACCGGCACCGATCTGCAGCTCACGCCGTTGCTGGTGACGGCGCCGGCCCTGGTCGCGGCCTTCGGCACGCTCGCCCAGACCGTGGCCGCCGCCTTCTGGGTCACCGCAGTGGCCGTCGTGACGCGGCTGGCGATCGGTGGCGTCCCCTGGGACGTCATCAGCAGCCTCGTCTTCACCGCGTTCGTCGGCCTGCTCAGCATCGGCGTCTGTGCCCTGCGCACCCGGCACGCCGCCGAGGTCGCCAGACTCCGTTCCGCCGCCGTCGCCCTCCAGCGCCAGATCCTGCGCCCCCTGCCCATCCCCACCGACCAGATCACCGCCCACGGCACCTACACGCCGATCGAGGAGGACCGCCTGGTCGGCGGGGACATCTACGAGGTCGTCCAGTCGCCGTACGGCACCCGGGTGATCATCGGGGACGTCCAGGGCAAAGGGCTCCCCGCCATCGGCGTGGGCTTCGCCGTCCTCGGCGCGTTCCGCGAGGCGGCCATCCGCGAACCCTCCCTCACCGCTGTCGTGGACCGGCTGGAGGACGCCGTCACCCGGCAGAACGCCTTCGCCGCCCAGACCGGTGACACCGAACGCTTCGTGACCGCGCTCGTCCTCGGCTTCGACGGCGACGGCCGGGTCCGCGCGGTGAACTGCGGCCATCTGCAGCCGAGGCTGCTGCACGACGGGGTCGCCGTCCCCGTGCCCCTGCGCCACACCTCCGTACCGCTGGGCATGGCGGAACTCAGCGACGAGGGCCGCACCGCGGAGCGGCTCGACTTCCCGCCCGGCGCGACGCTCCTGATGTTCACCGACGGGGTCACCGAGGCACGCGACGCCGACGGGCGCTTCTACCCGCTGGACAACCGGCTGCGCCGCTGGGCGCGCCGGAGCCCCCAGGGAGTGCTCGACGCGCTCGAACACGACCTGGAGGAGTTCTCCGGCGGGGTGCGGCGCGACGACATCGCCGTGCTCGCCCTGCGCCGCGGTACCTCCGCCGAGCCGGCGCCGCCCGTTCCGGCGGGGCACGGAGCGGTACGGGCCGCCGAGGTGTCCGGCGGGCGCTGACGGGCCGTACACCAATCCTTTCTGTCCCGGTGCGACTTCTGTCGCACCGGGACATTTCTGGGTGTACGGTGGCACGCATGCAAGCGGAACAGAGGATTCCGGACAGGCGGGGCCGAAAGGCCCGCCGGACCCGGGACGCGCTGGCCGGGGCCGCGTTCGAGCTCGTGCTCGACCGGGGGCTCAGGGAGGTCACGGTCGAGGAGATCGCCGAACGCGCCGACCTGGACCGCCGCACCTTCAGCCGGTACTTCGCCGGCAAGGAGGACGCTGTCCTGGACTCGGTCCGGGGCGACGGCGACCGGATCAACGACGCCCTGCGCGCCCGTCCGGCCGGCGAGCCCCCGCTCACCGCCTACCGCCGGGCCGTCCAGGACTGGCTCCGGGACCCCGTGGTCCCGGCGTGGCACCGCCGCCCGCGCATCTACGAGCTGCTGGTCCTCGCCGAGCGCGAACCGACCCTCTACGCGGCCTTCCACCACATCCGGGTGGGCGCGCAGGCGGACTCGGTCGCCATCGTCGCGGACCGGCTCGGCACCGACCCCCTCAGCGACCTGCGGCCCGCCGTCACGGTCGCCGCCGGCGCCGGCGCCCTCCTCGCCGCCCAGGCCGCCTGGGTACGCGGGGACCGCCCCGACGAGCTGCCCCAGCTGGTCGACCGGGCCTTCGAGGCCCTGGCCGGCGAACTCCTCACCGGCCCCGCGCCGCCCGGCGTCGGCGCACCGCACAGCACCACCAGCACCACCACGGAAGGAAACGGCACCCCATGAGCACCACCACCCCCACCGACCAGGAGTTCGCCGGCCGCACCGCCCTTGTCACGGGCGGGGCTTCCGGCATCGGCCTGGCCCTCGCCCACCGGCTCGCCGGCGCGGGCGCCTCCGTCGTCGTCGCCGACTACGACGAGGCGAGCGCCCGCGAGGCGGCCGCCGCCCTGGAGAGCGCCGGCGGCCGGGCCGCCGCCGTGGCCATGGACGTCACCGACCCCGCGTCCGTGGAAGCGGGCGTGCGGTTCGCCGTCGACACCTTCGGCGCGCTGCACCTCGCCGTCAACAACGCGGGCATCGGCGGTCCCAGCAACCCCACCGGTGAGTACGGCGTCGAGGACTGGGACCGGGTCGTCGCGACCAACCTCAGCGGCGTCTTCTACTCGATGCGCCACGAGCTGCCCGCCATCGTCGCCGCGGGCGGCGGCGCGATCGTCAACATGTCCTCGATCCTGGGCACCAACGGCTTCGCCGGCTCGCCGGCCTACGTCGCCGCCAAGCACGGCGTCGTCGGCCTCACCAAGACCGCCGCCCTGGAGTACGCCGCCCAGAACGTCCGGATCAACGCCGTGGGCCCCGGCTTCATCGACACCCCGCTGCTGCGGAACACCGAGGGCCCGGCCCGCGACCACCTGATCTCGCTGCACCCGGCGGGCCGCCTGGGCACGTCCGAGGAGGTCGCGGAGCTCGCCGCGTTCCTGCTCTCGGACCGCGCCTCGTTCATCCACGGCAGCTACCACCTGGTGGACGGCGGCTACTCAGCCTCCTGAGCGGGGGGAGGGGGACTGGGGGGTTCCGGGGGTTTCGGGGGTCAGTACAAGCCACAGCCACAGAGGTCGAGGAGGACCCCATGAAGGCAGTTCAGTACCGCGAGATAGGTGCCGCACCCGAGGTCGTCACCGTGCCCGACCCGGAGCCGGGTCCGGGGCAGGTGCTGCTGAAGGTCACGGCGGCCGGGGTCTGCCACTCCGACATCGCCGTGATGAGCTGGCCCGCGGACCAGTTCCCGTACCCCCTGCCGCTCACCCTCGGCCACGAGGGCGTCGGCACGATCGCCGCGCTCGGCGACGGCGTCACCGGCCTGGAGACCGGCCAGTCCGTCGCCGTCTACGGCCCCTGGGGCTGCGGCACCTGCGTGAAGTGCGCCGAGGGCAAGGAGAACTACTGCCTGCGCGCCGCCGAGCTCGGCATCAATCCGCCCGGCCTCGGCTCGCCCGGCGCCATGGCCGAGTACATGATCGTGGACGACCCGCGCCACCTCGTGCCCATCGGCGGCCTCGACCCCGTACGCACCGTGCCGCTCACCGACGCCGGCCTCACCCCGTACCACGCCATCAAGCGCTCCCTGCCGAAGCTGGTACCCGGGGCCACCGCCGTCGTCATCGGCACCGGTGGCCTCGGCCACGTGGCGATCCAGCTGCTGCGCGCCCTGACGTCCGCCCGGGTCATCGCCCTCGACGTCACCGAGGACAAGCTCGCCCTCGCCCGGACCGTCGGGGCGCACGAGACCGTCCTGTCCGACGAGCACGCGGCCGCCCGCATCCGCGAACTGACGGGCGGCATCGGCGCCCAGGTCGTCCTGGACTTCGTCGGCGCCCCTCCGACCGTCGCCACGGCGGGCGCGGCGGCCGCCATCGACTCGGACGTCACCATCGTCGGCATCGGCGGCGGAACGCTGCCCGTCGGCTTCGGCGTCCTGCCGTTCAACACGACGGTCACCGCCCCGTACTGGGGATCGCGTTCCGAACTGGCCGAGGTGCTGGACCTGGCCCACGCGGGCGCGGTGGACGTCCACGTGGAGACGTACCCGCTGGACGAGGCACCGCTCGCCTACGAGCGCCTGCACACCGGCAAGATCAACGGCCGGGCGGTCATCCTCCCGCAGAGCTGACCCGGCGGACCCTGCCGTACGGGCGCGGCCGTTGCACCGGCCGCGCCCGTACGGCGAGACTGGCCGCATGGGATTCCTCGCACTGATGACATTGCCCGGCCTGGTCATCGGTCTGACCATCGCGGCCTTCCTCGACCAACTGCTGCTGCGCGCCGGGCGCGCGGGGCTGCTGCCCTGGCGCAACAGCGCCCGTCAGGGCCAGATCTCGGCGACGGGCTTCGAGCAACTGCACGCCACGTTCTCACCCGGGAAGCAGAGCGAGCTCAAGGAGCGGCAGAGCGCCCTGCTGCTCCGCGACGACGAGGAGGACGGCGCCCCGCCGCACCGCTCCGCGGTCGACCTGGACGGCGGCCTCGCCGTCATCCGTCTCCACCCGCACTGAGCGCGCCGCCCGCCAGGTGCCGGCGGAGCCGGTCCACGAAGACCCGCTGCCCCTTCACCAGCCGCACCGCCGCTTCCTCGGGCGTACACCAGGCGAACCGGTCCATCTCCGGGAACTCCCGCAGCGTCCCCGACTTCCGCGGCCACTCCATCGCGAACGTGCCGGGCACCGCCGTCGCCGGGTCGGCATCGCCTTCCAGCGCCCACACGGTGACCGTCTTCCCGCTGGGCTGACGGGCCTCGCCCAGCGCCACCCACGCACCGTCCGGCGCTCGATGCCCGAACTCTTCCTCGAACTCCCGCCGCGCCGCCGCCTCCGGCTCCTCGTCGGGGGCGTACTCACCCTTCGGCACGGACCACGCGGCCTCCTCGCGCCCCGTCCAGAACGGGCCGCCCATGTGGCCGAGGAGTACTTCGAGGCCGTGCCCGGAGCCGGTGCGGAACAGCAGGAGCCCCGCGCTGCGGCGGGCGGTCTTCTTGGCCGTCATGCCGTCAAGTGTGCGCGGTGCGCGGTGCCCACGCCTTGCGGTACCCGTATCCACGGGCCGGCGAATCCGGCGGGGGCTACGCTGTCGGCGTCGGCGACACTCTGCGTTCCTCCCGCATGAACAGGTGATCGGATTTGCTGTACATCGCACTTCTCCGAGGGATGAACGTGCCGGGCCGCTCCGTGAAGATGGAGCGCCTGCGGGGACTCTTCACGGAGCTGGGTCTCGCCTCCGTGCGCAGCTACATCCAGAGCGGCAACGTGTTCTTCGAGTCCGACGAGACCGACCGGGGCGCGCTCGCCGCCCGCATCGGTGACCACCTAGCGCAGGCGCTCGGCTACGACGTCGCGGTGTGCCTGCGTACCGTCCCGGAGCTGGAGGCGCTGATCGCGCTCGACCCGTTCAAGGACGTCACGGTCACCGACGACATCCGTTGCTGCGTCGTGTTCACGACCGAGCGCATCGCCCCGGACCTGGCCCTGCCGATGCTCTCCCCGAAGAAGGACATGGAGATCATCGGCCACACCGATGACGACGCCTTCGTCGTCTGGCACCTGATCAACGGCAAGGCCCCGGCCGCCAAGGGCTTCCAGGAACGCGTCCTGGGCCGCGACGCGACCACCCGCTTCTTCCACACCGTGGTGAAGATCCTGGCCGCCGCCCGCAAGGGCACGGGCTGACCGGTCAGGCGCGGTCGATGTGCACGCTGGTCGACTTCACCCGGGCGGTGGCCTGCACACCGACCTCCAGGCCCAGTTCCTCGACGGCCTCCCTGGTCAGCAGGGACACCAGCCGGTGCGGCCCTGCCTGGATCTCGACCTGCGCGGCCACATCGCCCAGCTTGACGGCGGTGACGATGCCCGCGAACGCGTTGCGCGCCGAGGTGTAGGAGACCTCCTCGTCGCCCGCGCCGTTCTGCGCGACCTCGACGGAGAACGCAGCCAGGTCGCGGCCGTCGATGAGGCGGCGGCCGCCCTCGTCGCGGTGGGTCGCGACGCGCCCCGCGTCGGCCCAGCGCCGGGCGGTGTCGGGGCTGACGCCCAGGAGCCGGGCCGCCTGCCCGATCGTGTACGACTGCATGCGCCGTACCCTAACCGGCGCGCGGCCGCCCGGTCCCCGCACGGCCGGGTGGACCAGCCGGGATGAGGAATCCGCGCACGCGTCCTAGGGTGCCAACCATGGCAGACAGCGCGGCGGACCGGGGTTCCGACGGGCGGGACGCGGGTCCGGGGTCCGGGCACGCCACGCCCGATCCGCGACGGTGGCAGGCGCTCGCCGTCTGCCTGGTCGCCGGGTTCATGACCCTCTTGGACGTTTCGATCGTCAACGTCGCGCTCCCCTCCATCAAGGCGGGGCTGCACACCCCGGAGTCCGACCTGCAATGGGTCCTGTCCGGCTACGCCCTGGCCTTCGGCCTGTTCCTGATCCCGGCCGGGCGGCTCGGCGACGCCCGCGGCCGGCGCGCGGTCTTCATGGCGGGGCTCACGCTCTTCACACTGTCCTCGGCTGCCTGTGGCGCCGCCCAGTCCAGCCTCTGGCTGGTGATCGCCCGCCTCGTCCAGGGGCTGGCCGGCGGCATGGTCTCGCCGCAGATCTCCGCCCTCATCCAGCAGATGTTCCAGGGCCGGGAGCGCGGTCGCGCCTTCGGCATGTTCGGCACGGTGGTGGGCATCTCCACCGCCGTCGGCCCGCTGCTCGGCGGCCTGCTCATCCAGGCGGCCGGAGCGGACGAGGGCTGGCGCTGGGTCTTCTACGTCAATCTGCCGCTGGGTCTCGTCTGCCTCCTGCTGGCCCGCCGCCTGCTGCCCGACACGCCGTCCGCCGGTCCGGTCCGGCTGCGGGACCTCGACCCGCTCGGCGTGCTGCTACTCGGCTCCGGGGTTCTGGCCCTGCTGCTGCCCTTCGTCCAGTCCCGCCAGTGGCCCGGCGACGAGAAGTGGCTGCTGCTGATCCTGGCCGCGGCGCTGCTCGTTGCCTTCGTCGGCTGGGAGTCCCGGTGCGGCCGACGCGGCACCCAGCCGGTCGTGGACCTCCGGCTCTTCAAGGTGCGTTCGTACTGGCTGGGCTGTCTGCTCATCCTGCTGTACTTCGCCGGATTCACCTCGATCTTCTTCATCACCACGCTCTACCTCCAGAGCGGCCTGCACTACACCGCCCTCCAGGCCGGTCTGGCGATCACCCCCTTCGCCCTGGGCTCCGCCGTCGCCGCCAGTCCCGGCGGCAGGCTCGTCGGGCGCTTCGGCCGGCCCCTCGTCGTCGTCGGCCTGGCCGCCGTGGCCGTGGGCCTCGGAGCCACCGCGCTCGCCGTCCACCTCGTGCCCGGCCGGGGCGCCGGCTGGGCGATGGCCGCCCCGCTGCTCTTCGCGGGGCTCGGCAGCGGCCTGGTCATCGCGCCCAACCAGACCCTGACCCTCTCCGAGGTGCCCGTGGCCACCGCGGGCAGTGCCGGCGGCACCCTCCAGACCGGGCAGCGCGTCGGCTCCGCCATCGGGATCGCCGCAGTCGGAGCGGTGTTCTTCGCCCAGGTCGGTGGCGACGGCTGGTCCGACGCGTACGACCACGGGCTCATCGTGTCCGTCGCGTTCGTCGTCGGCGCCCTGCTCGTCGCGCTCGCCGACGTGGGCGGCGGCCGACGGGGCAGACGCCGTACACAGCACTCCCCACCTCCCGCAGCCGCCTCCTGAGGAGAACGCGATGAACGACTCCGCCGGCACCGACGGCAACAGCTCGTACGGACACAAGCCCTTCAAGCGCTCCCGCAGCCACTTCGCGGACCGCATCACCGCCGACGGCCGCGACGGCTGGCCCGTCGAGGCGGGCCGCTACCGGCTGGTCGCCAGCCGGGCCTGCCCCTGGGCCAGCCGCGCCCTGGTCTCCCGCAGGCTGCTCGGCCTGGAGGACGCGCTCTCGCTCGCCGTCGCCGACCCGCTCCAGGACGACCGCAGCTGGCGCTTCACGCTCGACCCGGGCGGCCGGGACCCGGTGCTCGGCATCCGCTACCTCAGCGAGGCGTACGACGCCCGCGAACGCGACTACCCGGGCGGCGTCAGCGTCCCGGCGATCGTCGACGTGCCCAGCGGCAAGCTGGTCACCAACGACTACCAGCAGATCACCCTGGACCTCGCCACCGAGTGGACCGCCCTGCACCGGTCCGGTGCCCCCGACCTCTACCCAGAGCCGCTGCGCGCGGAGATCGACGCGGTCATGGAGGGCATCTACCGGGACGTCAACAACGGGGTGTACCGGGCCGGCTTCGCGGACGCCCAGGACACCTACGAGGAGGCGTACGCGGCACTGTTCCGCCGCCTGGAGGAGATGTCCGAGCGGCTCGCGGACCGGCGCTACCTCGTCGGCGACACGATCACCGAGGCCGACATCCGGTTCTTCACCACCCTGGTCCGCTTCGACGCCGTCTACCACGGCCACTTCAAGTGCAACCGCCGGAAGCTCTCCGAGGACCCGGTGCTGTGGGCGTACGCCCGGGACCTCTACCAGACCCCCGGGTTCGGGGACACGGTCGACTTCCACCACATCAAGCAGCACTACTACCGGGTGCACACCGGCATCAACCCCACCGGCATCGTGCCCGCGGGCCCCGACCTCTCCGGCTGGCTGACCCCGCACCACCGCGAACAGCTCGGCGGACGCCCCTTCGGCGACGGCACCCCGCCCGGACCGGTGCCCAGGGGCGAGGGCGTTCCGCCCGGCGGCCGTCCGTAGGACGTCTTCCGGCCGGTGTGGCAGGGCCCTGTCGAGCCCGCGCCGCTCACGAGATATCTTGATGTCAAGCAATGTTGCAGACGTGGAGCGGAGCACAGGGTGACTGACTCGACCATCATCTATACACACACCGACGAGGCCCCGGCCCTGGCGACGTATTCGTTCCTGCCCGTGATCGAGGCGTACGCCTCCAAGGCGGGGGTCACCGTCGAGAGCCGGGACATCTCCCTCGCGGGCCGGATCATCGCCGGCTTCCCCGAGCGCCTCCGTGAGGACCAGCGCGTCGACGACGCTCTCGCCGAGCTCGGCGAGCTGGCCACCACGCCGGGCGCCAACATCATCAAGCTTCCGAACATCTCGGCCTCGATCCCGCAGCTGAAGGCCGCGATCGCCGAGCTCCAGGCCCAGGGCTACGCCCTCCCGGACTACCCGGACGACCCGAAGACCGACGAGGACAAGGACGTCCGCGCCCGTTACGACAAGGTCAAGGGCAGCGCCGTCAACCCGGTCCTTCGCGAGGGCAACTCCGACCGCCGCGCCCCCGCGTCGGTCAAGAACTACGCCAAGACCCACCCGCACCGCATGGGCGCCTGGTCCGCCGACTCGAAGACCAACGTCGCCACCATGGGCGTCGACGACTTCCGGTCCACCGAGAAGTCCGCGGTCATCGCCGAGCCCGGCACCCTGCGCATCGAGCTCGCCGGCGACGACGGCACCACCACCGTCCTGCGCGAGTCCGTCCCGGTCCTCGCGGGCGAGGTCGTCGACGCCTCCGTCATGCGCGTCGCGGCCCTGCGCGAGTTCATCACCGCACAGATCGCCCGTGCCAAGGCCGAGGGCGTGCTCTTCTCCGTGCACCTCAAGGCCACGATGATGAAGGTTTCCGACCCGATCATCTTCGGCCACGTCGTGCGCGCCTTCTTCCCGAAGACGTTCGCCGCGTACGGTGACGCGCTCGCCGCGGCCGGCCTGACCCCGAACGACGGTCTGGGCGGCATCCTCAAGGGCCTGGAGGCCCTGCCCGAGGGCGCGAAGATCAAGGAGTCCTTCGAGGCCGAGCTCGCCGAGGGCCCCGCCCTCGCCATGGTCGACTCCGACAAGGGCATCACCAACCTGCACGTCCCCAGCGACGTCATCGTGGACGCCTCCATGCCGGCCATGATCCGCACCTCCGGCCACATGTGGGGCCCGGACGGCAACGAGGCCGACACCATCGCCGTCCTTCCGGACAGCAGCTACGCCGGTGTCTACCAGGTCGTCATCGACGACTGCCGCGCCAACGGCGCCTTCGACCCGGCCACGATGGGCTCCGTGCCCAACGTCGGCCTCATGGCGCAGAAGGCCGAGGAGTACGGCAGCCACGACAAGACCTTCGAGATCCCCGCCACCGGCACCGTCCGCGTCGTGGACGCCGCCGGCAACGCCGTGCTGGAGCAGGCCGTCGGCGCCGGCGACATCTTCCGCATGTGCCAGACCAAGGACCTGCCGATCCAGGACTGGGTCAAGCTGGCCGTCACCCGGGCCCGCGCGACCGGCAGCCCGGCCGTCTTCTGGCTCGACGCGGACCGCGCCCACGACGCGAAGCTCATCGAGAAGGTGAAGACCTACCTCGCCGAGCACGACACCGAGGGTCTCCAGATCGAGATCATGACCCCGCAGGAGGCCACCGCCTTCTCCCTGGAGCGCATCCGCCGCGGCGAGGACACCATCTCCGTCACCGGCAACGTGCTGCGCGACTACCTGACGGACCTCTTCCCGATCCTGGAGCTCGGCACCAGCGCCAAGATGCTCTCCGTCGTCCCGCTGATGAACGGCGGCGGCCTCTTCGAGACGGGCGCCGGCGGCTCCGCGCCCAAGCACGTGCAGCAGCTGGTCAAGGAGGACTACCTGCGCTGGGACAGCCTGGGCGAGTTCCTGGCCCTCGCCGTCAGCTTCGAGCACCTCGCGCAGACCACGGGCAACGCCCGCGCCCAGGTCCTCGCCGACACACTGGACCGGGCCACGGCCACGTTCCTCAACGAGGACAAGTCGCCCTCCCGCCGCCTCGGCGGCATCGACAACCGCGGCAGCCACTTCTACCTGTCCCTGTACTGGGCCCAGGAGCTGGCGCAGCAGACCGCCGACGCCGAGCTCGCCGCCGCGTTCGCCCCGCTCGCCAAGACCCTGGCCGAGCAGGAGCAGACGATCGTGGACGAGCTGATCGCGGTCCAGGGGAAGCCGGCCGACATCGGCGGCTACTACCAGCCCGACCCGGCCAAGGCCGCGGCCGTCATGCGTCCGTCCGCGACGTTCAACCAGGCGATCGCGAGCCTCGCCTGATCCGACGGTCACCGACGCCCCGGCCGGCTTCCGCCGCGCCGGGGCGTCGGCGCGTCCGCGGGGGAGGTCCTCACCCCCCTGACGGGTGAATGTCGCTCCCTGGCGGGTGCCGGGCCGCGCGACGGGCCCGCTTCGCTGCTTTGCTGCATCCGGTAACAGGGATGCACAAGCGAAGGAGCGGCCCCGTGACGACGACGGGCACACCAGGTACGGCCGAGGACGAGGAGGCGTACTCCAACGAGCTGCCGGTACGCGGCAGGGAGCCCGGCAACGTCGTCGTCAAGTGGGCGACCACCACCGACCACAAGACGATCGGCACGCTCTACCTGGTCACCTCGTTCGCCTTCTTCCTCGGCGGGGGCGTCCTCGCGCTCGTCATGCGCGCCGAACTGGCCCGGCCGGGCACGCAGATCATGTCGAACGAGCAGTACAACCAGGCATTCACGATGCACGGCACGATCATGCTGCTGATGTTCGCGACGCCGCTGTTCGCCGGGTTCGCGAACTGGATCATGCCGCTGCAGATCGGCGCGCCCGACGTGGCGTTCCCCCGGCTGAACATGCTCGCCTACTGGCTCTACCTCTTCGGCTCGCTCATCGCGGTGGCCGGCTTCCTCACCCCGAACGGCGCCGCCGACTTCGGCTGGTTCGCCTACTCGCCGCTGACCGACGTGGTGCGCTCGCCCGGGATCGGCGGTGACCTGTGGATCATGGGCCTGGCCTTCTCCGGGTTCGGCACGATCCTCGGTTCGGTCAACTTCATCACCACGATCATCTGCATGCGCGCGCCCGGCATGACGATGTTCCGCATGCCGATCTTCACCTGGAACGTCCTACTGACCGGTGTGCTGGTCCTGCTCGCCTTCCCGGTGCTCGCCGCCGCCCTCCTGGCACTGGAGGCCGACCGCAAGTTCGGTGCGCACGTCTTCGACGCGGCCAACGGCGGGGCGCTTCTCTGGCAGCACCTCTTCTGGTTCTTCGGCCACCCGGAGGTGTACATCATCGCCTTGCCGTTCTTCGGCATCGTCTCCGAGATCATCCCGGTCTTCAGCCGCAAGCCGATCTTCGGCTACATCGGTCTGATCGGTGCCACCACCGCCATCGCCGGCCTCTCCATCACCGTGTGGGCGCACCACATGTACGTCACCGGCGGGGTGCTGCTGCCGTTCTTCTCGTTCATGACGTTCCTCATCGCGGTGCCCACCGGGGTGAAGTTCTTCAACTGGATCGGCACGATGTGGAAGGGCTCGCTCTCCTTCGAGACCCCGATGCTCTGGTCGGTCGGCTTCCTCGTGACGTTCCTCTTCGGCGGCCTGACCGGGGTGATCCTGGCGTCCCCGCCGCTCGACTTCCACGTCTCGGACTCGTACTTCGTGGTCGCGCACTTCCACTACGTCGTCTTCGGCACCGTGGTGTTCGCGATGTTCGCCGGCTTCCACTTCTGGTGGCCGAAGTTCACCGGCAAGATGCTGGACGAGCGGCTCGGCAAGATGACTTTCTGGACGCTGTTCGTGGGCTTCCACGGCACGTTCCTGGTGCAGCACTGGCTGGGCGCCGAGGGTATGCCCCGTAGGTACGCGGACTACCTCGCGGCGGACGGCTTCACCGCGCTGAACACCATCTCGACCATCTCCTCCTTCCTGCTCGGCCTCTCGATGCTGCCCTTCCTGTACAACGTCTGGAAGACCGCCAAGTACGGCAAGCAGGTCGCGGTCGACGACCCGTGGGGCTACGGCCGTTCGCTGGAGTGGGCGACCTCCTGCCCGCCGCCCCGGCACAACTTCGTCACCCTGCCCCGTATCCGCTCCGAATCCCCGGCATTCGACCTGCACCACCCCGCCGTGCGCGAGCTGGAGGAGGCCGCCACCCGGCCCCACACCTCCGCGACGGTGGCACCGGGGGACAAGCAGGCGTGAGCGGCGAGGAGAGGCGGGCGCCGGCCGACCCGGACGCCGAGAGCGCGCGGGGACTGGCCCAGCTGGAGGGCTACCTGCTGTGGAACGCCGAGGTCGAGCGGGCACGCGGGCTCGCCCGCCGCTTCACCGACCAGCTGCCCTGGCTCACTACCGCCCAGCGCGAGGACGTGGAGCGGGTCTACACCGCCGAGCGCACCGCCGAATCGCGGGTGGTGCTGGCACGGATCTCCGCGCGCGCCCTGGAACTGCGCGGCGAGTACACCGAGCGCTACCGCAGGCTGCGCGCCCGCTGTGTCGCCGCCGCCGTGGTCTGCGCGGGCGCGGCGGGCGGCGCCTGCGGCGCGGTCACCTATCTGACAAGGTGACCCGCCCCGGTCGTCCGTTCTGCCTTCCCAGCAGGCGCACTCGCCGCCCGGTCGTGAAGATGAGAGGTGACGGGCGCGTGTGACGGGGCAGGCGAACGGACGACCGTGCAGACCCCCAGAAGGGACGATCACTGTGGCACGACCCAGGATTCTCGTAGTCGGAGCCGGTTTCGCCGGGGTCGAGTGCGTACGCCGTCTGGAGCGGGGGCTGCGACCCGGTGAAGCGGACGTCGCGCTCGTCGCCCCGTTCTCGTACCAGCTCTACCTGCCCCTGCTGCCCCAGGTGGCCTCCGGGGTGCTGACCCCGCAGTCCGTCGCGCTGTCGCTGCGCCGCAGCAGCCGCCACCGCACCCGGATCATTCCCGGCGGGGCCATCGGCGTGGACCCCGAGGCGAAGGTGTGCGTGATCCGCAAGATCACCGACGAGATCGTCAACGAGCGGTACGACCACCTCGTCCTCGCCCCCGGCAGCGTCACCCGGACGTTCGACATCCCCGGGCTCCTCGATCACGCCCGAGGCATGAAGACGCTGGCCGAGGCCGCCTACGTGCGCGACCACGTCATCGCGCAGCTCGACCTCGCGGACGCCAGCGACGACGAGGAGGAGCGGGCCTCCCGGCTCCAGTTCGTCGTGGTCGGCGGCGGCTACGCCGGCACCGAGACAGCGGCCTGCCTCCAGCGACTCACCACCAACGCGCTGCGGCACTACCCCCGCCTCGACCCGAAGCTCATCAAGTGGCACCTGATCGACATCGCTCCCAAGCTCATGCCCGAGCTGGGCGACAAGCTCGGCGCCAGCGCCCTCAAGGTCCTGCGGGACCGGGGCATCGAGGTGTCGCTCGGCGTGTCGATCGCCGAGGCGGGGCCGGACACCGTGACGTTCACCGACGGCCGGGTGCTGCCCTGCCGGACGCTGATCTGGACCGCCGGGGTCGCCGCCAGCCCGCTGGTCGGCACGTTCGACGCGGAGACCGTGAAGGGCCGGCTCGCCGTGACGCCCGAGATGGTGCTGCCGGGCCACGACGGCATCTTCGCGCTCGGCGACGTCGCCGCCGTGCCCGACCTGGCCAAGGGCGACGGCGCGGTCTGCCCGCCCACCGCCCAGCACGCGCAGCGCCAGGGCCGCAAGCTCGCCGACAACCTCCTCGCCAAGCTCCGCAACCAGCCCCTTCAGCCCTACGTCCACAAGGACCTCGGGCTCGTCGTGGACCTCGGCGGCAAGGACGCCGTGTCCAAGCCCCTCGGCATCGAGATGCACGGCATCGCCGCCCAGGCAGTGGCCCGCGGCTACCACTGGTCGGCGCTGCGCACCAACGTGGCGAAGGCCCGCGTCATGGCGAACTGGCTGATCAACGCCACCGCCGGCGACGACTTCGTCCGCACCGGCTTCCAGATGCGCAAGCCGGCGACGCTGCGGGACTTTGAATACACCGACAGCTACCTCACCCCGGAACAGATCCGGAAGCACACCGCAGCCCTCCACACCCGGATGTGACCGGAAGCGGCGGGCGGCGGCAGCCGGCTCAGACCGCCGGGCCCGACCTCCGGAACACGGCGAGG
The DNA here is from genome assembly GCF_049844595.1 of Streptomyces sp. DT224. Lineage (NCBI taxonomy): Bacteria > Bacillati > Actinomycetota > Actinomycetes > Kitasatosporales > Streptomycetaceae > Streptomyces > Streptomyces sp. DT224. The sequence continues at coordinate 325,599 of NZ_JBNCLI010000004.1, forward strand.
ATCTCCTCGGCGGCCAGCGTCGCCGGGAGCGTCCCCTCCCGCACCCGTCGCTCCAGGTCCGGCGCCACCGCCCGCACGCCGGCGTGGCCGCGCAGGCTCTCCAGGAGTTCGTCGCGCACCATCGTCCAGGCCCAGTCCACCTGCTGCTCGCTGCGCTTGGCGGCGAGCCGGCCGGTGGACTCCAGCAGCGCCCGGTGCTGTTCCAGCCGCTCCCAGAGCGTGTCGAGACCGGTCGACTCGCGCGCGCTGCACGTCAGGACGGGCGGCGTCCACGCCGCGTCCGCCGGGTGCATCAGCCTCAGCGCGCCCGCCAGCTCACGGGCCGCGGCCTTCGCGTCTCGCTCGTGCGGGCCGTCCGCCTTGTTGACGGCGATGGCGTCCGCGAGCTCCAGGACGCCCTTCTTGATGCCCTGCAACTGGTCACCGGTGCGCGCCAGGGTCAGCAGCAGGAACGTGTCGACCATGTTGGCGACCGCGGTCTCCGACTGGCCGACACCGACGGTCTCCACCAGCACCACGTCGTAGCCCGCCGCCTCCATCACCACGACGGATTCGCGGGTCGCCTTCGCCACCCCGCCCAGCGTGCCGGCGGTGGGGGAGGGGCGCACGAAGGCCGCCGGGTCCACCGCGAGGCGCTCCATCCGGGTCTTGTCGCCCAGGATGGAACCGCCCGTCCGGCTGGACGACGGGTCGACCGCCAGCACGGCGACCCGGTGTCCGAGCCCGGTGAGCATGGTGCCGAGCGCGTCGATGAACGTCGACTTGCCGACCCCGGGCACCCCGCTGATGCCGACGCGCCGGGCGCGGCCCGAGTGCGGCAGCAGCCGGCGCAGCAGCTCCTGTGCCAGCGCCCGGTGGTCGGCGCGGGTGGACTCGACGAGGGTGATGGCGCGCGCGATGTGCGCGCGCTTCCCGTCGAGCACGCCCTTCACATAACTGTCGAGATCGATCCTCGGGGCCATCGCTCAGCGGCTCACAGCTCGTGGCCGAGCGAAGACCCGAGCCGCGTCACCAGGTCGTGGGCCGCCTCCGGGATCACCGTCCCGGGCGGGAACACGGCCGCGGCGCCCGCCTCCAGCAGCGCGTCCACGTCCTGCGGCGGGATCACCCCGCCCACCACGATCATGATGTCCTCGCGCCCCTCGGCGGCCAGCTCCTCGCGGAGCGCCGGGACGAGCGTGAGGTGGCCGGCGGCCAGCGACGAGACGCCCACGATGTGCACGTCCGCCTCGACCGCCTGCCGGGCGACCTCGCCCGGCGTCTGGAACAGCGGGCCCACGTCCACGTCGAAGCCCAGGTCGGCGAAGGCGGTCGCGATCACCTTCTGGCCCCGGTCGTGCCCGTCCTGGCCCATCTTGGCGACCAGGATGCGCGGACGCCGCCCCTCCGCCTCCTCGAACGCGTCCACCAGTGCGCGGGTGCGGTCCACGGACGGCGACTCCCCTGCCTCGTTGCGGTACACACCGGAGATCGTACGGATCTGGCCCGCGTGCCGGCCGTACACCTTCTCCAGCGCGTCCGAGATCTCGCCCACGGTCGCCATCGCACGGGCCGCGTCCACGGCCAGCGCCAGCAGATTGCCGTCCAGGCCGGGGCCCGGGGCGCGCCCGGCGGCCGCGGTCAGCGCGCGCAGCGCGTCCTGGCACGCCCGCTCGTCGCGCTCCTCGCGCAGCCGGCGCAGCTTCTCGATCTGCTGGGCGCGCACCGAGGAGTTGTCGACCTTGAGCACATCGATCTGCTCGTCGGTCTCGACCCGGTACTTGTTGACCCCGATCACCGGCTGGCGCCCGGAGTCGATGCGCGCCTGGGTGCGCGCGGCGGCCTCCTCGATACGGAGCTTCGGGATGCCCGCGTCGATGGCCTTCGCCATGCCGCCCGCCGCCTCGACCTCCTCGATGTGCTGCCAGGCCCGCCGCGCCAGGTCGTACGTCAGCTTCTCCACGTACGCGCTGCCGCCCCACGGGTCGATGACCCGGCCGGTGCCGGACTCCTGCTGGAGCAGCAGCTGGGTGTTGCGGGCGATGCGCGCGGAGAAGTCCGTCGGCAGGGCCAGCGCCTCGTCCAGCGCGTTGGTGTGCAGCGACTGGGTGTGGCCCTGGGTGGCGGCCATCGCCTCCACACAGGTGCGCGTGACGTTGTTGAACACGTCCTGCGCGGTCAGCGACCAGCCGGACGTCTGCGAGTGCGTGCGCAGCGACAGCGACTTGGCGTTCTTCGGCTCGAACTGCTGCACGAGCTTGGCCCAGAGCAGCCGGGCTGCGCGCAGCTTCGCGATCTCCATGAAGAAGTTCATGCCGATCGCCCAGAAGAACGACAGCCGGGGCGCGAACGCGTCGACGTCGAGCCCCGCGTTCCGTCCGGCGCGCAGGTACTCCACCCCGTCGGCCAGGGTGTACGCCAGCTCCAGATCGGCCGTCGCCCCGGCCTCCTGGATGTGGTAGCCGGAGATGGAGATCGAGTTGTAGCGCGGCATCTTCCGCGAGGTGTACGAGAAGATGTCGGAGATGATCCGCATCGACGGCTTCGGCGGATAGATGTAGGTGTTGCGGACCATGAACTCCTTCAGAATGTCGTTCTGAATGGTCCCGGCCAGCTTTTCCGGCGGTACGCCCTGCTCCTCGGCGGCCACGATGTACAGCGCGAGGACCGGCAGCACCGCGCCGTTCATCGTCATCGACACGGACATGCGGTCCAGCGGGATGCCGTCGAAGAGCTGACGCATGTCGTAGATCGAGTCGATGGCCACACCCGCCATGCCGACGTCGCCCGTCACGCGGGGGTGGTCGCTGTCGTAACCGCGGTGCGTCGGCAGGTCGAAGGCGACCGACAGGCCCTTCTGCCCGGCCGCCAGATTGCGCCGGTAGAAGGCGTTGGACTCCTCGGCGGTGGAGAAGCCCGCGTACTGCCGGATCGTCCAGGGCTGGTTGACGTACATCGTCGGGTACGGTCCGCGCAGATACGGCGCGATGCCCGGGTACGTACCGAGGAAGTCGAGGCCCTCCAGGTCGCGCCCGGTGTACAGCGGCTTGACCGTGATGCCTTCGGGGGTCTCCCACAGCAGATCGGCGGCCGAGCCGCCGGAGGACTCCTTGACCGCGGCACGCCACTGGTCCTCGGTGGCCTCGGGGGCGCCGCCCGGCCCGAGCCCGATGTCGGAGAAGTCGGGGATACGCATTACGCCACACCCATCCGGTCGAGAAGGGAAGAAAGCACGGCCACCGCGTCGCAGCCGGCGAAGACGTACTCGTCGACACCGTCGTACGCGCCGGGCCGCCCCGCCAGGTACACCCGCCGCGCACCCGCCGCGACCAGCGCCGCGGCGGCCTCCGCGGCCTGTTCGGCGTACAGCGCGTCGCTGGAGCACAGGCACGCCACGTCCGCCCCCGAGGCGGCGAACGCCCCGGCCACCGAGGACGCGTCCACCCGCACCGGCTCGTGCACCGGCTCGACGCCGCCCGCCTGGAACAGGTTCGCGGCGAAGGAGACCCGCGCGGTGTGGACCGCCGCCGGGCCGAGCGCGGCGAGGAACACGCGCGGCCTGCTGCCGGTCGCCGCGAGATGGGCGTCCGAGCGGACCCGCAGCGCCTCGAACGCCTCGTCGCGCCGGACGACCGGAAGGCCGCCCCGGGCCGGGGCCGCCGGGTACGGCTCGCGCTCCACCGGGCGCTCGGCCAGCAGCGGGAACTCGCTCACCCCGGTCACCGGCTCCTTGCGCCGCGCAAGGTCCTTGCTGCGCTCCGCCCAGGTCACCGCGATCCGGTCCCCGACCAGCCCCGAGCCCAACGCGGCCGCCTGGCCGCCCGCCCGCTCGATCTCCTGGAAGAACGCCCAGGCAGATGCCGCGAGTTCGTCGGTGAGCCGCTCCACGTACCAGGAACCGCCCGCCGGGTCGATCACCCGGGCGAGGTGCGACTCCTCGAGGAGGATCGTGGAGGTGTTGCGGGCGATGCGCCGGGCGAACGCGTCGGGCAGGCCCAGCGCGTGATCGAAGGGCAGCACGGTCACCGCGTCGGCCCCGCCGACGCCCGCGCCGAGGCTCGCCAGCGTGGTCCGCAGCATGTTCACCCACGGATCGCGCCGCGTCATCATGACCGGCGACGTCACCGCGTGCTGCCGCTGCGCCCCGGCGCCAGGGGCCCCGCAGACCTCGGCGACACGCGCCCACAGCCGGCGCGCCGCCCGCATCTTCGCGATGGTCAGGAACTGGTCGGCGGTCGCCGCGTACCGGAACTCCAGCTGCCCGCACGCCGCTTCGAGGTCGAGCCCGGCCTCGGTCAGCGCCCGCAGGTAGGCGACGCCCGTGGCCAGCGAGGCGCCCAGCTCCTGGGCCGCCGAACCGCCCGCCTCGTGATACGGCATCGCGTCCACGACGACCGCGCGCAGCCCGGGGAACTCCTCGGCGCACCGCAGCGCCCAGCGGACGGCCTCCGCCAGGTCGGGCTCGGTGCCCTCGCGCGCGGCGCGCCCCAGCGGATCGGCACCGAGAGCGCCCCGTACCTGCCCGGCCGGGACGCCGCGCTCCGCGTGCAGCCGCAGCAGTTCGGCCGCCGCGGCGTCCAGTTCCGCGCCCGCGTCCAGGACGATGGGCGCCAGGTCGAGCAGGACGCCGTCGAGCGCGCGTTCCAGACCGGAGACCGGCACGCCGTCGGTGCCTCCGACGGCCAGCCACAGCGAGGTGACGCCGTTCTCCAGGTCCGCGAGCACGGCCTCGTTGAGCCGGGCGGGATCGGCGAACGCGTGCCGTTGCCGTACGCCCCAGCCGCTCGCCGTACATCCGTCGGGCGTGCTGCCGCGGGTGAACGGGGCGAAGCCCGGGAGACCGGCATCGGGCGCGTCGTCGCGCGAGGTGTAGAGGGGCCGGGTGATGAGCCCGTCCTCCACCCTGGTGGACAGCGCTTCCTCGGCGGCCGGTCCCGACACGTCCTTGCCCGATTTGCGCAGCACGCCTTCGACGAGGCTCTGCCACTGCTCATGGGCGGGGTCGGGGAATCCGGCGGCCAGCGGAAGCTCGTCAGTAGGCTGGACCGTCATGGCCCAGATGCTAGGGCAGCTCCCCGGGCAGGAGCAGCGCGCCGGCCTGTGACCTTGCCCTCCCTCAGCGCACGTGATCCTTTACGTACTGTCGCGTAGCCGTCAGTGCGGGTATGTGGCCCTTTGTCACAGTGCGGGCGGGAATGCCCGAAGTTATGCTGCTGCCAATCCATTCATGCGGAGAGGACGCGCCCGTGACCGTCGGACCTGTGGAATACCTCGTCGTCGCATTTCCCGGCAGCCGGTTCACCGGCGCCATCGCGCCCGCGCTGGCCGACGCGGTCGCCTCGAAGGCGGTGCGCATCCTGGATCTGACCTTCGTGCAGCGGGCCGAGGACGGCACCATCCAGGCCGTCGAGCTGGATGATCTGGACCCCGACGACCTGGTCTCCTTCGAGCCGGTCGAGGGCGAGGTCAGCGGCATGCTGAACAGCGAGGACATCCGGATGCTCGGTGAGCGGGTGCCACCGGGCAGCTCGGCCGCGCTCATCGTGTGGGAGGACCTCTGGGCGGTTCCGCTGGCCGAAGCCGTCCGGGCCTCGGGCGGGCAGGTCATCGCTCATGAACGGATTCCCGCCGAGGTCGCGGAGGCCGCCGCCTCCGCCGCCTCCGCCGCCGGCCACGACAGCTGACGCCCGCACCGGAAGGGGAACACGCCATGCCGATCTTCCGAGGACCCGGAATGAACCGCCGCGGACCCGGCCTCATCGGGGCCGCCGCGCGCACGGCCGTCATCGCCGGGACCGCGTCCGCCGTCACCGGGCGGGTCCAGCAGCACCAGCAGAGCAGGTTCGCGCAGCAGGAGGCGGAGCAGTACGCCGCCCAGCAGCCGCCGCCCGCTCCGCAGCCCGCCGCACCTCCGGCGGCGCCGGGCGGGGACGTGGTCGGGCAGCTGGAGCGGCTTGCCGCGCTGAAGCAGCAGGGCATCCTCACCGACGCCGAATTCGAGGCCCAGAAGGCGCGCCTGCTGGCCGGGTGAGAACGGGGGCGCGGGGCACCTGCCCCGTGGCCTCCTTCCGGCCTGCGCGCATCACGGCGACGCCCGGCCGGGGACTGCGGCGAAGGGCGGGGCCGAGAGGCGTCGCCCGGCTCCCGCCTGCCCGCGCGGCCGATCGATGATCTCCGGCGTTTTACTTTGTCGATGTGACGACATCATGCGACTTTGATCCGGCCAGGCCGAAATCACTTCGGACGCGCGCCGGGAAAAGAGGGAATCCATCGTGCAAACCGTCAGGGCCGTCCCGTCCTTCTCCGCCCTCAATCTGCGCGATCTCGGCGGCATCACGCTGGGTCCGGGCCGCCAGGTCCGGCCGGGTGCGGTGCTGCGCTCCGGCCGGCTCGGCGGACTCGACCCGGTGGACGCCGCGGCCGTGGCCGCACTCGGCATCCGTACGGTCGTCGACCTGCGGACCGCCGACGAGCGGGGCTCCGCCCCCGACGCCCTGCCGCCCGGGGCCCGGCTCTTCGTCGCCGACGTGCTGGGTGACAACCCGGGCGTGACGCCCGCGCGGTTCCGGGCGCTGCTCGCCGACCCCGTCGAGGCCGAGCGGCTGCTGGGCAGCGGCAAGGCCGAGGAGGCGGTCGCCCGGTCGTACCGGCAACTGGTGCTCTCGCCGGGGGCCGCGGCCGCGTACCGCGCCTTCATCGACACGGCCGCCGACCCCGCCGCACGGCCGGTGCTCTTCCACTGCGCCACCGGCAAGGACCGCGCCGGCTGGGGGGCCGCCCTGCTGCTCCTGATCCTGGGCGCCTCGCGCGATGTCGTGCGGCAGGAGTTCCTCGCCGTGAACCCGGTGCTGCGGATCGCCGGACGCCCGTACGTGCAGGGCTTCCTCGACGCGGGCGGCGACCCGGAGATCGCCTCGGCGATCATCGAGGTCCGTCCCCGCTACCTCGAAACGGCCCTGGCGGCCATGGACGAGCGCTGGGGCGGCCTGGACGGCTACGTACGCGACTGCCTGCGCGTCCCGGGCCCCACGCTGCGACGCCTGCGCGGCGAACTGGTCGTGTACACCGGGCAGTAGGCGTGCCCGGCACAGCGCGTTGCCCCGGCACACGCGGTGCCGGGGCAACCTCTGTTCCCGAGCCTCGTATCAGACCTTCAGCAGTCGTTCGGTGAGGTCGCGGTAGTGCTGGAGCGTGATCCGCAGCTCCTCGGTCCGGGCGCCGGGGTCGCCGCCGTCCCGTTCGCCCACGTGCAGGGTGCTGCGGCGCTCCTGGAGCGCGTCGGTGAGGCCGGCGACCACCGCGTCGAACGTGGACTCGGCCTCCGCCACCGCCCGGTGCGGGCTCTCCACGAAGTCGGTCACCGCCTGGTGCAGCCGACGGGCCAGCCGGTCCTGGTCGCCGGCCGGCAGGAGGCGGTCGTCCCCGTCGTGTGCGGTGTGCGCCCGGTTGTCGTGGTCCGTCGTAGGGGCCGGGACGTCCGGCCGCCCCGCACCGCCCGTCTCCTCGTGCCGGAGGTCCTTCTGGGACAGCGGGACGGGCGCGGCGACCGGGGGCACGGAGGGCGCCGTCCGGGGCGGGCGGGCCGAGATGTCGTCGGAGAGGTGCGGGGCCCCGGTGCCGGCGGCCCGGTCACCGGTGACCGGACGGCTCGTGGGCGCGGCCGCGGGCCGCGGGGTGGGGTCGGTGTCCTTGGTCATGCCGTGCCACTTCCTTCCGCGTGATGGTGCTCGTCCCGGCGGACCGGGCGGTCCGTGCCGTTCGATACGAGGACGTCGAAGAGGCCCCGGGCCTCGACGAGCGCGGTCCGAAGCTGCTCCGTGTCGCCCTCGCCGCGGCTGGCGGCGTGCACCCGCCGGTAGCCGTGGACGTGCTCGGCGTGGTGGACGGAGAGCGCGTCGCTCTGCTCGTCGAAGTCCTGGCCGTCGGGGAAGCCCAGATCCCGGGCCAGCTCCGCGAGGAGCGTGTCGGCCTCGGCCACCGCCTGCTGCGGCGCGTCGACGAACCGGTCCTGGACCCGCGCCCAGCGGGCGAGGTACCGCTCCCGCTCCTGCGGCGTCAGCGCGCGCTCGTTGAGCGAGCCGTGCCGCTTCAGCCGTTCGCTCAGTTCGTGTTCGGCGGCCTTCGTGTCGCCGTCGTGCCGGGCCACGGCACGCTCGTACTCCGGTCCGAAACGCCGCCGCAGCCCGTGGCCGCCGTTCCTCCGGCCGAGGACGAGGAACAGTCCGGCGGCCACCACCACGACGACCGCGAGGATGATCACGAGGGTCGTCATCGTCACCACCCCCGGCGGTAGCCGGTCCGCAGGTCGCTGTGTTCCACTCCCACCATCCCTTTCGGTTCGTCGCCCGGCTCCGTCCCGGCCGGGCGTGACGCTCGTGTACCCCCGCGAACGCGTTCGAGACGCGGCGCCCGCACGGTCTGCCGCCCAACAGGCTTCCCGGGGCGCCTCGGTAGGGTGGAGGGCGCCGCAGCAGGCGTACTCCGAGAGGGGATCACGGTGACCGAGCGCAAACCCGCGGGTGTCAGCTTCGAATCATGGGTGGACCAGCAGATCCGGGAGTCCGAACGCCGGGGTGACGTCTCCCGGCTGCCCGGCTTCGGCAAGCCGATCGAGGCGCTGAGCGCCCCGTACGACGAGGCGTGGTGGATCAAGTCGAAGATGCAGCGCGAAGGGGTGTCGGTGCTGCCGCCGGCGCTGGCGTTGCGCAAGGAGGCCGAGGACGTCGTCGCCCGCCTGCCGGAGATCCGGACCGAGGCCGAGGTGCGCCGGACGCTGACCGAGGTGAACGACAAGATCCGCGAGGCCGTCCGCAGGCCCCCGCCGGGCCCCCTGCTGAACCTGCGCCCCTTCGACGTGGATGCCCTGGTGGCGGAGTGGCGCACCGGACGCGCCGCCTCCTGAAGGGGACCGGGACCCTCCCGGGACGGGATGCGCAATACTCGCCGTATGAGATCACGCGTGACGCCGACGGGCCGCCGGGCATCCGGCGGCCCGGTCCGCGTCAGGCGGGCGACCGCGCGGGACGCCAAGCGCCTCACCCGGCTGGTCCGGTCCTCACGCGCCTACGAGGGCCCCTACGCGCCGATGGTCGCCGGGTACCGGGTGGGGCCGGACTACATCGAGGCCCATGAGGTCTTCGTGGCCGTACGGGAGGCGACGGACCGGGTGCTCGGCTTCTACGCGCTCGTCCTGGACCCGCCCGAGCTGGACCTGCTCTTCGTCGCGGACGACGCCCAGGGCACCGGCACCGGCCGGCTGCTGATCGGCCACCTGCGGACGGAGGCGGAGGCGCGGGGGCTGCCCGGCGTCCGCGTCGTCTCGCATCCGCCGGCGGAGGGCTTCTACCTGACCATGGGCGCGGAGCGGACCGGCACCGTACGGGCCGCGCCGCCCGCGGTGATGTGGGACCGGCCCGAGCTGCTCCTGCCGGTCGCCTGAGCCGGGCGCGTCAGGCCGCTTCGGTGTCCGACGCGCGGTGGACGTCCGTGACGGTGAAGAGCCCGCCGTCCGGATCCAGGAGCGTGGCCTCCCGGCCCTCGGGGTGCGTCAGCTCCTCCACCAGGGAGCCCCCGTGCCCGCGCGCCCGCTCCACGGCGAGGGGCACGTCGTCCACCGGGAAGTTGACCTGCCAGCGCGGGCGGACCAGCGGGTCGGGAGCGGCCTCGACCGCGCCGGAGCTGATCCGGGCCAGCTGACGGCCCCCGCACTCCACGATGACCTCGTCCTTCGCGTACGACACCTCGCAGGACCCCGGCTTCCCGCTCGCCCAGTCCAGCACCTCGCCGTAGAAGATCGCGGCCTCGAAGGCGCTCCGGGTGCGCAGCCGCAGCCAGGCGTGCGCGTGTCCGTCCGGGGCGGGCGGCGATGTCGCCGGCGCGGTCCGTTCCCAGATGCCGAATCCGGCGCCGTCCCGGTCGGCGGCCAGTGCGCCGCGCCCCTTGCCGAGGGTCAGCGGCCCCACCGCCACCGTGCCGCTGCGCTCCCGGATGCGGGAGGCCGCCGCATCGGCGTCGCGGACGGCGAAGTAGGGCGTCCAGGCCACCGCGACCCGGAAGGCGGTGGCCACGGCCCCGAGGCCGGCGACCGGCACATCGCCGCGCCGGGCCACCGAGAAGTCGTCGCCGAGCCTGCCCGGGCGGAAACTCCAGCCCATCACCGGGCCGTAGAACTCCTGGGCGGATTTCAGGTCGCGGGTCATGAGATTGACCCAGCAGGGAGCGGCGGACCCGGTCAGGGCCGCACGCGCGGGCGCCGTACCGGAGGTGCTTGGGGTCATGGTGCCACTGCCTTCATGGGGGATGCGGCAGGTGTGCCGACGGGCTTCGGGACCGTCACCAGCCTCGCCGGGGGCGGCCGCTCCCGCAAACGCGACTCCGCCACCCGCTCCCGGCCCCCCGAGCGGGGCCGGTCAGTCGCGCTTGTCGTCGTCCTCGTGGCGGATCGGCTCGTTGCCGTGCTCACCGAGCTCGTAGGGGGACAGGCCACGGCCGTCCGCCGGGAAGCGGTCGTCACCGTGGACGTCCGGCTTCTCCTCGTGGCTGCGGTGGTCGGGGCCGACCGGCTGCTCGTCCGGCCGGGGCGGGGGCAGCTCCTGGTCGTGCCGTCGCTTGCCCAGCAGGAAGGCACCGATCAGCATGATCACCAGGAGCACGCCGATCACGCCCATCACGACGCCTGTCGCGCCGCGTCCGTCCGCGAGGGTGACCGCCAGGGAATTCAGGGCTCCATCCGAAACATCCATGCTTGCCGGATACCCCAGGACACAGGCGTCACTCGGGACGGCGATCGAATTCATGTTTTAAGTGGATATGGGCGCTGAAAATGTTTCGAGCTGTGTATCCCCCGCCGCACCGGGCACGCGGGGGAGTCCGGGCCGCTCCTGTCGCAGCCGACCGTGTGCGGGGTCAGCCTGGACAGTACGGCAACGCCCCTACGGAAGGAGCTGCGGTGAACAGCGCACAGGACAAGCGACAGGCCACGGACGACCACCACGACCAGGAGGTGTCGGTCGTCATCGGCGAGTGCCCCGAGGAGGACGCCCGCACCGTCTTCGACGTGCTGAGGGCCGCCTTCACCACCGACCGTTCCTCGGCCGACGTGCCCCACGAGACCGCGGGCAGGCGGCCCACCGCGTGGGCGGCGACCGTCGACGTCTCCGAGGCCCGGGTGGTCTCGGGGTCCGTGACGCTCGGCGCCCCCGTCACGCTCGACGTGCAGGGCGGCTACCACGCCGTGGACCGCCTCCGGGGCGGGCTGGCCGACGCCTTCGCCGTCCGGGTGGTGGGCACGGTGTCGGGCGACCAGGAGGAGGAGGTGCGGCTGCGCCTGGAGAACAAGTAGGCCGAACGCCCCGTGCGGGGGTGCGAGAGGGCCCGAGGCGCCGCCCGCATCTGGTAGAAATCGGACAAATGTGACTTCGTCGAAAGGTGTCGCGCGTGGACCCGACCAGTACGTGGGAGGGCGGCGCCGCCGAATCGCCGGCGCCCGGCGACCTCCCCTCCGCCACCCTGACCCTGCACATCAACGGCGCCGAGCACACCCTCACCCTCGATCACCGCACCACCCTCCTGGACGCCCTGCGCCACCACCTGGACCTCACCGGGGCGAAGAAGGGCTGCGACCACGGCCAGTGCGGCGCCTGCACCGTCCTCGTGGACGGCCGCCGCGCCAACAGCTGCCTCCTGCTGGCCGTCGCCCACGACGGCGCGCGCATCACCACGGTCGAGGGGCTGGCGGACGGCGACCGGCTGCACCCGCTCCAGGAGGCGTTCCTGGAACGCGACGCCTTCCAGTGCGGCTACTGCACACCCGGCCAGCTCTGCTCCGCCGCCGGCGTCCTCGCCGAGGCCGACTACGGCCACCCCTCGCACGTCACCCCGCACGACGCCCCCGTCGCCACCCCCGCCCGGCTCGGCCCGGAGGAGATCCGGGAGCGGATGAGCGGCAACCTCTGCCGGTGCGGCGCCTATCCGCGGATCGTCGAGGCCATCGAGGACGTGGCGTCGTGAAACCCTTCGCCTACCTGCGCGCCGAGACCGTCTCCGACGCGGTACGCGCCTGCGCCGCGCACCCGGGCGCCAAGTTCCTCGGCGGCGGCACCAACCTGGTCGACCTGATGAAGCTCGGGGTGGAGACCCCCGGCATGCTGGTCGACGTCAGCCGGCTGCCGCTCGACCAGGTCACGGACACCGACGGCGGGGGCCTGCGCATCGGCGCCACCGTACGCAACAGCGACCTGGCCGCCCATCCCGCCGTACGCACCCGCTACCCCGCCCTGTCGCAGGCGCTGCTGGCGGGCGCGTCCGGGCAGCTCCGCAACATCGCCACCACCGGCGGCAACCTCCTCCAGCGCACCCGCTGCCCCTACTTCCAGGACACCTCCAAGCCCTGCAACAAACGCGAGCCCGGCACCGGCTGCCCCGCCGTCGAGGGCAGCCACCGCGACCTCGCCGTCATCGGGCACTCCCCGGAGTGCGTCGCCACCCACCCCTCCGACATGGCCGTGGCCCTCGCCGCGCTCGGCGCGGACGTCGTGCTGCACGGGCCGGAGGGCGAACGGACCGTCCCGGTGACCGACTTCCACCGGCTGCCCGGCGACAACCCCGACGCCGACACCGTCGTCCGGCCCGGCGAGCTCGTCACCGAAGTGCTGCTGCCGCCCCTGGCCGACGGCACGGTCTGCCTCTACCGCAAGGCCCGCGACCGCGCCTCCTACGCCTTCGCCCTGGCCTCCGTCGCCGCCGTGCTGCGCGTACGCGACGGGCACGTCGAGCACGCGGCCCTGGCGTTCGGCGGACTCGCCCACCGGCCCTGGCGGGCCCGGGCCGCCGAAAAGATCCTGCGCGGCGCACCCGCCACCGACGCGACGTTCCTGCGGGCCGCCGACGCCGAGCTGGCCGAGGCCCGGCCGCTGCGCGACAACGCGTTCAAGGTCCGCCTCGCCCGGCACCTGGCTGTCGACGCCCTCGCCGAACTCACCGCCCGCACCTGAAGAGCCGAGGATCCCGCCATGAGCCACGCCCCCCAGCCGCTCGGCGCGCCCGCCGTCCGCCGCGAGGGCCGCGCCAAGGTGACCGGCGCCGCGCGCTACGCCGCCGAACGCGGCCTGCCCGGCTGCCTGTACGCCTGGCCGGTGCCCGCCACCGTGCCGTCCGGCCGGGTCACGGCCGTCCGCACCGTCGACGCCCTCGCCCACCCGGGCGTCCACAGCGTCCTCACCCACGACAACGCGCCGCGCCTGGCCGAGCCCGACGACCCCATCCTCGCCGTCCTCCAGGACGACCGGGTGCCCCACCGGGGCTGGCCCGTCGCGCTCGTCGTCGCCGACAGCCTCGCGAGCGCCCGGGCCGGAGCCGACGCCCTCCACATCACGTACGAGACCACCCCGCACGACGTCCTGCTCACCGAGGACCACCCCGGCCTCTACACCCCGGAACAGGCCAACGGCGGCTACCCCGCCGTCCGGGAGCGCGGCGACTTCGACCGGGCCTTCGAGGCGTCGCCCGTACGCGTCGACGTCACGTACACCCTGGAGCCGCTGCACAACCACCCCATGGAGCCGCATGCCTCGACCGCCCACTGGTCGCCCGCGGGGCACCTCACCGTCTATGACTCCAGCCAGGGCGCCACCAAGGTGCGCGACAGCCTCGCCGCCGCCTTCGGGATCGGGACCGACCGGGTCACCGCCCTCTCCGAGCACGTCGGCGGCGGCTTCGGTTCCAAGGGCACGCCGCGCCCGCAGGCCGTGCTCGCCGCGATGGCCGCCCTGCACACCGGCCACCCCGTCGAACTCGCCCTGCCCAGGCGGCAGATGCCCGCGCTCGTCGGGCACCGGGCGCCCACCGTGCAGCGCGTCAGGCTCGGCGCCGGTGCCGACGGCACGCTCACCTCGGTCGCCCAGGAGATCATCACCCACACCTCCGAGGTCAAGGAGTTCGTGGAGCAGGCCGCCGTACCCGCCCGTGTCATGTACGGCTCCGCGCACAGCCGCACCACACACCGGGTCGCCGCCCTGAACGTGCCCAGCCCGTCGTGGATGCGCGCCCCGGGGGAGTGCCCCGGCATGTACGCCCTCGAATCCGCCATGGACGAACTCGCGGCGGAACTCGGCGTCGACCCCGTCGAGCTGCGGCTGCGCAACGACCCGGCCGACGAACCGGACTCCGGCAAGCCCTTCAGCAGCCGCGGCCTGGCCGACTGCCTGCGCGTGGGCGCCGAACGCTTCGGCTGGGCCGGACGTGACCCGGCCCCCGGCGTCCGCCGCGAAGGCGCCCTGCTGCTCGGCACGGGCGTCGCCTCGGCCACGTATCCCGTGTACGCGAGCGCCAGCCACGCCACCGCGCACGCCGCCCCCGACGGCACCTACCGCGTCGCCGTCAACGCCACGGACATCGGCACCGGCGCCCGCACCGTCCTCGCGCAGATCGCCGCCGAGGCGCTGGGCGCACCGCTGAACGACGTGGCCATCGACATCGGCGACAGCGGCCTGCCCGACGCCCCGCTGGCCGGCGGCTCGTCCGGCACCGCCTCCTGGGGCTGGGCCGTGCACAAGGCCGCCTCCACGCTCGCGGAACGGCTCGCCGCGCGCAGCGGGCCGCTGCCCGCCGAAGGGGTGACCGTCACCGCCGACACGACCGAGGAGACCGCCGAGGAGTCCCCGTACGCCCGCCACGCCTTCGGGGCCCATTTCGCGGAGGTCGCCGTCGACACCCGCACCGGAGAGGTCCGGGTGCGCCGCATGCTCGGCGTCTTCGCGGCCGGCCGCATCCTCAACTCCCGCACCGCGCGCTCCCAGTTCATCGGCGGCATGACCATGGGCATCGGGATGGCCCTGACCGAGGGCTCCACCCTGGACCCGGTCTACGGCGACTTCACCGAGTGCGACCTCGCCTCGTACCACGTCCCCGTCTGCGCCGACGTGGCCGCCGTCGACGCGCACTGGATCGAGGAGGACGATCCCCACCTCAACCCCATGGGGAGCAAGGGCATCGGCGAGATCGGCATCGTCGGCGCCGCCGCGGCCGTCGGGAACGCCTTCCGGCACGCGACCGGAGCCCGCGTGCGCACCCTGCCACTCACACCCGACCGGGTGCTCACCCACCTGGCCTGACCCCCGGGCCGCGCATCCCCCGTTCGCGCGAAAGCGCCGGTCACCCGGGGTGCGCGGCCCGATATGTTGCGCGACCGGCCCAGCCGGGTCACCCTGTGGAGTGACCCAGAAGAGACATCTGCTCACTCTTCGTATTCGGGGGTCGTTGGTTCAACGAGGCGAAGTCGTGGGCCTCGATGTGAGGAGCCTCGACGATGACCGTTCCACTCGACCGGCACTATCTGGTCGAACTCCAGGTTTCCGCAGACCGTGTGGACCAGCTGCGACGCATAGTCGCGGCCCACCTGCGCCACTGGAGTCTCGAACTCCACGTACGGCCCGTGTGCCGTGCCGTGGAGGAGCTGCTGACCAATGTCCACCGGCACGTCGGTGACGACAACCGCTGCGTCGTCGAACTCCGCTGGTCCGGACGGCACCTCACGGTCTCCGTCGCCGACAACGGCTCCGAGATGCCGCGGCTGCTCCACGAGGGCGGTGGCCTGAGCCGGGTCATGGCCCTCAGCGACAGCTGGGGCACCTGCCGGACCGCCGACGGCAAGGTCGTCTGGTTCACCCGGTACGCCCAGGAGCCGCAGCACATCGAGCTGGTGCCGCTGCCGCCGCTGCCCGGCGTCCGCGAGTTCCGCCGCCCGCCGGCCGCGGTCGCGGAGATCCCCGAGCCGGTTCCGGCGGCCGCCGACGAGACCGTCCCGGACGCCGCCCCGGCGCTCGTCTGAGACGTACCCCCAGCCCCCGGCCGGCGCGGATCGCATGTCCCGAGCATGCATGATCCGCGCCGGCCGGGTATGCGGTGGCGGGGGCGTTGCCGTGTCACGGCCCGCGTTGCGGGCGGGCCCGCCGCGCGGCACGGTCGAAGTACCGAGGCAAGGAGGCCGCAGTCATGCCCATCGCGACGGTCAATCCCGCGAACGGCGAGACGCTCAGGACGTTCGACGCGCTGGAGGAGGACGAGATCGAGAAGCGGATCGCCGCGGCCGACGCCGCCTTCCGCGATTACCGCACCACCACGTTCGCCGAGCGGGCCCGGCTGCTCGGCCGGGCCGCCGACCTCCTGGACGAGGACCAGCAGGACATCGCGCGGACCATGACCCTGGAGATGGGCAAGCCCGTCACGGCGGCCCGCGCCGAGGCCGCGAAGTGCGCCAAGGCGATGCGCTGGTACGCCGCCCGGGCCGAGGAACTGCTCGCCGACGAGCACCCCGCCGCCGCCGACGTGGAGGACTCCGGCGCGGTGCGCGCGTACGTCCGCTACCGGCCGCTCGGCCCGGTCCTCGCCGTGATGCCGTGGAACTTCCCGCTGTGGCAGGTCGTGCGCTTCGCCGCCCCCGCCCTGATGGCCGGCAACACGGGCCTGCTGAAGCACGCGTCGAACGTGCCGCAGACCGCGCTGTACCTCGGCGACCTCTTCCGCCGTGCCGGCTTCCCGGCCGGCTGCTTCCAGACCCTCCTCGTGGGCTCCAAGGCCGTCGAGGGCATCCTGCGCGACCGCCGGGTGGTCGCCGCGACGCTCACCGGCAGTGAGCCGGCGGGCCGTTCCGTCGCCTCCATCGCCGGTGACGAGATCAAGCACACCGTCCTGGAACTCGGCGGGAGCGACCCCTACTTGGTGCTGCCCTCGGCGGACGTCGCCAAGGCCGCCCGCACCGCCGTCACCGCCCGCGCCCAGAACAACGGCCAGTCGTGCATCGCCGCCAAACGGTTCATCGTGCACACCGAGGTGTACGAGGAGTTCGCCGAGCGCTTCACCGTGGGCATGCGGGAACTGACCGTGGGCGACCCGCTGGAGGAGTCCACCGACGTCGGGCCGATCGCCATGGAACAGGGGCGCGCGGACCTGGAGGAGCTGGTGGACGACGCGGTGAACCGGGGCGCCGAGGCGCTGTGCGGCGGCGGACGCCCCGAGGGCCTGGGCGGCGGGCTGGAGAACGGCTGGTTCTACGCGCCCACCGTCCTCGCCGGCATCACACCCGAGATGCGCGTCCACCGCGAGGAGACCTTCGGCCCGGTCGCCTCCCTCTACCGTGTGGACAGCCTGGAGCAGGCCGTCGAGGTCGCCAACGACACCTCCTTCGGACTCAGTTCCAACGTCTGGACGCGCGACGCCGCCGAGGCCGACCGCTGTGTCCGGGACCTCCAGGCCGGCGGCGTCTTCTTCAACGGCATGACCGCCTCCCACCCCGCGCTGCCCTTCGGCGGGGTGAAGCGCTCGGGCTACGGGCGTGAGCTCGCCGGGCACGGCATCCGCGAGTTCTGCAACGCCACCACCGTCTGGTACGGCTCCGAGCCCCGGTGACCGTACGCGCGACGCCCCGAACAAGCCCCGCTGAGAGGTCACCATGAGCGACGCCCCACCGCCGCCCGGCCCGTCCGACCGGGAACTCGACGCGCTGGACGCGCACTGGCGGGCCGCCAACTACCTGGCGGTCGGGCAGATCTACCTGATGGACAACCCCCTGCTGACCCGGCCGCTCGCCCCCGAGCACATCAAACCCCGGCTGCTCGGCCACTGGGGCACCTCGCCCGGGCTCAACCTCGTGTACACCCACCTCAACCGCCTCATCAGCGCGCGCGGCACACCGGCACTGTGCATCTGGGGCCCCGGCCACGGCGGGCCGGCCGTCCTAGCCGGATCCTGGCTGGACGGCAGCTACTCGGAGGCCTACCCGGACGTCGGCAGGGACGCGGAGGGGATGGGGCGGCTCTTCAAGCAGTTCTCGTTCCCCGGCGGCGTCCCCAGCCACGTCGCCCCCGAGACCCCCGGCTCCATCCACGAGGGCGGCGAACTCGGATACTCCCTCGCGCACGCCTACGGTGCCGCCCTCGACCACCCCGAGCTGGTGGTCGCCTGCGTCATCGGCGACGGCGAGGCGGAGACCGGACCGCTCGCCGCGTCCTGGCACGCCAACAAGTTCCTCGACCCGGTCCACGACGGGGCCGTGCTGCCGGTCCTCCACCTCAACGGCTACAAGATCGCCAACCCGACGGTGCTCGCCCGCCTCCCGCAGACCGAGCTCGACGCCCTGCTGCGCGGCTACGGACACGACCCCCTCTACGTGGAGGGCGACGAGCCGCGCGCGGTGCACCGGGCGATGGCCCTCGCCATGGACCGCGCCGCCGACCGCATCGCGGAGATCCAGGCAGCCGCCCGCACCGGCGGCGACACCGACCGCCCGCGCTGGCCGATGATCGTGCTGCGCACCCCGAAGGGCTGGACCGGGCCCGCCGAGGTCGACGGGCTGCCCGTCGAATCCACCTGGCGCGCCCACCAGGTCCCGCTGTCCGGCGTCCGCGACAACCCGGACCACCTGCGCCGGCTGGAGGCGTGGCTGCGGTCCTACCGGCCGGACGAGCTCTTCGACGCCGAGGGCCGTCCCACCGAACAGGTCCTCGCCTGCGTCCCCGAGGGCGCCGCCCGCCTCGGCGCCACCCCGTACGCCAACGGCGGCCTGCTCCTGCGCGACCTGCCCGTCCCGGACCTCGACGGGTACGCCGTCCCGGTGGACCGGCCCGGCACCACACTCCGCGAGCCCACCCGGGTCCTGGGCGGCCTCCTCGAAGCGGTCATGGCGGCGACGGCGGACCGCAGGGACTTCCGGCTCGTGGGGCCCGACGAGACGGCCTCCAACCGGCTCGACGCCGTCTACGAGGCCAGTGGCAAGGCGTGGCAGGCCCGCACCCTCCCGACCGACGAGCACCTCGCCCGGGACGGCCGGGTCATGGAGGTCCTGTCCGAGCACCTGTGCCAGGGCTGGCTGGAGGGCTATCTGCTGACCGGCCGGCACGGGCTCTTCTCCTGCTACGAGGCGTTCGCCCACATCGTGGACTCGATGGTCAACCAGCACATCAAGTGGCTGCGCACCTCGCGCCGCCTGGCCTGGCGCCGCCCCGTCGCCTCGCTGAACTACCTGCTCACCTCGCACGTCTGGCGCCAGGACCACAACGGCTTCTCGCACCAGGACCCGGGCTTCGTGGACCACATCCTCAACAAGAGCCCCGAAGTCGTACGCGTCTACCTGCCGCCCGACGCCAACACCCTGCTCTCCGTCGCCGACCACGCCCTGCGCAGCCGGGACTACGTCAACGTCATCGTGGCCGGCAAGCAGCCGAGTTTCGACTGGCTCACCCTCGACCAGGCCCGGGTGCACTGCGCACGCGGCGCCGGCCTCTGGGACTGGGCGGGCACGGAGGACGGCAGCCGCGAGCCCGACGTCGTCCTCGCCTGCGCCGGTGACGTACCCACGCTGGAGACCCTGGCCGCTGCCCAGCTGCTGCGGCGCCATCTGCCGGCGCTGGCGGTGCGGGTGGTCAACGTGGTCGACATGGCCCGGCTCATGCCGCACTCCGAGCACCCGCACGGCATGCCGGACTCCGAGTACGACGCGCTGTTCACCCGGGGCAAGCCGGTCATCTTCGCGTACCACGGCTACCCGTGGCTGATCCACCGGCTGGCCTACCGCCGCGCCGGGCACGGTGACCTGCACGTGCGCGGCTACAAGGAGGAGGGCACGACCACCACGCCCTTCGACATGGTCGTCCGCAACGACCTCGACCGCTACCGACTGGTCATGGACGTCATCGACCGGGTCCCCGGCCTGGGCGTCCGCGCCGTGGCGGTGCGGCAGGAGATGGCGGACACCCGCTCCCGCCACCACGCCTGGATCCGCGAACACGGCACCGACCTGCCCGAGGTGGCCGACTGGTCCTGGGAGGGCTGACCCGCTCCGCGGCGTACGGCGAGGGCCCGGACGGGAATCTCCGTCCGGGCCCTCGCCGTACGCCGCGCGGGATCAGAAGCGCAGTTCGGCCGCGATCCGGCCGTGCCCCTTGAGCCAGTCGTCCGCGACGAAGAACACCTCCGCGCCGCTGTCCAGCGCCGCCTCGACCAGCTCGTCCACGATGTCCTCGCGGACGCTCGCGTCGGACGGGTCCACCACGTCGTCGGTCACCGGCTTCAGGTGCTCCTGGTCGACCCGTACCGTCTGCTGGAAGTGCTCCTCCACCGCCACCAGACCGGCGCGGCCCTCGCGCACCGCGGCCCACACCTCGTCGAGACCGCCGGCGAACGCCTTGCGGCCGCGCGCCGCGTCCAGCCGCCCGTCGATCTCCTTCGCGAAGTGCTCGCGCCGGGCGTCCAGGGCCGGACGCAGCTCGGTGAGCAGGTCGCGGGGCGCGTTGTCGGCCGGCGCGCCCTTGGTGACCCGGCCGACCGCGTCCTTCGCGCTCTCGGCGACCTCGTCGAACAGGGCGAGGGCCGGCGCGATGCCGACCAGGTACAGCGGGCGGGGGTCGGTGGCCAGGACGGCACGCAGCTTCTCGTCCACGGTGCGCAGGAAGTTGCGGGTGTCCTCGCTGGCGAAGTTGCTCGGCGTGTCGCCGGTCCGCTCCATGCGCTGCGGGTTGAACTCCTCGCGCGGTGCCGTCAGCGGGAAGCCGCCGACGTGGGCCTCCTGGGCGGACTCGGTGGTGCCGCTGAAGAGGGCGGCGTGGTCGGCGGCCACGGTGAGTGCCCAGAAGGGGCGCGCCTGCGCCTTCGCGGCGACCAGGTTGCGGGTGAGGTAGCTGTCGCTCAGCACCACCCGTTCGGGTGCGGTACGCGGCAGCCGCCAGATCTGGTACTCGTCGGCCGTGGCGAGGAGCACGAGCGCGTCCAGGGCCCGGCGCTGGTCGAGTTCGCCCGCCGCGCGGTCGAGCTGCTGCTTGATCGCGGCGCACGCCTCGCGGCCGACCTCCGGATCGGCCTCCAGCCGGTTGTGGGCCTCGGACAGCAGGTTGCGCAGCCGGACGGCGTCCTGGGCGTTGTCCGGGGCGCGCCGGTGGGTCGGCATGGTCAGGGACAGGGCCGGATAGGGCCTGGTCCGGCGCAGCTCCTGCAGCAGGCCGGCGGTCAGGGCGTCCGTGTCCATCAGTTCCCTCCCGGGGAATTGCGCACTGCGTGCGGAGCGGGTGCATCAACGAGTCAATTCATACCTTTGGATCCTCATATGGGCGAGTTGGTCATCCTGGGTGCGGAGGGAGCGGCTTCCCCCGTGCCCGCCCGGGCCCGACCCGTGGCGAGCGCACCCGGGACGAGTGCGCCGCCTCCGTGTCCGCCGACGCCGAGCGCAGCCGGCAGAAGGCCGTGGTGACACTCAAGGGCGTGGATGGCAAGGGCCGGCGGCCGGTGTCAGGGCCGCGGGGCCGTCACCAGATGGCCTCCACCCACTCGGGGTGGTCCACGAACGGGTTCCGGTTGTGCTGGTAGTCCTCGTATATGACGTCGTTGCGCCGCTTCTCGAAGGCGTCCGGCGGGTCCTGCTCGCTCCATGCCTTGAGTACGGAGAGCCGGCCGATGTGCGGTGAGGAACCGTTGGACACGCTGTCGTTGGGCTCCAGGTCGGGGAACGCGTCGTCGCCCTCGTAGCGCACGGCCATGTAGAGGATCATCCGCGCCACGTCGCCCTTGACGGCGTCGCGCGGTTCGAAGGAGTCGGCGTCGGTGTAGTTGCCGGGGGCGTCGCCCAGTTCCGTACCGCCGTTGTCGAAGTCCTTGTTGCCGCGCGTGGAGTTGACCTGGACGTCGGACGGGCGCAGATGGTGGATGTCGGTGCCGGGGCCGGTCGCCGTGCCGAAGTCGCCGTGGGACTTGGCCCAGACGTGCTCGCGGTTCCACTGGCCGGGGTTGCCGCCGTTGTCGCTCTTGGGCTCGGAGCGTCCGGTGTACAGCTCGATGACGTTCGAGGGGTTGGCGGGATCCTCGTCGGTGTCCTTCAGGGCGTCCCAGACCTGGCTGTAGGTGAGCCTGCTCTGGTCGCTGATGATCGTGTGCAGGGCGCTCTTCAGCGCGGCGCCGGTCTTGCCGGTCGCGTCCTCGTAGTACGTGTCGTCCAGTGCGCCGAGCGGGGAGGCGGTGGCGGACGGTGGCGTGGGGGCGGGTGCGGCGGCGGCCGTGCCGGTGAACACCGCGAGGGAGGCGAGCGCGGCGGGCAGTGCGCGGCACGCGGGAAGGTGACGACGGGACATGTGGGGTGTCCTCTCGGGGAATACGCGCACCGCGGCGCCGTCACGGGGTGGGGGGGGGCGGCTCTGCGGTGGTCGTGTCCGCTATGTGTACGCGGGAGCGTCCCATGCGGACCGTCACGATGTGTGAACCCCGCGTATCTATCATGTGCAGGTCAAGTGAGAGCCCCGAACCCGTTCCGGGACCCCGCCCCGGTCTCGGATGCGGGAGCACCGGCGGCGGGCGAGAATGACGGGAAGGACAAGGAGGCGGCATGAGCGACGAGTCCGATTCCGTATCCAGCACCCGGGGCCTGACTCCGGACGACCTCTTGCACACCGGCGCCACCGAGAACCCGTCCGCCGAGGACCTGGTGCTCGCGTCCGGGCGGGACCTGACCCCGGAGAACCTCGAGTGGGCGGAGCGCACCCTGGCCAGGGAGGGCCGGGCGGCCATCGACAAGCGACTTCCGTAGACAGCGGTACGGTGCGGCGGCCACGGCCGTCGCGCCCGCGGCGGGTACGGGCGCCGGGCGCCGCTCGGTTAGCCTGAACGCACAATGAACCGTTTGACGACGTCAGAGGCGGGTTACGACCTCGCCCGCTTCCCCGAGGACCCCCGCGACCCGTTCCGTGCCTGGGACGCGGCCGACGCCTACCTCCTCCAGCACCTGGAGGAGGCGGTCGACGTCTCGGGGAACGTCGTCGTCGTCGGGGACCGCTGGGGCGCCCTGAGCACGGTCCTGGCCGCGCACCACCCCGTACAGATCAGCGACTCCTACCTCGGGCAGCGGGCGACCGCGGCGAACCTGGAACGCAACGGGCTGCCCGCCGACGCAGTGCGCCTGCTGTCCCCGCGCGACACCCCGCCGGACCGCGTGGACGTGCTCCTCGTACGCGTCCCGAAGAGCCTCGCGTTCCTGGAGGACCAGCTCCACCGCATCGCGCCCGCCGTGCACGCAGGCACCGTCGTCGTCGGCACCGGCATGGTCAAGGAGATCCACACCTCCACCCTCAGCCTGTTCGAACGTGTCCTCGGCCCGACCCGCACCTCCCTCGCGGTCCGCAAGGCCCGGCTCATCCACTGCACCCCGGACCCCGTCCTGCCGCGCACCCCCAGCCCCTGGCCGCTGCGCTACGCGCTGCCCCCGGACGCCGGGGCGGCCGCCGGGCACACCGTGACCAACCACGCCGGGATCTTCTGCGCCGACCGGCTCGACATCGGCACCCGCTTCTTCCTCAAGCACCTGCCGGACCGCTCGGGCCCCGACCGCGTCGTGGACCTCGGCTGCGGCAACGGCGTCCTCGGCCTCGCTGCCGCCCTCGCCAACCCCGACGCCACTCTCACCTTCGTCGACGAGTCGCACCAGGCCGTGGCATCGGCCGAGGCGACCTTCCGCGACAACACCGGGCCGGACGCCCGGGCGCGCTTCGTCGTCGGGGACGGCCTGGCCGGAGCCGGACCCGGGAGCGCGGACCTGGTCCTCAACAACCCGCCGTTCCACTCGCACCAGGCCACCACCGACGCGACCGCCCGCAGCATGTTCCACGGGGCCCGGCGGGCCCTGCGCCCGGGCGGTGAGCTCTGGGTGGTCGCCAACCGCCATCTGGGCCACCACGCCACCCTGCGCCGCGTGTTCGGCAATTGCCAGACGGTGGCCGGCGACCCGAAGTTCGTGGTGCTGCGCGCGGTCAGACGCTGAGCGCCGCCCACCCCGGCAGCGGTTCGCGTGCCGCGTGCCAGGTCGGGGGGAGGGCGGCGACACCGGTACGGGCGGCGATCACACCTCCCGCGACGGCGCAGGTGGTGTCGATGTCACCACGCCCCGCGACCGTGCACCACAGGCCCTCCTCCAGGTCGTCCAGGTGGCCCGCCGCACACCACAGCGCGAACGGGACGGTGTCGGGCCCGGACATCCGGTAGCCGGATCCCAGGACCTCCGCGGCGTGGCGGACCGAGGTGCGGGCGGGCATCCGGGCCGCGATCCGGACGCCCGAGCGCACCTCGCTGTCCGGGAGGTGCGCGGCGACCTCCTGGAGGAACGCGCCGCGCTCGGGCGCCGGGCCGCCCCGGCCGCGCGTGGCCAGCGCCGCGGCGACGGCGACCGCCACCGCCCCGGCGGCGGCCTCCGGGTGGTGGTGCGAGACCGCGCTCTGGCGGGCCGCCTGCTCGACGGCGGTGTCCAGGTCGGCGGCGTGCCAGGCACCGAGCGGGGCGACGCGCATCGCCGCCCCGTTGCCCCAGGAGCCCATGCCCTCGAACTGGGCGGTCACCAGCTCCTGCCAGGGCTCGCCCGCGCCGATGCGGCGCAGGACGTCGTGCATCGACGCCCCGTAGCCGCGGTGCGTGTCGGCCGCGTACTCCTCGGCCAGGCGCCGGGCGAACCGGTCCTGGTCCACGGCGCCGTCGCCCTCGGCGAGTTCGCGCACCAGGACCAGCGCCTGCGCGGTGTCGTCGCTCCAAGGCCACACGGGCTCCGGGGGCGGCGTCCGGGCCTCCAGGGGCTCGGGCCCCTCGCGGCGCAGGATGCCGAACCAGCGGTCGCCGAAGGCGTCACCGAAGGCGAGCCCGGCGAGCGAGTCGAGTGCGGGGGAGGGTATGTCGCTCATCGGAGGAGTATGACAAGCCGGGCCCTCCTCCGCCCAGGTTTGTCCCCCGCCCCGCGCGGCGGCCGCCGCCACGGCGGAGAGCAGCGCATCCGGCCGCGCCCCGCTCCGGCACCGCGGAGGCGGCCCTCCCAGGCCGTCCCCGGCCCGACGCCCCGCCGCGGGGTGCCCATCGAGCGCTTCCCCGGCCACACTGGGGGTCGTCCGGGCGACGCGGCGCCGGACACCCCGGAGCGGGAGGGACACGCACATGACGGAAGCCGACCCCGGGCTCTTCGGACCCGCATCGGTCACCTGGCAGCTGCACGGCGACCCGATGATGTGGATCGCCGGGGTGCGGGCCCTCTACCTCCAGGCGCTCCACCCCCTCGCCGTGCGCGGCGTGATGCAGAACTCCGACTTCCGCGAGGACGCCTGGGGCCGGCTGATGCGCACGGCGGGGTTCGTCGGCACCCTCACGTACGGCACCACCGAGGCCGCCGAGAAGGCGGGCGCCCGGGTCCGGAGGATCCACGCCCGGCTGAAGGTCACCGACCCGGAGACCGGCCGCATCCACGGCGTGGACGAGCCGGAGCTGCTGCTGTGGGTGCACTGCGCCGAAGCCGACTCCTACCTCCAGGTCCTGCGCCGCTCCGGCTACCCGCTCACCGCCCGGCAGGCCGACCAGTACATCGCCGAGCACCGGCACAGCGCCCGGCTCGTCGGCCTCGACCCCGAGGACGTACCCGCGACGACCGCCGAGATGGCCGACTACTTCGCCCGTGTGCGGCCCCGGCTCGCCCGGACGCCGGAGGCGCTGGACGTCGACAGCTTCCTGCGCCGCCCGCCCGTGCCGCCGCTCCTCGTCCCCGTACGCGAGCTGCTGTGGCGGCACGTGGCCACCCTCGCGTACCGGTCGCTGCCGCCGTTCGCCCACGAGCTGTACGGCAGGACGGCGCCGCCGCCCGCCGCCGTGGACCGCCGGCTGCGTGCCACCGGGGCGCTCCTGCGGGCCGTTCCCGCGCGGCTGCGGTGGCGGCTTCCGCCCGGTCACATCATGAACGCGATGGCACGGCTCGGACCCGGCAGCCGCCCCACCCCGTACACACTGAAGAGGCAGGCAGCCATACTGGACTGACCGGGGAGGGCGCGGCGACAGTGGGCTGAACGACGGGGGCGGCAACAGGAATGGCGGAGACCAGGCTGATCCAGAGCCGGTACCGGCTGCTCGACCTGATCGGTCGCGGCGGCATGGGCGAGGTGTGGCGCGCCCGCGACGAGGCGCTGGGCCGCCAGGTCGCCGTCAAATGTCTCAAGCCCATGAGCGGCCGGCACGACGAGGACCACACCCGCATCGTCCGCGAACGCTTCCGCCGCGAGGCCCGGGTCGCCGCAGCCCTCCAGCACCGGGGCGTCACCGTCGTCCACGACTTCGGCGAGTACGAGGGCGTGCTCTACCTCGTGATGGAGCTGCTGGACGGCCGCAATCTCAGCCAGCTCCTGGAGGACAACGAGCAGCACCCGCTGCCCGTGGACGACATCGTGGACATCGCCGAGCAGGTCGCCGACGCGCTCGGCTACACCCACCAGCAGGGCATCGTCCACCGCGACCTCAAGCCCGCCAACATCATGCGGCTGTCCGACGGGACGGTGAAGATCTGCGACTTCGGGATCGCCCGGCCGGGCCACGGCATCCCGGTCACCTCCCGGCTCACCGGCGTCGGCATCGCCATGGGCACCCCGCACTACATGTCGCCCGAGCAGATCAGCGGCGGCCAGGTCGACCACCGCAGCGACCTCTACTCGCTGGGCTGCGTGCTGTACGAGATCGCGACCGGTGCCCCGCCCTTCGACCTGGAGGACTCCTGGGGCATCCTCGTCGGCCACCGCGACACCCCGCCCGAGCCGCTGCGCTCCCACCGCGCCGAACTCCCCGGGTTCTTCGACCGGGTCGTCCTCGACCTGCTCGCCAAGACCCCCGAGGAGCGCCCGGCCGACGCCCACGACCTGCGTCGCCGCATCGCCGTCGGGCGCACCGGTGAGCAGCCCTTCCCGGGCCCGGCCGGCGAATTGCCGCCCGCCCCCGTCGTCCGCTTCGGCCGGACGCCCGCTCCCGCCGCACGGCTGCCCGCCTGGGCGCACACGATGACCGGCGGCCACAAGGCGACGGGCACCGCCGGCCCCATGGCGCCGCCCGACCACGCGGCGGGCCTCACCCTCGCCTGGACCACCGCGACCGCCGCCCCGGGCACCCGAGCCGACCACCGGATCCCGGGACCCGGCCCCACCCGCGAGGACCGGGCCGAGAACGCGCTGCGCGAGTTCGGCCGCATCGCCGAGGACCGCGCCCGCGCGCTCGGCGCCGAGCACAGCGAGACGCTCGCCGCCCGGCAGCAGACGGCATACGCGCTCGGCCGCCTCGGCCGGCACACCGAGGCCCACGAACTGCACGCCGCCGTGCTCGCCTCACGGGAACGCGCGCTGGGCCCCGACCACCCCGACACCCTGCGCTGCCGCCACAACCTGGCCTTCAGCCTCAGCAGGCTGGGTCGCCTGGAGGACGCGTACCGCACGGCCCGTGACGTGGCCGCGGCCCGTGCCCGGGTGCTGGGGGCCGACCACCCCGACACCCTGGTCACGCTCTACGAGGTCGGCTACACGCTGGGCCGGCTCGGCCGGTGGACGGAAGCCCTGCACACATACCGCCAGGTCGCCGAGGCACGGACCCGGCTGCTCGGCGCCGGGCACCCGGACACCCTCGCCACCCGCTACGAGGTCGGCATCAGCCTGGGCCGTCTCGGCCGCAGCGCCGACGCCCTGGAGCTGTACCGCGCGCTCGTCGCCGACCGCACCCGGGTCAACGGCCCCACCGACCCCGAGACCCTGCGGGCCCGCCACGGCCTCGGCGTCAACCTCGGCCGGCTGGCCCGCTGGGACGAGGCACTGGCCGAGGCGCAGGCGGTGTCCGCCGCCCGCGAGCACGTCCTGGGCCCCGATCACCCCGACACCCTCGTCAGCCGCCGCGAGGTCGCCGTCGCCCTCGGCTGGCTCGGGCGCTGGACCGACGCGCTCAGCCTGTACCGGCAGGTCGCCGACGCCCGGACCCGGCTGCTCGGCCCCGCCCACCCCGACACGCTCGCCGGCCGCGACGACGAGGCGCACTGCCTCGAACAGCTGGGCCGCGCCCGCGAGGCCGCCGACCTCTACCGCGAGGTGGCGGCGCTCAGACAGCGCGGCCACGCGCCGCCCTGACACGGGCCAGGCGCACCGCGGCGGGGCGGGCCGGCCGGGCCCGTCCGCCCCGCGCTCCAGGGGGCCGGTCAGTCGGCCGAGGCGGCCCAGCCCTGCGCGTCGATCCGCCGGGCGTCCGAGGGGCGGCCCTCGTCGAAGACCGTCCGGCCGCCGTCCTCGACCCTGATGGCGTCCACGTACACGCCCCGGCCCACGTACAGCTGGTCCGTGGTGTAGCGCCACCTGAGCAGGACCCCGGCGCCGCGCACTTCGGCCAGGCTCGCGTCGAGGCGGTGCCAGACCCGGCTCGACCAGCCGGAGAGCGAGCCGTCCGGGTGCGTCTCGGGCCGGGGGCGCCCGCCCTGCCCCGTCGGGGTGGTGGTGAACGGGACCGGCTGCCAGGTGGCGCCGGCGTTTGTCGAAGCCTCCAGGCGGAGGAAGTCCGACGCCGGTTCGGTGTCCCACCACAGCGCGCAGCTGAGCCGGGCCCGCGTGGAGGCGAGCGGCAGGGCGGGCAGCGCCAGGGTGGCCGTGGACGCGCTCGCCATCCCGGAGAACCAGGCGGTACGGCCCCGGGCCGGGCGGACCGCGACGGCCCGGGCCATCTGGTTGGCGGTGGCCACACGCGGCGCGCTGCCGGACCGCCAGCTGCGCACCGGGTGCACCGAGTTGCCCAGCACGATCAGGAACGAGTCCGTGGTCGGGTCGAGCACCAGGCTGGTTCCGGTGAAGCCCGTGTGCCCGGCCGTCCGGGGCGTCGCCATGGCGCCCATGTACCAGTGCTGGTAGAGCTCGAAGCCCAGGCCGTGCGCGTCCCCGGGGAACGCCGTGTTGAAGTCGGTGAACAGCAGGTCGACCGAGTCCTCCGACAGGATGCGGGCCCGTCCGTAGACCCCGCCGTTGAGCAGGGTGCGCGCGAGGATCGCGAGGTCCCAGGCGCAGGAGAACACCCCGGCGTGCC
Source organism: Streptomyces sp. DT224 (assembly GCF_049844595.1). Lineage (NCBI taxonomy): Bacteria > Bacillati > Actinomycetota > Actinomycetes > Kitasatosporales > Streptomycetaceae > Streptomyces > Streptomyces sp. DT224. Next base: position 354,441 of record NZ_JBNCLI010000004.1, read on the forward strand.
CGGCGACCCCGTCCATGCTGAATGCGTTCTCGTCGTGCACCTCGCCCCAGACCAGGCCGCGGTCGAGCCCGGACCAGGGGAGCCGGGCGTCCTCGGTCGCGGCGATCTTCGGCTTCCAGGAGGCGGGCGGGTTGTAGCGGGTGCGCCGCATCCCGAGCGGACCGGTGATCCGCTCGCGCAGCAGTACGTCCAGGGTCCGCCCGGTCAGCTTCTCCAGGACGAGCTGGAGCGAGATCAGGTTGAGGTCGGAGTAGAGGTAGACCGTGCCCGGCGGGTTGGCCGGGACCTCGTTCCACATGAGCTCCAGCTTTGCCTCCCGTGTGGGCGCCTTGTAGAGCGCGATCGTCGCGCGGAATCCCGAGGTGTGCGTGAGCAGCTGACGGATGGTGATGTCCTGCTTGCCGCCGCCGGCGAAGTCCGGCAGATAGGAGGCGACCGTCGCCTCCAGCTCCAGCGAACCGTGCTCGATCTCCTGCACGGCCAGGATCGAGGTGAAGAGCTTCGAGACCGACGCCATGTCGAAGACGGTGTCCTCGGCCATCGCGATCTGCTGCTCCGCCGGGAACTCCACACCGGTGTCGGTGGTCTCGTCGTACGCCGAGTAGCGCACCGCCTTGCCGATCGGGTGGTGCAGCGCCACCGTCCCGCCCCGGCCCGCGAGCAGCACCGCGCCGGCGTACCACGGGTGCTTCGGGGATGCGGCCAGATAGCGCTCCGCCTCGGTGACCAACTGGTCGAGGGGTTCCTGCAGCAGTCCGGCACGGGAGGCCGGTCCGTGCCGCAGCGTCGGCTTCGCACCCTTGCCCGGGTCCATGCCCGACGCCCCCGCCCCCGACTCCGCGGCAGACGCCGTGCCCGCGAACGGGATGGGCGCCAGGGCGAGTGCTCCGCCCAGGGCCAGCATCCCACCACCGAGCCGCCGTCGGCTGATGGCCCCGCCCACCGTGTCCTGCGTCATGCACAACTCCCTTGCCACCGTCTGAAAGTAACTTTCGAAATCTCTTACGGGCATGAAACTTCTTGCCGAGCAGAGAGTACTGTCAGCGTCGGCCGTCCCGTAGAGGGGGGCGCGGATAAGATTCTGATGTAGCGTCAGAGCCTTGACCCCGGGGCCCCGGCCGCACAGGATCACGCCATGACCGGTGTACGCAGCAGCACAGTCGACGGTGTCCTGACCCGCAGCGCACGGCGCGCTCCCGACCGGACCGCCCTGCGGTACGCCGACCGGGCCTGGACGTACCGGGAGCTGGACGCGGCCGTCGGCACCGCGGCCGCCGTCCTCACCGAGGGCCACGGGCTGCGCCCGGGGGACCGCGTCGCCGCATACGCCCACAACTCGGACGCGTACCTGATCGCCTTCCTCGCCTGCGCCCGGGCCGGGCTCGTCCACGTGCCGGTGAACCAGAACCTCGCCGGAGACGACCTGGCGTACATCCTGAGCCAGTCCACCAGCTCCCTGGTCCTCGCCGACCCGGGCCTCGCGGACCGTGTCCCGGAGGGCTTCGCCGTACGGGCGCTGCGCGACGACGACGCGTCACTGCTGGCCGAACTGGGCACTCCGCGCCCCTTCGCCCCCGCGCGCGAACCGGCCGCCGACGACCTGGTCCAGCTGCTCTACACCTCGGGGACGACCGCGCTGCCCAAGGGCGCCATGATGACCCACGGGGCCCTCGTCCACGAGTACGTCAGCGCGATCACCGCGCTCGACCTGAGCGCCGGGGACCGGCCCGTCCACGCGCTGCCGCTCTACCACTCGGCGCAGATGCACGTGTTCCTGCTGCCCTACCTCGCGGTGGGCGCCGAGAACACGATCCTGGACGCACCGGACGCGGGCCAGATCTTCGACCTGGTCGAGTCGGGGCGGGCCGACAGCCTCTTCGCCCCGCCCACCGTCTGGATCGGCCTCGCCCACCACCCCGACTTCGCCGCCCGCGACCTAGGCGGCCTGCGCAAGGCGTACTACGGGGCGTCGGTCATGCCCGTACCCGTGCTGGAACGCCTCCGCGACCGGCTGCCCGGCCTCGCCTTCTACAACTGCTTCGGGCAGAGCGAGATCGGCCCCCTCGCCACCGTCCTCGGACCGGACGAGCACGAGGGCAGGATGGACTCCTGCGGCAGGCCCGTCCTCTTCGTGGAGGCCCGGGTCGTGGACGAGCACGGCGAAGAGGTCCCCGACGGCACCGCCGGCGAGGTGGTCTACCGCTCGCCCCAGCTGTGCACCGGCTACTGGGACAAGCCGGAGGAGAGCGCGGAGGCGTTCCGCGACGGCTGGTTCCACTCCGGCGACCTCGCCGTCCGGGACGCGGACGGCTACTTCACGGTGGTCGACCGGGTGAAGGACGTCATCAACTCCGGCGGGGTCCTTGTCGCCTCCCGGCAGGTCGAGGACGCCCTGTACACCCACCCCGCCGTCGCCGAGACCGCCGTCGTCGGGCTGCCCGACGAGCGCTGGATCGAGGCCGTCACCGCCGTCGTCGTCCTGAAGGGCGAGGCGACCGGGGACGAGCTGATCGCGCACGCCCGCGAACGGCTCGCCCCCTTCAAGGCGCCGAAGCGGGTCGTGTTCACGGACGCCCTCCCGCGCAACGCCAGCGGCAAGATCCTCAAGCGGGAACTGCGCGACCGCCTCGCCTGAGGGCGCTCAGGGAGCGCGCGCCTACCCGCGGACGCGGCCGACCCCCGCGTAGATGGTGTCGGGGATCTGCCCGTGCTCGGGCGCGGGCACGCCGTGCCAGCGCGGAGCGGCGACCAGACCGGGTGCGACCAGGTCGAGCCCGTCGAAGAAGCGGGCCACCTCCGCGCCGTCGCGGGGCTGCAGTGTGATGCCGCTCGACCGGTAGCGGGCCAGGGCCTCCTGGTGCGCGGTCAGGAAGTCCACCGTGAAGTGGGAGAGCACCAGGCAGCTTCCGGCGGGCAGCGCGCCGACCAGCGTACGGGTGACACCGTACGGATCGTCCTCGTCGGCCAGGAAGTGCATCAGCGCGATCATCGAGAGCGCCACGGGCCGCTCGAAGTCCAGCACCGCACGGGCGTGGTCGAGGATCTTCTCCGGCGACCGCACATCGGCTTCCAGATAGTCGGTGACACCCTCCGGCGAGCTGACGAGCAGCGCCTCCGCGTGCCGCAGGACGATCGGATCGTTGTCCGTGTAGACGACCCGGGCCGCCGGGTTGATCTCCTGAACGATCTGATGGAGATTCGGCCGGGTCGGGATGCCGGTCCCGATGTCGAGGAACTGGTCGATGCCCTCCCGTGCCGCCCAGCCGGCCGCCCGGTGCATGAAGGCCCGGTTCTGCGCGACCCCCACCTTCGCCGGTTCCGGCATCTGCTCGCCGAGTTCCTGGTCGACGGGGTAGTGGTCCTTGCCGCCGAGGAGGTAGTCGTAGACACGGGCCGGATGCGGCCTGCTGGTGTCGACCTGGCCTGGCGTCATGATGTGCTCCCCAACCCCTCGGCCGGAGAACACGAGTCCCCCGGCGGACAATGGCTCACTCGGGCTCATCCTGCCACAGCAACTCCACCGGCCAGCAGGGCGGTTGGCCGGGTCACCCGCGCTCGTCCACGATCCGCCGGAACTTGCCGACCGACCGCTCCAGCGTCTCCGGGTCCAGGATCTCGACGCCCACCGACACCCCGATCCCGTCCTTGACCGCCGCCGCGACGGACACCGCCGCCGCCGCCCGCTCCCCGGGCGTCGCCCCGGGCCGGGCCTCCGCCCGCACCGTCAGGACATCGAGCCGGCCCTCCCGGGTCAGCCGCAGCTGGAAGTGCGGCGACACCCCCGGGGAACGGAGCACGATCTCCTCGATCTGCGTCGGGAAGAGGTTCACCCCGCGCAGGATCACCAGGTCGTCGCTGCGCCCGGTGACCTTCTCCATCCGCCGGAACACCCTGGCCGTGCCGGGCAGCAGCCGGGTCAGGTCCCGGGTCCGGTAGCGGATCACCGGCATGGCCTCCTTGGTCAGCGAGGTGAACACCAGCTCGCCCCGCTCCCCGTCGGGCAGCACCTCGCCCGTGAAGGGGTCGACCACCTCCGGATAGAAGTGGTCCTCCCAGATGTGCAGCCCGTCCTTCGTCTCCACGCACTCCTGGGCCACACCGGGGCCCATCACCTCGGACAGGCCGTAGATGTCGACCGCGTCGATCGCGAACCGCTCCTCGATCTCCCGCCGCATCTCCTCCGTCCACGGCTCCGCCCCGAAGATCCCCGCCTTCAGCGAGGTCGTACGCGGATCGACGCCCTGCCGTTCGAACTCGTCGAGAATGGTGAGCATGTACGAGGGCGTCACCATGATGATGTCGGGCCGGAAGTCCTGGATCAGCTGGACCTGACGCGCCGTCATGCCACCGGACGCGGGAATCACCGTGCAGCCCAGCCGCTCCGCCCCGTAATGCGCCCCGAGGCCACCGGTGAACAGCCCGTACCCGTACGCCACATGGATCTTCTGCCCCGGCCGGCCGCCCGCCGCCCTGATGGAGCGGGCGACCACGTCGGCCCAGGTCTCCAGGTCCCTCCCGGTGTAGCCGACGACGGTCGGGCGGCCCGTCGTCCCGCTGGAGGCGTGAACCCGGCGCACTTGGTCCTCGGGGACCGCGAACATCCCGAACGGGTAGTTGTCCCGCAGATCCGCCTTGGTGGTGAACGGGAAGCGGGCCAGATCGGCGAGCGAGCGGCAGTCCTCCGGCTTCAGCCCCGCCCGGTCGAACGCGGACCGGTAGTGCGCCACGTTCTCGTAGGCGTGGCGCAGGGTGGCCCGCAGCCGTTCGAGCTGAAGCGCCTCCAGATCGGTGCGGCTCATTCGTTCCGCCGAGTCCAGCAGAGCCGACATGTCGGGCCTCCCTCGTCCGTGCGCGCCGTGCGGGCGACCGATCATTCGGTCGTCTCCTCCGGGGGCAGTAATTCAGGATCTTGCACACCCTGGCAAGAGGGATGACGCATCCGGACCGGGCCGCGCTACGCCCGTACCGAACACTGCTGCGTCACCCGGACGGCCCTGTTTGGATGGGGGTATGCCGACCTTCCATACGTCCGACGGAACCGAGCTCGCCTATCACCTCGTGGGGGAGGGGACACCGCTGATCTGCCTGCCCGGCGGTCCCATGCGGGCGAGCGCCTACCTCGGCACCCTCGGCGGGCTGTCCGCCCACCGGCAGCTGGTCCTCCTCGATCCGCGCGGCACCGGCGACTCCGCCGCCCCCGACGACCCCGCCACCTACCGCTGCGACCGGCAGACCGAGGACGTCGAGGCCCTGCGCGCCCACCTCGGCCTCGAACGCGTCGACCTCCTCGCCCACTCCGCGGCCGGCGAACTCGCCGCGCTCTACGCCGCCCGCCATCCGCAGCGGCTGCGCAACCTCGTCCTCGTCACCCCGACCACCCTCGCCGTCGGCCTCGCCTCCTCGGTGCGCGAATCCCGCGAGGCGGCCGCCCTGCGCGCCTCGGAACCGTGGTACGAGGACGCGCTCGCCGCCCTGGAGGAGATGTGGTCGGACGGGCTGACCGACGAACTGCGCGCCAGGACAAGGCCGTTCCTGTACGGGCGCTGGGACGCCGCCGCCCGGGAGCACGCCGCCGCCTCGCCCGCGCAGATCAACGTCGAGGCCGCCGCCCGGTACGCAGGCGAAGGCGCCTTCGACCCGGCCGCGACGGTCCCCGCCCTGCGCACGCTGGAGGCGCCGGTCCTCGTGCTGGCCGGCGAGTACGACACCATCCTGACGCCCGACCGGGCCGCCGGGCTGGCCGCGCTCTTCCCGCACGCCGAGTTCGCGGTGCAGCGCGGCGCCGCGCACTTCCCGTGGATCGACGACGCGGGGGCGTTCGCCCGCATCGTCGAGGCGTTCCTCGACCCGGAGGTGCACAGCGTCCGGGCGGGCGGGACCCGGCTCGCGTACCGGGTGTGGGGCGACCCGGCCGCGCCGCCGGTCGTCCTGGCCCACGGCCGGTGCGGCAACAGCGCCGACTGGGCCCACATCGCCGCCCGGCTGGCCGCCACACACCGGGTGTACGCCTTCGACTTCCGGGGCCACGGGCTCAGCGACTGGCCCGGCCGCTACAGCTTCGAACTGTTCCGCGACGACCTGCACGGCTTCCTGGAGGCCCGCAACCTCGCCGGTGCCACCGTCATCGGGCACTCCATGGGCGGGGCCGCCGCCTGTCTGCTCGCCGAGCGGCACCCCGGGCTGATCGGCCGCCTGGTCCTTGAGGAGGCGCCCCCGCCCATCCCGCTCGACCCGCCTCGTCCCGTGCCCCAACGCCCCGACGAGGAACTGGACTTCGACTGGCCGCTCGTCCCCGCCATCGATGCCCAGCTCAACGAACCGGACCCGGCCGGCCGCGAACTCCTCGGCGAGATCACCGCTCCCACCCTCGTCATCGGCGGCGGGCCCAGCAGCCGGATCGCCCAGGAGGAGCTGGCCCGAACGGCCCGCGCCATCCCCGGCGCGGAGTTCGTCACCATCGACGCGGGCCATCTCGTACACACCGAACGACCGGAGGAATTCCTCGCCGCCCTCCGGTCGTTCGGGATCTGATCAAGAAGCTGACGCCAGGTCAGTCGCGGTGCAGCAGCGTAACCAGGACATCGTGCAGCGTCGCCTCGGGGTCCCGCGGGCCCGACTCCGTACGCCAGGCGACGAAGCCGTCGGGGCGCACCAGCACCGCCCCGTCCCGGCCCGTCCCGTGCGCCTCGGCCCAGTCCGCGCCGTCCTCCGGCTCCAGATCGGCGCCCGCGCCGATGCCGAACGCGTCCAGCCGCACCCCCAGCCGGGCCGCGACCCGGGCCGCGGCCCGGCGCCACACCGTGTCCGCACCGTCCGCCAGCAGCACGAACGAGCGCTCGTAGAGATCCAGCGTCGAGATCCGCTCCCCGGCCCGGCGCACCCAGAGGTGGGGCGCCCGGCTGCCCGGCTCGCCCGTCAGCCGCATTCCCTCCGGGACCACCGGTGTGTCCCGTGCCACGCCCAGCACCGCGCCCGCCGTGTAGCGGTAGCCCAGCGCCACGTTCAGCATCCCGCCCCGCTTGCCCCCGCCCACCGAGGGCGGGGGAGCGTAGCCGGGGTGGCTGTGCTCCTCGGACCGCGCCGACGCCCGCTCACTGGTCGCCCGCGCCACCGGCAGCCGCTCCTGCCCGTACGTCTCCAGCAGCCCCCGGCCCCCCTCGCCCCGCAGCACCGCCGCCAGCTTCCACGCCAGGTTGTGCGCGTCCTGGATGCCGGTGTTCGAGCCGAACGCCCCGGTCGGGGACATCTCGTGCGCCGAGTCACCGGCCAGGAACACCCGCCCCCGCGCGTACCGCTCGGCCACCCGCTCCGCCGCGTGCCACGGCGCCTTGCCGGTGATCTCCACGTCGATGTCCGGCGCGCCGACGGCGGCGCGGATGTGGCGGGCGCACCGCTCGTCCGTGAAGTCCTCCAGCGTCTCGCCCCGCTCCGGCTGCCACGGGGCGTGGAACACCCACTCGCGCTCGTTGTCCACCGGCAGCAGCGCGCCCTCCGCGTCCGGATTCGTCAGGTAGCACACGATGAAGCGCCGGTCGCCCAGCACCTCCGCCAGCCCGCGCGACCGGAAGGTGACGCTCACGTTGTGGAACAGGTCGCCGGCCCCCGAACGGCCGATGCCCAACTGCTCGCGGACCGGGCTGCGCGGCCCGTCCGCCGCGATCAGGTAGTCCGCCCGCACCGTCGTGTGCTCACCGGTCTCCCGGTTCTTCAGGGCCGCCGTGATCCCCGAGGCGTCCGGGTCGAACGACATCATCTCCGTGGAGAAGCGCAGGTCACCGCCCTGCTGCCGGGCCCGCTCCAGCAGGACCGGCTCCAGGTCGTTCTGACTGCACAGGCACCAGCCCGTCGGGCTGAACCGGGCGAGCGCCCCGCCCGGGTCGATCTCCTTGAACAGCCACTCCTGGTCCTCGCCGGTCAGTGAGCCGGCCTGGAGGATGCCGTGGTTGTCCGCCAGCACCGAGGCGGCCGCGCGGATCTCCTGCTCGACACCCGCACGGCGGAACACCTCCATCGTACGGACGTTGTTGCCGCGGCCACGCGGATGGGTCGAGGTGGCGGCGTGCTTCTCGACCAGCAGGTGCTCGACGCCGAGCCGGCCGAGGAAAAGGGACGCGGACAGACCCACCAGCGAGCCGCCCACGATGAGGACCGGTACATGGAGATCGACGTTCTCGTTCATCAGTTGCTCCAGCTCCGACGCCGTACAGATGCACTGTCCATGCCCGGGCCGGAGCCCGTCGGAGCCCTTCGGACGCCTGCTCACCTGAACGGTTCATAAATCTCGCGTCGGGCGGACCAGCGTTTCACGATCGGTCACGGAGACGGCCGGGTCTCCCGGCATTCCTGCCTCCCCACCGTCGAAGGAGTTCACCAGATGACCACCACCCTCTCGGAACGGATCTCACAGTCCGCCTTCGACGGATCCCGGCTGCGCGTCGTGCTGCTGCTGGACCTGCACGACGGCGCCCAGAAGCAGTTCCTGGAGGCGTACGAGCACATGCGCAACCAGGTCGCTTCCATCCCCGGCCACATCAGCGACCAGCTGTGCCAGTCCATCGAGAATCCCTCGCAGTGGCTGATCACCAGCGAGTGGGAGAGCGCCCCGCCCTTCCTCGCCTGGGTGAACAGCGAGGAGCACGTCGCCACCGTGCAGCCCCTGCACAGCTGCGTACGCGACACGAGGTCGCTGCGGTTCAGCGTGCTGCGCGAGACCGGCAAGGGCTTCGAGGCCGTCCCCGAACCGCTCAAGGGCAGCCTCCAGACCTCCCCGCGCCTCGGCGACGGCGTCGTACGCCACGCGCTCACCTTCACCGTGAAGCCCGGCACCGAGGACATCGTCGCGAAGCTCCTCGCCGACTACGAGTCGCCCCGCTCCCGCGTGGACGACCACACCCGGCTGCGCCGCACCTCGCTGTTCATGCACGGCAACCGCGTGGTGCGCGCCGTCGAGGTCGAGGGCGACCTGATGGCCGCGCTGCGCCACGTCTCCCGCCAGCCCGAGATCCGCGCCGTCGAGGAGGCCATCAACCCCTACCTCGAACAGGACCGGGACCTCGCCGACCCCGACTCCGCCCGGATGTTCTTCACCCGCGCGGCCCTGCCCACCGTGCACCACGTGTCGGCCGGCCGCCACGCCCCCGAGAGCCTGCACCGGCACGCCGTGTTCTACCAGGCCAAGGAGGGCTGCGGCATGGCCCTGGCCCGCCTCCTGGCCGGCCACGACGAGGAGGCCGCCGACGACACCGGCAGCCCCATCGACAGCAGCACCATCTTCCAGCGCGACGACGTCGTCGTACGCCTCCTGGAAGCGGGCGGCCCCCTCGACGCGCAGCCCGCCCAGGCACTCGGCATCCACGGCCCCGGCAAGGCGGCCCGCCTGGCCCGCCTCCTCGCCGGCGAGGCGAACACCGTCCCCGCCACCGACGAGGACGCCGCGCGCTTCCTCGCCCGGTCCGAGATGCGGCTGATCACCGACCGGCGCGCCGCCGATTCCTGAACCGCGCTCCGGCACCCGGGGCCCTCGCCCGACCCGTCACCACCGCGCGCCCTGCGCCCAGGAGGAGAAGCAGAATGACCACCCACCGGCCACGCATCGTGGACCTCAGTGAGACCCAGCCCAACACCAGGCGCGGAGGCGACCTGCGCGCCATGCTCACCCCCACAGCGGTGGGCGCCACCAGCGGCTTCATGGGCCTCGCCCTCGTCGACCCCGGCGACCGCATCGGCGAGCACTACCACCCGTACTCCGAGGAGTTCGTATACGTCGTGCAGGGGCACCTGGAGGTCGACCTGGACGGGGAGACGCACACCATGCGCCCCGACCAGGGCCTGCTGATCCCCCCGCACGTGCGCCACCGCTTCCGCAACGTCGGCGACACCGAGGCCCGCATGGTCTTCCACCTCGGCCCGCTCGCCCCCCGCCCCGAACTCGGCCACGTCGACACCGAAGTGACCGAGACCGCCGAGCGCGGCGCCCCGCCAGAACGAACCGAGGCCGCGTCATGACCCGGCGCGTCGCGGTCACCGGAGTCGGCGTCGTCGCCCCGGGCGGCATCGGGGCCCCGGCCTTCTGGGACCTGCTCTCCAACGGCCGCACCGCGACCCGGGGCATCACCCTCTTCGACCCCGCGGGATTCCGCTCCCGGATCGCCGCCGAGTGCGACTTCGACCCGGCCGCCCACGGGCTGGACGACGAGGACACCGCGCGCGCGGACCGCTATGTGCAGTTCGCGATGGTCGCCGCCCGCGAGGCGCTGGCCGACGCCGGTCTGGACCCGGAGCACACCGACCCCTGGCGGATGGGGGTCTCCCTCGGCACCGCGGTCGGCGGAACCACCCGGCTGGAGCACGACTACGTCGCCGTCAGCGAGAAGGGCGCGCGCTGGGACGTCGACCACCGCCGGGCCGGGCCCCACCTGGAACACGCCTTCTCGCCCAGTTCGCTGGCCTCCGCCATCGCCGAGCAGGTCGGCGCCCACGGCCCCGTGCAGACCGTCTCCACCGGCTGCACCTCGGGCCTGGACGCCATCGGCTACGCCTTCCACTCCATCGAGGAGGGCCGGGTCGACGTCTGCATAGCCGGTGCGTCGGACTCGCCGATCACCCCGATCACCGTGGCGTGCTTCGACGCGATCAAGGCGACCTCCCCCAACAACGACGACGCGGAGCACGCCTCCCGCCCGTTCGACGCCCGCCGCGACGGCTTCGTCATGGGCGAGGGCGGGGCCGTACTCGTCCTGGAGGAGCTGGAGCACGCCCGGGCCCGCGGGGCGACGGTGTACTGCGAGATCGCCGGCTACGCCACCTTCGGCAACGCGTACCACATGACCGGGCTCACCCCCGAGGGTCTGGAGATGGCCGAGGCCATCAACCGCGCGCTCGGCCACGCCCGGATCTCCCCGCAGGACATCGACTACGTCAACGCGCACGGCTCGGGCACCAAGCAGAACGACCGGCACGAGACCGCCGCGGTCAAGCGGGCCCTCGGGGCGCACGCCCACAAGGTGCCGATGAGCTCCATCAAGTCGATGGTGGGCCACTCCCTCGGCGCGATCGGCGCCATCGAGATCGCCGCGTGCGTCCTGGCCCTGGTCAACCAGACCGTGCCGCCGACGGCGAACTACGAGTCCCCGGACCCGGAGTGCGACCTCGACTACGTGCCGCGCACCGCCCGCCCCCTGAAGCTGCGCAGTGTCCTCTCGGTCGGCAGCGGCTTCGGCGGCTTCCAGTCCGCGGTGGCCCTGACCCGAGGGAGGACATGATGAGCACCCGCAAGGCCCGGCGCACCGTTGTCACCGGCATCGGCGTCGTCGCTCCCAACGGCACCAGCACCGAAGCCTTCTGGAAGCGCACCCAGGAGGGCATGAGCGTGCTGGACCGGGTCACTCGCGAAGGCTGCGAGCAGCTGCCGCTGCGCGTCGCCGGCGAGGTCCGCGGCTTCGACCCGGTGGCGCTCATCGAGGAGCGCTACCTCGTCCAGACCGACCGGTTCACGCACTTCGCGATGGCCGCCGCCGACATGGCGCTGGACGACGCCCGGCTCGGCCGCGCCGACTACGAGGACCGGCCGTTCGGCGTCGGCGTGGTCACCGCGGCCGGCTCCGGCGGCGGCGAGTTCGGCCAGCGCGAACTCCAGCGGCTGTGGGGCCAGGGCTCCACATATGTCGGCCCCTACCAGTCGATCGCCTGGTTCTACGCGGCGAGCACCGGCCAGATCTCCATCCGCGGCGGCTTCAAGGGCCCGTGCGCGGTGGTGGCCAGCGACGAGGCGGGCGGCCTGGACGCGCTCGCGCACGCCGACCGCTCCGTGCGGCGCGGCACCGACGCGGTCGTGGTCGGCGCCGCGGAGGCCCCGCTCGCGCCGTACTCCGTGGTCTGCCAGCTGGGCTACCGCGACCTGAGCGCAGCTGAGGACCCGACGCGCGCCTACCGCCCCTTCACCTCGGACGCCTGCGGCTTCGTGCCCGCCGAGGGCGGCGCGATGTTCGTGGTCGAGGAGGAGGAGACGGCCCGTGAGCGCGGCGCCCGGGTCCGGGCGGAGATCGCGGGCCACGCCGCTACCTTCACGACGCCCGCCCACTGGGAGGATTCCCGCGAGGGCCTCGCCCACGCCATCGAGGGCGCGCTGCGAGAAGCCGGCTGCGCCCCCGACGAGGTCGACGTCGTCTTCGCGGACGCGCTCGGCTCCCCGGCCGCCGACCGGGCCGAGGCGCTGGCGCTGGCCGACGCGCTCGGCCCGCACAGCCGGCGCGTCCCCGTGACCGCCCCCAAGACCGGCATCGGCCGGGCCTACTGCGGCGGCCCGGTGCTGGACGCGGTCGCGGCCGTACTGGCCATGGAGAACGGCCTCGTCCCGCCCACGCCCAACGTCTTCGAGGTCTGCCACGACCTCGACGTCGTCACCGAGCGGGCCCGCCCCGCCGAACTGCGCACCGCGCTCGTGCTCAGCCGCGGCCTCATGGGCTCGAACGCGGCCCTGGTGCTCCGGCGCCCCGCGTGAACCCGTACACCCCCGCGCCCACCCCTCGTGAGAAGGAGAAGTCCCTCATGACCGAACGACTGACGTACGCAGAACTCGCCGCCCTCATGAAGAAGGGCGCCGGCCTCTCCGTCGACCCCAAGGAGATGGAGAACCGCTCCGACTCCGCCTTCGAGGAGTACGGCCTGGACTCCCTCGGGCTGCTCGGCATCGTCGGCGTACTGGAGAACCGGCACGGTCAGCCGCTGCCGGCCGACGCGGACCGGTGCAAGACGCCCCGTGAGTTCCTCGACCTCGTCAACAACAGCCTCATGACAGGAGCCTGACGTGTCCGGACACACCGAGAACGAGATCGTCATCGCCGCCCCCCTGGACCTCGTCTGGGACATGACGAACGACCTGGAGAACTGGCCGCAGCTCTTCAGCGAGTACGCGGCCGTCGAGGTCATGGAACGGGACGGCGAGCGCACCACCTTCCGTCTGACCATGCACCCCGACGAGAACGGCAAGGTGTGGAGCTGGGTCTCCGAGCGCACCACCGACCGGCCGGGCCGCACCGTGCGGGCCCGCCGCGTCGAGCCCGGGCCGTTCCAGCACATGGACATCCGGTGGGAGTACACCGAGGTCCCCGGCGGCACCCGCATGCACTGGCAGCAGGACTTCGCGATGCGCCCCGACGCGCCGGTGGACGACGCCTGGATGACCGACAACATCAACCGGAACTCCAAGGTCCAGATGGCGCTGATCCGGGACAAGATCGAGCAGCGCGACCGCGAGGGCCGCTCCGCCGCCGTCCCGGCCAACTGACCGGCAGAGGGGCACCACTCATGCACCACGCACTGATCGTCGCCCGGATGGCGCCGGGATCCGCCCCGGACATCGCGGACCTGTTCGCCGCGTCCGACAACAGCGAACTGCCGCACCTGGTCGGGGTCACCCGCCGCAAGCTCTTCCAGTTCGGTGACGTCTACCTGCACATGATCGAGTCCGAGCGCCCGCCGGGCCCGGAGATCGCCAAGGTGACGGAGCACCCGGAGTTCCGGGCCATCAGCGAACGGCTCACCGCCTTCGTCAGCCCGTACGACCCCGAGACATGGCGCGGGCCCAAGGACGCGATGGCCCAGGAGTTCTACCGCTGGGAGCGCGACGCCACCGCGTGAGCGACGCCCAACCGCCCCGGCCCCTGCACTTCGCGGGGGACCGGGGCGGTTTTGACGTGCGCTGCGAGGTCAGTCCGGCACCACGCACTCGAAGGCGTGCAGATACGCGTTGACCGGCCGGACGCCGTCGATCCGCAGCCCCGCCTCGGAGAGCCGGTCCACCAGACTCTGCCGGGTGTGCTTGGCGCCCCCCACGTTCAGGAGCAGCAGCAGGTCCATGGCGGTCGTGAACCGCATCGACGGGGTGTCGTCCACCAGGTTCTCGATGACGACGACCCGGGCGCCGGGACGGGCCGCCCGGACGACGGCGGCGAGCGCCCGGCGGGTGCTCCCGTCGTCCCACTCCAGGATGTTCTTGATGATGTAGAGGTCGGCGGCGACCGGGATGCCCTCCCGGCAGTCCCCGGCCACGATGGACGCCCGCCCGGCCAGCGCGCCGCCGTCCCGCAGCCGCTCGTCGGCCCGGGCGACGACCCCCGGCAGGTCCATCAGGGTGCCGCTCACCGACGGGTGCTTCTCCAGCAGGCTCGCCAGCACGTGCCCCTGGCCGCCGCCGATGTCGGCCACCGACGCGACACCGCTGAGGTCGAGCAGGGCGGCGACGTCCAGCGCGGACTGCACGCTGGAGGTGGTCATGGCCGCGTTGAACACCTGCGCCGACTCGTGGGCGTCCTGGTGGAGGTAGTCGAAGAACTCCTTGCCGAACACGTCCTCGAAGACGTTGCCGCCGGAGCGCACCGCGTCCTCCAGGTGGGGCCAGACCTCCCAGGTCCACGGCTCCGTGCACCACAGTGAGATCGCCCGCAGGCTGTCCGGGGCGTCCTTGCGCAGCAGCCGGGACATGTCGGTGTGCGCGAAGGTGCCGTCGGCGTTCTCCGTGAAGACGCCGTGGCAGGCCAGCGCCCGCAGCAGCCGCCGCAGCGGCCCGGGCTCGGCCCCCACCGCGTCGGCGAGCCGCTCCGCGGTCTCGGGGGTCTCGCCGAGCGCGTCGGCGACACCGAGCCGGGCGACGGCGCGCACGGCGGCGGAACGGGCCGCGCCGAACACGAGCTCGCGCAGCCGCATCGCCGGCTGCGGGGTGGGAAGGGGCTGGACGGGAGTGGTGCCGGGGGTGGTGCTCACGGTGGTCATGCCGTCTCGCTTCTCCTCGTACGGGGGGTCACCGGTCAGCACATCCCGGCCGGTGCGGAGGTCGTGCAGACATTGCCGGCGAACCGGTTGCCCGTGCCGGTGTCCCGGTCCGCCAGGTCCGCCGGCAGGTTGCCGAGGACGACGTTGCCGCTGACGGTGTTGTCGGTGTTCTTCGCGCCCACGAAGCTCTTGAAGAGCACGACGCCGCCCGACAGCGGGGTCGCGCCCACGTTGTCGCGGATCACGTTGTTCCGCACTTCGGTGGACGCTGTGCCGGTCAGCACGATCCCGGAACCCTGGATCGCGGGCAGCCGGTCGGTGGCGGCGCAGAACTTGTTGTTGCCGGTGATCCGGTTCGAGCGGACCGACATGGCACCGGCCTGCGGGGTGCCCTCGTCGCCCACGACGAACACGCCGCTGCAGTTGGCGGTGAAGGTGTTGTCGCGCACCGACAGGTTGCGCACCCGCCGCGCGGTGAACCCGATCCGGTTGTCGGTCAGCGTGTTGCCCTGGACCCGGGTGCCGCCGGTGTCGGTGGCGCCGCCCTCCTCGTCGACGCTGTTGGCCACGAAGATGCCCGCGTCCCCGTTGGAGCGGGCGGTGCTGTCCCGGATGCCGGAGCGGGTGGACCGCTGCTGCGCGATGCCCCAGACACCGTTGGAGTCGGCGGTCACCGAGCGGACGGACAGCCGGTCCGTCCAGGACGCCCACAGGCCGCTGCGGGCGAACCCGGTGACGCGCAGGGACCTGACGGTCACCCCGTCCACGGTGTCGTCCGCCGTCCCCAGGACGCAGATCCCGTTGCCCGCACCCGCGCAGTCGTCGCCGGAGGCGGCCCGGCCGGCCGCGGGCATGATGACCGTGTCGTCCCCGGAGCCGCGCAGGGTCAGGCCCGGCGTGCTGATCCGGACGCTCTCGCGGTAGGTCCCGGGCCGGACGACGATGGTGTCCCCGGGCTGTGCGGCGTCCACCGCCGCCTGGATGGACTGCCCCGGTGACACCACGCGCGTGCCGGCCGCGGCGGCCGGCACGGACGGCACCGCCGCGGCCAGTCCGGCGGCCGATGCGGCTGCGATGCTCACGAGGCGAGTGATGTGTCGTTTCCTCATGAGCCGAAGCTATGGGCGATCCCGGCTCGGTGCCACGCACGGTGAGCGGTTGGACGCGGGGCGTGCCCGAATGGCTCACGTCCGGCCCCCCTCGGTAGCGTGGTGGCCGTGACAGCCGAACGCGATCTCCGAGTCCTGCTGAGCGGCCTGAGCCCCGAGCCGCACCCCGGCCGGTACGTCTACGCCACCGTGGCCGACGGCGTTCTGCCCGACGGTGCCGCACCCGTCGTCACGGTCCGCGAGGGTGAAGGGCTCACCCTGGTGCTCCCCGAGGCCGAGGCCGCTGCGGCCGGGCTGACGTACACCTATGTCGCCGGCTGGATCACCCTGCGGGTGCACTCGGCGCTGGAGGCGGTGGGGCTGACCGCCGCCGTCTCGCTCGCCCTGACCGACGCGGGGATCAGCTGCAACGTGGTGGCGGGGTTTCACCACGACCACCTCTTCGTGCCGTACGAGCGGGTGGACGAGGCCGTCGCCGTACTGGAACGGCTGGCCGCGGAGTCGCGCACCGGGTGAGAGGTGTGCACACGAGGAGCGTGCGCGGGGTGCGGAGGTGTGCCCCGGGCCTGGGCATATGCCGGTCCGGGCCCGGCTCGGCGAGGTGAGCCAGGACACGTAACATGTGTGCATGTCCTTCCTCCGCCGCCGCAGCGCCGCCACCCCCGCGGGCCCCGACTTCGACGTCCTGGCCATGGACCCCGGTGACTGGCCCGGCAACCTCGGCGCCGGTCTGCTCCCCGCCCCCGACGGCAGCTGCCAGGGTGTGTTCCTCCGGTACGACCTGTTCGGCGGGCGCGGCCCGGCGATGATCATCGGCAACCTGCCGGAGGGCTCGCCCGCGCGCGAGACCGAGGAGGGGCAGGTCCCCTTCGAGGTGGCCCAGTTGCTGCTGGCACTGGAGAACGACGAGCCGGTCGAGGTCACCGGCACCGAGGACATGCCCGTCATGCAGGGCGACAACCTCATGATCGTGCGCCGGGTGAAGCTCTCCGAGAGCCGCATCTCCTGCGTGCAGTTCGACCGCAGCGACGGTGTGCTCGTCACCATCGCCAGCTGGGACCGGCCCATCACCGACGACCTGTACGCCCTCCTCAAGCCGCTGCCCGCCGAACTCTTCCAGCAGGGCTGAGCCCACACCCCGGCCACCGGGCCGCGCCGCCCGGTGACCGAGGCGCACCGGCGGGAGCTACGCGTTCGCTCCCACCGGCCGGCCGAACAGGGCAGCCACCTTCGCCGCCGAAGTGCCCAGCCCCGTGGGGCCGTTGAGGTGCCACGGGGCGCCGGTGCCCCGCCGCAGATCCTCCTCGCGGTAGCGCCGGCAGCCCCGGTGCCAGATCAGGATCCCGGCGATCCAGTGCTTGAGTTCCTGCACATAGCCCGCCAGCGTCTCCCTGGCTTCGGCGTCCAGGCCGAAGTCGTCGTACAGCACGGGCAGTTCGTTCTCCGCGACATGGAGGAACTGCCGCAGCCGCGACTTCATCAGGTCGTACAGGATCGCCATCCCCGTCGGGTAGTCCACCCCGAAGAAGTTCTGCACGACCAGGACCCCGTTGTGCACCTCGCCCTCGTACTCGATCTCCTTCTGGTACGAGAACAGGTCGTTGAGCAGCGCCGCGTAGTCGGCGGCCGCGTTCTCCAGGGCGCGCAGCGGGCCGCTCTCGTAGATCTCCCGCGGCACCTTGCGGCCGTGCCCGATCCGGCACAGGCTCATCGTCAGGTCCGAGCCGAAGGTCATGCGCCGCATCTCGACGTAGTCCACCGGATCGGGGATCCGGTGCTGCGCCTGGTTCGCCAGCTCCCACAGCCAGCTCTCCGTCATGTCCTCGACGGACTTGCGGAACGCGCGGCGCCCGGCGTCGTCCATCGGGCCCGCGGTGCGTGCCCACAGGTCGCCGAGACTGCGCTCCAGCGCGTTGACGGGTTCCGGCGTCGCGCCCCCGTCCAGCGGCATGAACAGCGACAGGCGCTCGTTGGCCAGCCGGGCCCCCGCCAGGTCCCGTGACCGGCCGTGCACGACCGGGAACCAGTCGTCGCCGTACGTCCCCCACGCCAGCCACCCCGAGGACAGGTCGAGCTCGTCCGGGGTCGCGTCCGGGTGGATACCGGCCGCGCACAGCGGCAGGTCGATCGCCCGCAGCCGCTCCTCGTCCCAGATGTGCGAACCCGGCACTCCGGGCTGCGGCCCCAGGATGCCCATCCGGTCGGCCCAGACCACCAGCCGCTCGCGCGCGCCCTCCAGATGCGGGCTCAACGTCGTGCCGAAGGGAAGGTCGAAGTCGGGCAGCAGGGATGGGCCCACGTGCTGGAAGAGCGCATGGCTGTGGCTGCGCAGCCGGGCCGCCTCGGAGCGCCGGGTGAACCGGATCGACGCGGCGGACATCCCGAAGCCGGGCTCGGCCTCGCCGGCGCCGCCGTCGTTCATGTAGCGACTGGAGCGCATGTGCCACTCATGGCCGCCGGACTGCCAGTCCTGCAACCCCTTCACGTATGCCCCGACCGCGGCCGTCTGTGCCGCGTCCAGCCCCTTGGCCGCGCAGAGCGGGCCCACCTCGGTCAGCGCGGTGTTCTCGAACTGCTGGAGCCTGGACGTCAGCAGGTCGTTCACCGCCTCGGCCGCCTCCTGCGTCGAGCAGTCGAGGAAGCGTTCGAGGACCAGCACTCCGTTGCTGTTCTCACCCTCGTCCTCCACCTCGCGCTGGTACGAGAAGAGGTCGTTGCGCAGATGGACCCCGTCCGAGAAAGCGTCGCGCAGCACCCGCAGCGCCCGTTCACCGGCGACCGCCTCCGGTACCTCGGCCCCGGCCGCGTACTCCACGAGACCGGCCGACCAGGGGGCTCCGCCCACCTTGCGGCGCATCTCGATGTACTCGACGGGGTTCGCGATGCGGCCCTCGTTGATGTTGGCGAGTTCCCACAGCGACTCGTTGAGCAGGTTCCTGGTCGACTCCGCGAACCGGACCCGCCACGCGTCGGACATCGCGGGCACCGTACGCGCCCACAGATCCGCGAGCCCCGCCTCCACCGGGTTCTCCGGCTCGGGCACCGGCGCGCCGCGCTCCATCGGCATGAACGCGGGCAGCCGGTCCAGATACCGTTTGCCGCCCTCGCGGTCCGGGGTCCGTTTGAACAGCTCCAGGAAGTGGTCGTCGAAGAAGAAGACCCACACGTACCAGTCGGTGACGAGCGACAGCGCCTCGGCCGAGCAGTCGGGATGGGTGTACGCGCACAGCAGCGCGTAGTCGTGCGCGTCGAGGTCCTTCTCCTCCCAGATACCGGACCCCTCCAGCATCCCCATGGCCCGCGCCCACGTCTTCGTGTGCTGCCGGGCCTCCTCCACGTGGGGGTTGAGACGCGCCGGATACGGAACATAGAAGTCCGGCAGGGTGAACGGCTGAGCCATGTGCGTCCGGCCTTTCCGAGAGCCATTGCGTGGGAACCACGCGCATCGGTCCTGTCGGCGCCAGCACTACCCTTGGTCCGTTCGGGGCACGCACCCGAGCGATTAGTCACACCGCAGAGCGCCCGTTCGAGGGACACCCGTGCCGGACCGGGCGCGTAAAACCTCGGTAACGAGCGATCGCCACACCCCTGCCGTTTCCCGCCGTTCGCAGGTCAAGGACCCTGTCAGTGGTCTGGTCCAGTGGCTCAACGCGCTTCCCGCTCCCGACTCTTGACGCCCCTTCATCCCGGGTCACAGAGTGTGCGCGCACGCCCGCCACGGCTCCACCCGGCTCTACGAAGGGTTGTCATGACGTCCAAGCAGAGGACCAGGCTCGCACTCGCCTTCACCACCGCCGGGGCACTGAGCCTCGCACTGCTCAGCCCCGCCGCCCCGGCCGGCGCCGACGGGGTCCGGCCCGAGTGCCCGCGCGGTCTCGCCTGCGACTGGGTCCCGGCCGCCTACCAGCAGACCGGCGACCCGGCCGACAAGGAGACGTACGGCAACTACGACACCGCCGACCGGCCGCACACCAACAAGATCAAGTTCATCGTGCTGCACGACACCGAGGAGGACTTCGACACCACCCTGAAGATCTTCCAGAACCCGCTGAAGCAGACCTCGGCCCACTACGTCGTGCGCTCCGCCGACGGGCACGTCACCCAGATGGTCAAGAACAAGGACGTCGCCTGGCAGGCCGGCAACTGGTACGTCAACAGCCACTCCATCGGCATCGAGCAGGAAGGCGTCGCCGTCGACGGCGCCCAGTGGTACACCCCCGAGATGTACCGCTCGACCGCCGCGCTCGTGCGCTACCTCGCCGCCGAGTACGACATCCCCCTCGACCGCCAGCACATCATCGGCCACGACGGCGTTCCGCCCACCAGCGCCGCCGGCACCAAGAACATGCACTGGGACCCGGGTACCTACTGGGACTGGAACCACTTCATGGCGCTGCTGGGCGAGCCCACCGTGCCCACCGCCCGCCCGGGCAGCCAACTGGTCACCGTCAGCCCGAGGTTCAAGGACAACAAGCAGGCGTTCCGTGACTGCGAGAAGAACGTGGACCTGCCCGTCCAGGGCTCCAGCGCCGTCCCGCTGCACACCGCGCCCTCCGACGACGCGCCCCTCTTCTCCGACCCCGGCATCCACCCGGACGGCTCGCCCGGCACCAACTGCGCCGCCGACTGGGGCAGCAAGATCAGTGCCACCCAGCAGGCCGTCGTCGCCGGCCGCGCCCCCGGCTGGACGGCCATCTGGTGGTACGGCGAGAAGGCGTGGTTCCGCACCCCCGCCCACACCCGCACCACCGTCCCCACATCCGGCTACGTCGTCCGCCCGAAGCCCGGCAGGGCGCAGGTGCCGGTGTACGGGGTCGCCTACCCGGAGAAGTCGGAGTACCCGGCGGACTTCGCGGACCAGCGGGTCGGCGCGCCCCTCCCGTACACGATCAAGGCCGGCCAGTCCTACCCCGGTGGCGGCGAGGCGCCCACCGGCTTCTTCTACGCACCGACGATCGACGCCTCCTACCCGCTGGACCACGCGTACTTCAAGGGCGAGGAGAAGTACCTGACGGTCCAGATCGGCCACCGCGTCGCCTTCGTCAAGGCGTCCGACGTGGACGTCGTGCGCGCCCGCTGAAGCCAGGAACCGGCACGCGCACACCAGCGCGCCGCGGGCCCGGTGTGTCGGCACCGTACCCGCGGCGCGCCCCATGGGGCCGGCCGGTCAGCGCGTGCCGACCGCCGCCCGCACGGCGTTCCGGGCCATCGCGCAGTCGTCGTGCAGCCGGCGCAGCAGCAGCCGCTGCTCCTCTCCCGGGGCGAGCGCCCCCGGCCTCTCCGGCACGGCCCGGGCGGGCCCGGCCTCCCGCATGGCCCGCTGCACGGCCGTCTCGTACCGGCGGATCTCCCGCGTGAGCACGAGCATCAGGTTGACCAGGAACGCGTCGCGCGCCGCCGGACCGGCGACCTGCGCCAGCTTGCTGATCTCGCGCCGGGCCACCGGGGCGTCACCCAGCACCGACCACAGCGTCGCCAGGTCGTACCCCGGCAGATACCAGCCCGCGTGCTCCCAGTCCACCAGTACCGGCCCCGTGGGCGACAGCAGGATGTTGGAGAGCAGTGCGTCCCCGTGGCAGAACTGCCCCATCCCGTGGCGCCCGCCGGAGTGCGCGATCCCGTGCAGCAGCTTCTGCAGGTCGCCCAGGTCCCGGTCGGTGAAGAGACCCAGCTCGTGGTAGCGGGCGATCCGCGCCGCGTAGTCGAGCGGCGCCTCGAACAGGCCCGCCGGCGGACGCCAGGCGTTCACCCGGGCCACCGCCCCGAGCACGGCCCGCAGGTCCGCGCGCGGCGGAGCCTCGGCCGGGTGGCGCGTCAGGGCGGCCACCCGGCCCGGCATCCGCTCGATGACCAGCGTGCAGTTCTCCGGGTCGGCGGCGATGAGCCGGGGCACCCGTACCGGCGGGCGGTGCCGGACGAACGCCCGGTATGCCGCTATCTCGTGCCGGAACCGCTCCGACCACTCGGGGGAGTGGTCCAGTAAACACTTCGCCACCGCCGTCGCGCGCCCCGTGGAGCCGACCAGCAGCACCGAACGCCCGCTGCGCCGCAGCACCTGCACCGGATTGAACTCCGGGCAGATCCGGTGCACGGACGCGATCACCATCCTCAGCTGGGCGCCCTGGGGACCCGACAGGTCCAGCCGGCCGCCGAGGGAGGGGACACCTGGCCCTCCCGGCCGCCGGGGGCGCCCGATGCCGGGGGCCGGGACGGTCGCGCGCGGGTCGAGATACGGTCCGCCGCCCGCCTGGAGGGGACGCAGCGGCCGGGGCGGGGCGGACACGGAGGACGATGCTGTGTACATGGGCGATACAGATCCCTTCGTGCGCCGACAAGTTGCGTGCGCCACCCCGGCCGGCGGCCGTTCGGCACCCTGGGGAGTACCGAGGGCTGCCGGGCGGGGTTGCGCTTTCCTACCTGACACCGGCGCGTGGGTGTCTCTCGACATAGCGCACCCTGGCGAAACCCTGGCGAATAGTCGCAGGGCATCTGACAGGGGGTTACTGTCAACACAGCCGAGAACCTGGGGGCTTGACGTGACCGGAGAACCCAACACCCGCCTGTCGGACCTGTTCGGCCTTGCCGGCTGGTCCAAGGGCGAACTCGCGAGAATGGTGAACCGGAAGGCGGCGGCCATGGGCCACCCCCAACTGGCCACCGACACCTCGCGCGTGCGGCGCTGGATCGACATGGGGGAGTCACCCCGCGATCCCGTGCCGAAGGTGCTGGCGGCTCTGTTCACCGAGCGGCTCGGTCGTGTCGTGACCATCGAGGACCTCGGGTTCGGCCGGCGCGGGCGTGTGGGGAAGCGGCGAGAGGCCGGGACGCAGGACAATCCCGAGCAACTCCCGTGGGCGCCCGAGCGGACGGCAGCGGTCCTCACCGAATTCACGGGAATGGACCTCATGCTCAACCGACGCGGCTTGATGAGCGCGGGCGCCGCGCTCGCCGCCGGCTCCGCCATCGCCGGCCCCATGTACGACTGGCTGCACACCGACCCCGTACTGGCGGCCGACGCCCCGCGCGCCGGCGGCCCGGTACACGCCGACCCGGCAGGCTTCGACCTGTACGAGGCCGCTCCCATCGGCTCCGAGGAGATCGATGCGCTGGAGCGGTCCGTCGAGGTCTTCCGCGCCTGGGACGCGTCCCGGGGCGGCGGGCTCCAGCGCAAAGCAGTGGTGGGCCAGCTCAACGAGGTGGGCGGAATGCTCTCGTACCACCACCCCGCCGATCTCCAGCGGCGGTTGTGGGGCGTCGCCGCCAACCTCGCCGTCCTGGCGGGATGGATGTCGCACGACGTGGGCCTCGAACCCACCGCGCAGAAGTACTTCATCATCGCCGCGCACGCGGCCCGCGAGGGCGGCGACCGCCCGCGCGCGGGCGAGGCGCTGTCCCGGGCGGCCCGCCAGATGGTCCACCTGGGCCGTCCCGACGACGCGCTGGACCTGATGAAGCTCGCCAAGTCGGGCTCCGGGGACGGCGTCCTGCCGCGCACCCAGGCGATGCTCTGCACCATCGAGGCGTGGGCGCAGGCGTCCATGGGCCGGGGCCAGGCCATGCGGCGCACGCTGGGCCGGGCCGAGGAGCTCTTCGTCTCGGACAAGACCGACGTGCCCCCGCCCAGCTGGATGCAGATGTTCGACGAGGCCGACATGCACGGCATGCAGGCCCTGGCCTTCCGTACGCTCGCGGAACACGAGCCCTCGGCGGCGGTCATCGCCCAACGGCACGCGAAGCAGGCCCTGGAGCTGCGGGTCAACGGCCGCGAGCGGTCCAAGATCTTCGACTACATCTCGCTCGCCTCGGCGTGCTTCATCGCCGACGACCCGGAACAGGCCGACCGCTACGCCCGGCTCGCCCTGGTCACGATGGGGGAGACATCCTCCCACCGGACCTGGGACCGGCTGCGCGAGATGTACCGGCTGACCGGGCAGTACTCCGGCTACGCGAAGATCGAGGACCTGCGCGAGGAGATCGAGCTCGCCGTGCCGCCGAACCAGCGCAAGAAGTCGAGGAGCGCTGAGATCTGAGGAGCCCCGGGGCGCGACGAGCAGCGGGCTCCGCCGAGGGCGGCTGCCGCTTCCCTACGCCCCGACGCGGGCGACCAGCACGCACGCGTCGTCCAGCCGCTCGGTCCCGCCGAACGCCTCGGCGACGATCCGTACGCACTCCCGCGCCGAGCGGGCCTCGGCGAAGCGCGGGGCCAGCCCCAGCAGCGTCTCCGTGCCCGGGCGCGCGCCACCGTGCCCGGCGGCGTCGTCGCGGGCCAGTCCGTCGGTGTGCAGCACCAGCACGTCGCCGGGCAGCAGGTGCGCCTCGTCCTGCTCGTAGGCGGCCCCGGAGGACGCTCCGAGCAGCACTCCGTCCGGCACGGGCAGCGGGCGCCCGGTGCCGTCGCGGAAGAGCAGGGGAGCGGGGTGTCCGGCCTGCGCCCATTCCAGGGTGCGCGTGGCCGGGTCGAACCTGCCGCAGACGGCGCTCCCCAGAGCAGGCTGAACGGAGGTCTCCACCAACTGATTGAGGTGCCCGAGGAGGGTGCCGGGCTCGATGCCGGCCATCGCCATGCCGCGCACCGCGCCCACCACCACGGCCATGGCGGAGGTGGCCTGGACGCCGTGGCCGGTGAGATCGCCGACGGTGAGCATCGTCCTGCCGTCGGGCAGCTCCATGGCGTCGTACCAGCCGCCGCCGACCAGGGCGCTCGTCTCGGACGGCAGGTAGTGCGCGGCGATGTCCAGGGCGCCGGGCCCGTGGCCGGGGAGCCGGAGGGAGGTCTGCCACGGCGGCAGGACGGCTTCCGCCGGCTCCGCAGCGGCCCGGTGTCCGGCCTCGGAGTGGGGCTGTTCGCGGCGCAGGGACTCATGGGTGCGGCGCACCACCCGCTGGCTGCGCCGCAGCGCGCTGACGTCTCGCAGGACGGCCCACATGGAGGCGGTGCAGCCGTCCGTGTCGAGGACGGGCTCGCCCATCATGTGCAGGGTCCGGACGCGCCCGTCGGTGTGCCGGATGCGGAACTCGCCGTCTATCGGCTTGCCGTCCACCAGGCAGTCCGTGACGAGCGCGGTGAGTAACGGCTGGTCCTCGGGGAGCAGTCGGGAGGGCAGGGCGTCGAGTGAGAGCCCGCCCGCCTCCGGGTCACGGCCGAAGATCGGGAACAGCTCGTCGGACCAGCTGACCTCGTCGGTGAGCAGATTCCACTCGGCGCTGCCGACCCGGCCGATCAGGGAGCCGGCGGGCTCGCCGGCACCGTCGGCGGGCTGTTCGGAGGGCTCGGCGGGCAGGCCGTCCCGGAGCTGTCCCAGCTGTGTGCCCAGGTCGTCCAAGTGGTGGACCGCCAGCTCGCACAGCGCTCGCTGCCAGCGCGTTTGAGGGTCGTCCTCGTCCACGCGTACGGCGTCGCGCCGCACGGCGTCCACGTCGCCACGCAGCCGGCGCGTGCGGTGGATCAACGCGTCGACGGCTTCGCGCTCGGGCGGCTGCGGGGCGGAGCGGTCCGCGGAGAGGGGGGACGGCATGTCGTACTCCGATACAGGGCGGCACAACCAGTGACGAAGGGTGGACCGCATACGACTTTCGCACAGCCGGAAGAGGCCCGTAAGTGGTTTGGCAACACTCGATGCGTTCTTGCATCCGGCATATGCCAGCGGCTGACTGTAGCCCATCCTCTTTCGAACAGCCTTGCTGCTGGCGGCGGTTGGTGCAAGTCGCGAGGTGAGGGGCGGCCGGGAATGCGACGGCGGGGGACCATGTTGTACCGGCAGAACGAAAACGAATCCCGTTCCCACAAGGGCCGGGTGCCGTGATCGTCACCGCGCACGACCGTCCGCGTCCAGGAAGGAACGCCTCATGAAGTCCCGAATCCACCCCGTCTCCCGTCCGGTGGTCTTCCGCGACCGCGCCGCCGGGACCGCCTTCCTCACCCGCTCCACCGCCGACTCCGACCGGCGCGTGACGTGGGAGGACGGCCGGAGCTATCCCGTCATCGACGTGGAGACCTCGTCGGCGAGCCACCCGTTCTACACGGGCACCCGGCAGGTGCTGGACACGGCGGGCCGGATCGAGCGGTTCCACCGCCGCTACGGCACCGAGGCGCCCGCCGCCCGGTGAGTGAGGCGCCGTCCATACCGCCGGAGTCCGTGCCCTGGATCACAGTCCGGGGCCGCGATTGCCGGGAACAGGGCGTGGTGGTTTATCGTTCACCTATATGTGGATGACGCACTGAGCGCCCACATTCAGGCCGCCCCGGCTGGATTCCCCCGATCCGGCCGGGGCTTCCCCTTTCCCGGACCGGCCGCCGCCCGCCCCGGCTGCGCCGTAGCCTCCACCAGCAGCGCAGCCGCGGCCGGCGCCGCGGCCACCACCGCCCCGCCCGCCGGCCACCACCGCAAGGTCAGCGCCGCGAGCGCGGCCCCCGCCACCACGGCGGCCAGCCGCCCGGCGGCCCAGGCGTCGTCGCCTCGCCACGCCCCCACCGCGAAGCGGCCGACGAGCGACGTCAGCGTTCCGGTGAAGTAGTTCGTGGGCGTCGCCCGCACCCGGCCCTGGATGCCCATCGCCAGCCCCATGAGCACCAGCAGACCCAGCCGGCCCGCGTCCGACGGCGCCGGCCGGGCCGCCCACAGCCCGGCGCCCGCCGCGAGCAGCACCACCTCGGCCGGCAGCATCAGCGGGACCCGCCGCCACATCCGCTCACCCACCAGTGCGGCACCGGCCACCCCGCAGCCGTACGAGACCAGTGCGGCGGCCACCCGCAGCGCGACGCCCTCCTCGCCCGCCCCCGCGGCCGAGGCGCCCAGCAGTACCAGGTTCCCCGTCATCACGCCGGCGAAGACCTGGCCGACACCGAGGAAGACGAACGCGTCCGCCGCCCCGGACGCCGCCGACAGCAGGACCAGCGCGCCGCGCTCCCGCGCCCTCACTCCAGCCCACGCGCCTGCCGGAACCGGGCCAGGCCCTCGGCCAGTTCCACCACGGGCTCCGGATAGTCCAGGCCCTCCCGCTCCGCGTCCGGCAACTTCCACGGCTCGTGCACGGTGGACCCGGGCACCGGCGACAGCTCCGGCACCCAGCGCCGTACGTACTCCCCGTCCGGGTCGAGCCGCTTGCCCTGGACGACGGGGTTGAGCACCCGGTTGGGCCGGCTGTCGGTACCGGTGCCCGCCATCCACTGCCAGTTCATCTGGTTGTTGGGGATGTCGCCGTCCACCAGGAGATCCAGGAAGTGGCGCGCCCCGACCCGCCAGTCCACGTACAGCGTCTTGGTCAGGAAGGAAGCGGTGAGCAGCCGGCCCCGGTTGTGCATCCAGCCCTCGTGGCGCAGCTGGCGCATCGCGGCGTCGACCATCGGATAGCCGGTGCGCCCCTGCCGCCACGCCTCGACCTCGTCGGCCGCCTCCGCCTCGGACCGCCACCGGTCGTGCTTGTCGCGGTAGTTCTCGTGCGACGAGGCGGGCCGGGCCGCGAGGACCTGGTAGTGGAACTCCCGCCAGCACAGCTGCCGCACGAACGCCTCGGCCCCCGCGCCGCCCGCGTCCCGGCACCGGTGCACCAGCTCGACGGGGGACAGGGTGCCGAAGTGCAGATGCGGGGAGAGGCGCGAGGTGCCGTCGGCAGCCAGGTCGTCGTGCCGGTCCTCGTACGCGGTGAGCCCGTGCCGCCGCCAGGCCGTGAACGCCTTGCGTCCCGCCTGCTCGCCGCCCTCCGCGAGCCCTTCCGACACGCCGGAGACGTCGCCGCGCGAGGGCACCTTCTCGGAGCGCGGCCCCTGGGGCACCCGGACCGTGCGCGGCGCGCCGAACACGTCGCGCAGCCGCTCCCGCGACCAGCGCCTGAAGTACGGGGTGAACACGGCGAAGTGGTCCGAGGAGGCCGGCGTCACCGCACCGGGCGCCACCGCGGTGACCACCCCGTCGTGGACGCGCAGCCGGCGCCCGTCCGCCTCCAGCGCCTCGCGCAGCCGCTCCTCGCGGCGGCGGGCGTACCCGCTGACGCCCGCCGCCATGTGCACCTCGTCGGCGCCGGTCTCCGAGGCGACCCCGCACACCTCCTCGGCCACGTCCCCGGACCGCAGGACCAGCCGGCCGCCCCGGTCACGCAGTCCGGCATCGAGGTCGCGCAGACAGTCCGCCAGGAACGCGCGCCGATTCGGGGCGTCGAAACCGGCCGCCCCGATGGCGCCGTCCCGGACGAACAGAGGCACGATCTCGTCGGCCGACGCGAGCGCGGCGCGCAGCGGCGGATGGTCGTGCAGACGCAGGTCGGCGGTGAACAGGACGACCGCAACGGTCATGGCGCAACTCCAGAGGGGGCGGGGACAGCCATGCTGCCGTCACTCCGGCGGCACCGGAACGCACCGCTCAGGGCGACACCGCCGGTACCGCCCGTTCGGGTGACGTCCGGTTCTCCGCCGCCAGCGCGATGTTGCGGGCCATCCCGCCGAACACCACGGCGTGGAACGGCGACACACTCCACCAGTACGCGTGCCCGAGCAGCCCGCGCGGATGGAACAGTGCCCGCTGCCGGTAGCGCGACCGGCCCTCCCCGTCCCGCTCGACGTACATCTCCAGCCAGGCCGGGCCCGGCAGCCGCATCTCCGCGCGCAGCCGCAGCAGGTGCCCCGGCTCGATCTCCTCGACCCGCCAGAAGTCCAGCGAGTCGCCCACCCGGAGCCGGTCCGTGTCGCGCCGTCCACGCCGCAGGCCGACCCCGCCCACCAGCCGGTCGAGCCAGCCCCGCACCGCCCAGGCCAGCGGGAACGAATACCATCCGTGTTCCCCGCCGATGCCCTCCACCACCCGCCACAGGGCCTCCGGCGACGCGTCCACCTCGCGCTGCCGCTCGTCCGTGTACAGGCTGCCGCCCGCCCAGTCGGGGTCCGTGGGCAGCGGGTCGCTGGGCACGCCCGGCACCGAGGCGGAGGACCACCGGGTGGTGACCCGGGCCTCCCGGATCCGCTGCAGCGCCAGGCGCAGCGCCGTGTCGAAGCCGAACGGCTGCCCCGCGCCGTCGGGGACGTAGCCCGCGATGTCGTGCTCCCGGCACACCACCTCGTACCGCAGGGACTCGGCGAGCGGCCGGGCGATCGACGCGGGCACGGGCGTGATGAGCCCGACCCAGTGGCTGGAAAGGCCCGGTGACAGCATCGGCACGGGCAGGATCAGCCGGTGCGGCAGCTCCGCCACCTCCGCGTAACGCTGCATCATGTCCCGGTAGGTGAGGACGTCGGGGCCGCCGATGTCGAACGCGCGGTTCACGTCCCGGGGCATGCGCGCACTGCCCACCAGATAGCGCAGCACATCGCGCACGGCGATGGGCTGGATGCGGGTCGACACCCAGCTCGGCGTCACCATCACCGGCAGCCGCTCCGTGAGATAGCGCAGCATCTCGAAGGACGCGGAACCCGAGCCGATGATGACGGCGGCGCGCAGCGCGGTCGTCGGCACGCCGGAGTCCAGCAGGATGCGCCCGACCTCGGCCCGGGAGCGCAGGTGCGGCGACAGCTCCCGCTCGGGTACGCCCTCCGGGGTGAGACCGCCCAGGTAGACGATGCGGCCGACCCCGGCGGCCCGCGCCTGCTCGGCGAAGGCCGTGGCGGCCCGCCGGTCGGTCTCCTCGAAGCCGGCCCCGGTCGTCAGCGCGTGCACCAGGTAGTACGCCACGTCGATGCCGTCCATCGCCGGGGCGAGCGAGGCCGCGTCCGTGACATCGCCCCGCACGGTCTCCACCTCGCCCGCCCATGGATGGTCGCGCAGCTTCTCCGGGGTACGGGCCAGGCACCGCACCCGGTGCCCGGCCGCCAGCAGCTCCGGGACCAGGCGGCCGCCGATGTAGCCGCTGGCGCCGGTGACCAGGCAGTTCAGGGGAGCGTTGGCGTGGTCGCCCGTCATGAGACCTCCGCATCGGGTCCGGGATGTGCCGGGCCCGCGCGACCGGCCCGCCGCGACCAGTCTGACCCCGGGACGCCCGCCCCGCACGGCACGCGGGTGTGGTCCGGCGCTTCCGGGGCATCCGTCGCCCATGGACGCAGCGGCGGCAAGACCCCAGCGGGACACGGCCCGGCGGAAGGGATGGGGGCGGCTCCTGCTGCGCGTCGCCATCCTCGTACTCGCCTTCGCGGCCATGGCCGGATTCTCGGTGGTACTGGCGAAGGTGACGCTCACCCCGTCGCCCGCCTCCGAGGAACTCGTGAAGTCGAACCTGCACCCGGGCCGCTCCCTGCGGCAGTACGCCGAGGACTACACGTTCCTCGCGGCGTGCAAGCAGGCCGGGGGCAATCTGGTGCTCGGCATGCCCTTCGGCATCCTGCTGCCCATCCTCGTCCCGCGACGGCTCCGGATGCTCCGCATGTTCCTGCTGACCGTGGCGGTCATCGTCCTCGTGGAACTGGTGCAGGGAGCGGTCGTACGGGGCCGCGCCTTCGACGTGGACGACGTCATCCTCAACACGGCGGGGGCCCTCCTGGCCTATCTGCTGGTGGGACGGCGCCTGAGCCACCGGTACCACGTCCTCGCCGAAGACCCGGAGCGTGCCCCGGCGGACGGTCCGAAGGCCGCGCCCCGTACGAAGCCGAAGCCCCGTACGAAGCCGAAGCCTCGCCCGAAGGCGGCGCCCCGCCGCGCCGGGCGGCCCGCGCCGGCCTGGTCCCGGCTGCGCCACGGCGTCCGTCGCAGGATCGCGCGCGGCCGGTCCCGGAAGCGCTGACCTGCGGCGGTACGGCTACCCGATCGGCCCGTGGCCGATTGCGGGCCGTCGCCGGGGGGCCGACGGTGGAAGGCCACCGGATGCGCCGCGCACCGGCGCCCGCCGGCCAGGACCGCGGGCCCGGCGCGGTCACCGCCGAAGAGGAGCGACATGACCGACGCCCAGTGGAGCCCGGGGCCGCGCACCGGGGACGCCGACGAGTTCCGGCCCGGGCTGGACGTCGTGGAACCCGCCCGCCAGCGGCGGCTCACCGTCTTCTTCCGGCTGCTCCTGCTGATCCCGCACTTCTTCGTGCTGTTCTTCCTGGAGATCGCGGCCTTCTTCACCGTCGTGTTCGGCTGGTTCGCCGCCCTCGCGCTCGGCCGGCTGCCCGGCCCCGTCTACCGCTTCCTCGCCCAGGTCCTGGCCTACCGGACACGGGTCGGCGCGAGCGCCATGCTCCTCGTGGACCGCTACCCGCCCTTCAGCCTCTCCCAGCCGCCGGACCACCCCGTCCGCATCGACGTCCGGCCGACGCGGCTGAACCGGTTCGCCGTCTTCTTCCGGCTGATCCTGGTCATTCCCGCCGCGATCGTGCAGGGCCTCGCCACCTCCGGCTGGTCCGTCCTGGCCGTCCTGTGGTGGCTCATCACCCTGGTCCTGGGGCGCATGCCCCGCCCGCTGTTCGAGGCGACGGCGGCCACCCTGCGCTACGAGATGCGGGTCTCCGCCTACTTCTCCCTGCTCAGCCCGGCCTACCCCAAGGGATTCTTCGGCGACGACGCCCTCTCCGTCCCGCAGGGCGGGCCGCGCTCCGCCACCCGGCCGCTGGTCATGAGTACCGCCGGCAAGGCACTGCTGGTCCTCTTCCTGGTCCTCGGGCTCGTCGGCGGTGCCACGACGTCCGTGACCCGCTCCTCCTCGGACGGCCACGACTACGGCATGCGGGCGTAAAACCACTCGTGCGAACGGCCGTTCAGGATGCATGATCGCCGGATGACCTGGACCGCACCCTCAGCCACCCGTACGCCCGGCTCGCTCGTCGCCGCGGAACGGGAGATGCTCACCGGCTTTCTCGGCTGGTTCCGCTCGACCCTGCTCCAGAAGTGCGCCGGGCTCACCGGTGAACAGCTCGCCGAACGGACGGTGGAGCCCTCGAACCTGTCCCTGCTGGGGCTGGTACGCCATATGGCCAAGGTCGAACGCACCTGGTTCCGGCAGCGGTTCGCCGGGCAGGACCTGGAGCCGATGTACGACCCGGCCAAGGGCAAGGACGCGGACTTCGAGGACCTGGACCCCGCCACGGCCGCCGAGGACTACGCCCGGCTGGTCGAGGAGTGCCGGCTCGCCGACGAGATCGTCGCCGGCGCCTCGCTGGACGACACGTTCACCCACAACGGGGAGGTGTACTCGCTGCGCCTCGTCCACGTCCACATGATCGGGGAGTACGCGCGCCACATCGGCCACGCCGACCTGGTGCGGGAGCGGCTGGACGGGGTCACCGGGGCCTGAGGGACTGCGCGGGCCCGGGAGACGGCGCGAGGGCGGTCCGCCCTGCGTGAACCCGCCGGGCCGGGTCATACGGACCGTATGACCTCCACCGACCCGGCGACAGAACCGTCCACGAAGCCAGGCCCGGCCGACGACGGCCGGCGCCGCCGTCGCTGGGGCCGTGCGGCCGCCGCGGCCGCGGCCGCGCTCGCCCTGCTGCTCCTCGGCACCCGCCTCAGCCTGCTCCCCGGCCTGGGCGACGTCTTCGGCGAGGAGACCCACGACCGCTCGGGCCCCGCGGTGCTCAAGTCGATCCAGGACATGAGCAGGTACGAGGCGGCGTCCGGCAACTTCCAGGTCGTGGTCGACCTGGAGAAGGACACCAAGTACGTCCCCGACGTGATCCGGGGCAGCCGCACGCTCTACGTCGGCGCCGGCACCGTCTCCGCCTACGTCGACCTCGGGCGGGTGACGAACGGGGGAGTCGTCGTGAACGAGGACCGCACCACCGCCGAACTCCGGCTGCCGCACGCCGTGCTGGGCAAACCGGCGCTCGACCCCGACCGCTCCTACGCGGTGTCCAAGCAGCGCGGCCTCCTCGACCGGCTCGGCGACTTCTTCTCCGACAACCCCGGCAGCGAGCAGGCCGTCAACAAGCTGGCCGCACGCCACATCGGTGACGCGGCCGAGGAGAGCGGTCTGGCGCAGCGAGCCGAGAGGAACACGACCGCGATGCTCAAGGGCCTTCTCGAATCCCTGGGCTTCGAAAGGGTAACCGTCCGCTACGGCACCGGAGCCACCGGCCGCTCCTGACCGCGACACGACGGCATGGGCGGATGAGCCCGGTGGCAGGAGTCGTTGAAGCCATGATGAGATGCCGCGGCCGGCGATGCGCCACGGCCGGACAGACCGACGACGGGAAAGAACACATGCCTCTCCAGGGCGAGTACGAGCCGAGCCCCTCCCAGTGGGTTCGCGACCAGGTCGAGCAGTACGAGAGCTCCGGCGGCACGGAAGGGACGACGATGCGCGGCATGCCCGTCATCGTCCTGACGACCGTGGGTGCCAAGTCGGGCAAGATCCGCAAGACGCCCCTCATGCGCGTCGAGCACGACGGCCGGTACGCGGTGGTCGCCTCCCAGGGCGGAGCCCCCACCCACCCCGTCTGGTACCACAACCTCAAGGCCGACCCGCGCGCCGAGCTCCAGGACGGCCCCCGGCGCCAGGACATGACGGCACGTGAGGTCACCGGCGCGGAGAAGGAGCAGTGGTGGGAGCGCGCGGTCGAGGCGTTCCCCGACTACGCCGACTACCAGAAGAAGACCGACCGGCAGATCCCCGTGTTCGTACTGGAGCCGGTGGACGGGAGCCACTGAGGCACCTCGGGATAGTGTCCAGCTCGGCCCCCAGGGGGTGGGGCCGAGCGGAAGGATGCGAAACCAGATGACGACAGACAACTCCGACCTCGTCGCCTTCGTCAGGGCGCGCCTCGACGAGGAAGAGGACCTCGCGCGGGCCGCCGGCGGCCAAGGGTGGCGGTGCCCGGCCGAGTCGCCCGGCGAGATCCACGACCGGGGCGGCGCGATCGGCTTCACCCTGCGTACACACGGCCACGCCTACGACCGGCACATCGTCCGCCAGGACCCGGCCCGGACGCTCCAGCGCATCGAGACCCACCGGGTCCTGCTGGACGAGTACGCCGAGGTCGCCGCACTCGACGTGGACCGCCCGCAGCGCGACTTCGCGTCCGGCCGGGCCTTCGGCCTGGGGTTCGTGGTCCGGCAGCTGGCCGCCGAGAACGCGGGCCATCCCGACTACCTGGTGAAGTGGCTGCCCCGGTTCACGCAGTAGCGGAGGGGACCGCCGGCTCAGAGCGCGTTCGTCCCGTGGTCGCCCTTGGTGGTCACCTGGTCGCTCCGCTCCTGGAGCCGGCGGGCCTTGTCCTGGAGGCGCTGCCGTTCCTGCGGGTCCGATGTGCGTTCGGCGGTCTCCCGCATCTCCTCGGCCTTCGCCCGGATCCGCTCGGCCCGGCCGCCGGTCTCGTCCGCAACGCTCATGATCACTCCAGGTTCTCGGTGGAGAGCCGTCCATCCCAGCGAACCAGCGCGTCAGTGCGTCCGCATCTCGGACGCGGGACCCCGCCGACCGGTGTCCGAATGTGACAGGGAACCGTCATTGCGGCCACCCGCCCGGTGCATGACGATGGATCCATGTCCCCCGCACACCGCGTCGTCATCGCGGTCTTCCCCGGCGTCGACCTGCTCGACGTCTCCGGCCCCGCCGAGGTCTTCGCCCTGGCCAACCGGGTCTCCGAGGGCCGCGACCGCTACGAGGTGCGCCTCGCCGGGCCCGAGGCGGGCGAGGTCCGGACCTCGGCGGGGGTGCGGCTGCTGACCGACCTCACCTTCGGCGAGGTGGGCCGGGAGGTCGACACCCTGCTGGTGCCCGGTGCCGTCGACGTCACCGAAGCCGGGCCCGTCGCCCGGATCGACGCGGACATCGTGGCCTGGGTGAAGGAGACCGCCCCGCACGCCCGCCGGGTGGCGTCCGTGTGCGTCGGCGCGCATCTGCTCGCCGCCGCCGGACTCCTGGACGGCATGACGGCGACCACCCACTGGTCGACCGCCGCCCAGCTCGCCGCCGCCCACCCGGAGATCACGGTGGACGCGGACCCGATCTTCGTCCGCGCCGACCGGGGCCGGGTGTGGACCGGCGCCGGCATCAGCGCCTGCCTGGACCTCGCGCTCGCCCTGGTGGCCGAGGACCTGGGCGAGGACGCCGCGCTCGCCGTGGCACGCCAGCTGGTGATGTACCTCAAGCGGCAGGGCGGCCAGAGCCAGTTCTCCGTGCCCCTGAGCAGACCTGCCGCCTCCCGGCGCGAGATCGACGTGCTGCGGCTGTGGATCGCGGACCACCTCGACCAGGACCTGTCCGCACCGGTGCTCGCGGCGCGGATGTGCCTGAGCGAGCGCCACTTCGCCCGGGTCTTCAAGCAGGAGACCGGAGTCTCCCCGGCCGCCTATGTGGAGTCCGCCCGCGTCGAGGCGGCCCGCCGGCTCCTGGAGACGACCGACGACCCGCTCGACCGGGTGGCGTCCGCCGCCGGGCTCGGCTCGGCGGAGACCCTGCACCGTGTGTTCCGGCGGCAGATCGCCACCACACCGGCCGCCTACCGCCGCCGCTTCCGCACCCGCGCGGCCTGACCGCTCCGGACGCCCCGACACAACCCCGCCGGGCACGGCGGACGGCTCCGCCCTGCCCGAAAACCTGCCCGCAACCCCGAGAAAGGCACCCACCATGACCACGAACCAGCCCTCCGCCACGCTCCGCGAGGTCTCCGGCCTGGACGCCCGGCTGCCCCGGCTGAGCGAGTCCGTCCTGATCCTCATCGACGTCCAGAACACCTACCGCACCGGCGTCATGGCGCTGGAGGGCGCCGAGGAGGCCGTCGCGGCCTGCGCCAGGCTGCTGGACCGGGCCAGGGCCGCCGGCACCCCGGTGATCCATGTCATCCACGACGGCGGCGAGGGCTCCCCGTACGACATCCGCGAGCACATCGGCGCCCTCAGCGACGAAGTGGCGCCCCGGGAGGGCGAGGCCGTGGTCGTCAAGCAGTTCCCGAACTCCTTCCACCGCACGGAGCTGGAGAAGACCCTCACCGCCCTGGGCGCGGAGCCCGGCAGCGGCAAGGACCTGGTGCTCGCCGGGTTCATGGCCCACATGTGCGTCACCCACACCGCCCAGGGCGCGTTCAACCTCGGCTACCGGCCCGCCGTCGTCGCCGAGGCCACGGCCACCCGCAGCCTGCCCGCGCCCGACGGCACGGTCGTCCCGGCCGCCGCCCTCAAGACCGCCGCCCTCACCGCCGTGGCCGACCTCTTCGCCCCCGTCGCCCCCACGGTGGAGGACCTCCCCGCCTGAACGGGCCGGGAACGACGGCGCCGGGACGCCCGCGAGAGGCGTCCCGGCGCGGTGCCCGTCTCAGGCGGTGCCGGCTCCGTCGCGCACCATCCGCACATTGGGCAGGCGCCCGCGCCACAGCTCCCGCTCATCCGTGACCCGGAAGCCGTGCCGCTCGTAGAAGCGGATCGCGCGCACGTTGTACTCGGTGACCCACAACTGGGTGCGCACCTCCCCCGACCAGTCCGCGAACTCGCGCATCAGCCGGCCGCCGACCCCCGTACCCTGCGCTGCTTCCAGCAGGTACATCGGTCCCAGGACGACCACATCGCCCCGCCGCCCGCAGAGGAACCCCACGATGTCCGCCCCCTCGCGCACGACCCGGCAGAACAGCGCGTCCGGCCGCTCCCGCACCGCCGTGAGGAACTCTTCCCAACGGGCGGTCCCCTCGGCCGATGCGGCGGAACCGCGCTGCTCGCGGATCCATGCCTCGTCGATTCCCGCGGCCTCGTTCGGGTAGGTCTGGAGCCAGGCCGCCAGCAGCACCGGCCCGAACAGCGGAGCGTCCCGCGCCTCGGGGTGCGCGATCACGAGTGCCATGCCGATGTTCCCGCGAAGACGTCAGCGCTCGACCGCGGTGGTCGTGAAGCGGTCGCCGCACACGCGGATCTGCGGGTCCCGCAGGGTCAGAGCCTCCTTGGAGCCCGGCGGGTACACCCGCAGGTAGTCGCCCTGCTTCCAGCAGCCACCGTCCGCGATGCCCTGGTTCAGCGTGTGCAGCACGACGTGCGCCGTCTTCCCGGGAGCCAGCACCGTCGCCCCGTGCGAGGCGCCGTCACGCTTGGCCGGTGCGCCGATGACGCTGCCGTCACGCTGGATCAGGGACACACCCGGGAAGCCGTTCAGGGCACAGGAATGACCGGACTTGTTCACGAACGTGAGCTCGTAGTAGACCTGCCCGGCGCCTCCGTCGCCGCGCTTCACGCTCATGCCCAGGCCCTCGGCCGTGCACCGGCCCGGACCGGCGGCGTCGGCCCCGGACGACCCGGAACCACTGGGCGCGGCGGGGGAGGACGGTGCCGTCGCGGGGGCCGGGGAGGCGGGGGCGGACGGCTGCGCCGAGGTCCCGGCGGGGCCCGTCGTTCCGGCGTGGGCCGCGGGCGAGGCCGCCCCGTCCGATCCGGAGCCGTCGTCGTTGCAGCCCGCCGCGACGAGGGCGAACGACATCATCGCGACCGGCACGAGCAGGCGTCGGCACAGTGCACGCGCTCTCCCGGCCGACTCGCGCTCTCGCGGACGGGGCGCGTGTCCGAGCGGTGCGGGGGTGGCGGTGGTGCGAGAAAGTGAGCCCATAACGGACGGGTGCTCGATTTTCTGTCGGTCCAACCTGATGATCCGGCAAAGAATTCGCCCGCCCGGGCCGACCGGCCGGCTACGGCGTACCGGTCATTCCGGATCCGGCCGGACGACCGGCAGTCCCGCCGTCTTTGCCGCCTCGGCCAGCACCTCGCGGAGCATCGCCGCGGTGAGGCGGCCGGTGAAGACGTTGCGCTGGCTGACGTGGTAGCAGCCGAACACCGTCAGCGGGCCGCCCGCCCCGTCGGCCGGCTCCAGCGTCGTACGGGCGCCGTGGCCGAACACCGGCCTGGGCCGGGGCACCCGCCGCCCGGCCCGCTCCAAGGCGGCCAGCGTCGCCTGCCAGCCGAAGCCGCCGAGCACGACGACCGAGCGCATCGTGGGCCGCAGCAACTGGAGCTCGCGGGCCAGCCACGGCCGGCACGTGTCCCGCTCGGCCGGCGTGGGGCGGTTGGCGGGCGGCGCGCAGTGCACGGGGGACGTCACCCTGACCCCGTACAGTTCCAGCCCGTCGGCCAGATCCGTCACCGTGGGCCGGGAGGCCAGCCCCAGCTCGTACAGCGTGGCGTACAGCAGGTCGCCGGCCCGGTCGCCGGTGAACATCCTGCCGGTCCGGTTCCCGCCGTGCGCGGCGGGCGCCAGGCCCGTGACGGCCAGCGAGGCGTCAGAGGGCCCGAAACCGGGTACGGGGCGGGCCCAGTACTCCCAGTCGCGGAACGCGGGGCGCTTGATCCGGGCGGTCTCCTCCCGCCACTCCACGAGGCGGGGACAGGCACGGCACTCGATCAGCCGCCCGTCCAGCTCGGCCGGCGTGCGGGAGCGGGCGGCGGCCCGTACGGGGTAGTCCTCGGCGGTGCACATGATCGACCCGCTTCCACGTTCCTCATTCCCGCCCGGTGGCGTCCCCACCGAAATGAGCGTACCCAGGGCGAAAGGGACCATGGCCGCGAAACGGCCCCGCCCGCGACGAGAACGAAAGGAAACCGGGTCATGAAGGATTTCGCCGTCGGGGACCACGTGCGATGGAACTCCGAAGCCGGTCACGTCGAAGGCGTCATCACCGGGAAACACACCAGCGACGTCGAATTCAAGGGCCGCACCCGGCGCTGCAGCAAGGAGGAACCGCAGTACGAGATCAAGAGCGACAAGACCGGCCACCTCGCCATGCACAAGGGCGGCGCGCTGAAGAAGACCTGACGGGCGGCACGGTGAACAGGATCTGCACGGTCGGCCACTCGACCAGGGAGTTCGGCGAACTGGTGACGCTGCTGCGCCGGAACGACGTCACCCTGCTGGCCGACGTGCGCTCGTACCCGTCGTCCCGGAAACTCCCGCAGTGGAACCAGCGGAACATCATCGACTCCCTGCCGTCCGGCATCGGATACCGGTGGCTCCCCAAGCTGGGCGGCCGACGCCACACCCCCAAGGGCGTGGCGACCGAGAACGGCGCCTGGCGGGTCAAGGCGTTCCGCGACTACGCCGACTACATGGCCACGGACGCCTTCCGGGAGGGGCTGGACGAACTCCTGGAGCTCGCCGAGGACGCCCGGCCCGCGATCATGTGCAGCGAGGCCGTGCCGTGGCGCTGCCACCGCAGACTGATCACCGACGCACTGATCGTCGCGGGCGCGGAGGTCGTGGATATCCTGTCGCCCGCCTCGACGCGGCCCGCGGTCCTGAACAAGGACGCGCGGGTCCGCGACGGCCGCCTGACCTACCCGCCCCACGACTGAGACGCCGCCCCGGACCCGCCGTGCCCGGGCCACGGGCGCAGCTTCTCCGGGTTGCGCACCGCCCAGATGCGGTGCACACGGTCCCCGGCGAGACCGAACGCGGCCACGGTCGCGGTGACCCCGGCGTGCTGGGCGACCAGGCCGGGCCGCCCGTTCACCGTGCGTTCCAGCAGGAGGAGCCCGGGCACCCTGTCCGCGAAGTGGACCAGGTACTGGGCGACCCGCTCGGCGCCCTCGACCGGGCGCAGGGCCGCCCCGGCCAGACCGCCGCCGTCGGTGATCATCGCCGCCTCCGGGTCGAGGAGACCGATGAGCGCCCCGATGTCCTTGGCCTCCCACGCGTCCTTGAACCGCCGCACCAGGACGGCCTGCCCGGCCGCGGGACCCGCCTCGGCGCGCGCGTCCCGCAGGCGCCGGCGGGCCGAAGCGGCGAGCTGCCGGCACGCCGGGGCGCTCCGGCCGACGATGTCCGCCACCTCCGCGAAGGGGTACCGGAACACGTCGTGCAGGATGAACGCCACCCGCTCGGCCGGCGTCATGGACTCCAGCACCACCAGGAAGGCCATGTTCACGGACTCGTCCAGGGTGACCCGGTCCGCGGGGTCCGCCGGCTCGTCGCGGCCGCCGTCGGCGCGCCCGCCGACCCACTCGGAGCGGTCCGGCAACGGCTCCGGTATCCACTCGCCGACGTAACGCTCCCGCCTGACCCGTGCCGAGCCCAGCACGTCGAGGCAGACCCGGCTGGCCACCGTCGTCAGCCACGCCCCGGGCGATGCGATGGCGTCCCGCTGCCCCGGCGTCATGGCGTACCAGCGGGCGTACGTCTCCTGGACGGCGTCCTCCGCCTCGGCGACCGAACCGAGCATCCGGTAGGCGAGGTTCGTCAACTGGCGGCGCTCACCGATGACGGCGCCGAGGTCCGGCTCGGAAGGTGTGCTCATGTACGTGTCCGTCCCTGGTTGTCGTGTCCGTTTCCGCTGCTGACGGTTCGACGGGACAGCGCGCCGGAATGTGAGGCGGACATCGGCCTCGCATCGCGTGGATCCACGTCGTCGGACCGTCGGGACAGTACCGATCCACCACCGCGAGCAGAAGAGAGGACCGCGTCGTGCCCGTACCGGCAGCAGGGCAGCGCCCGCACAGGCGGCGGCACCGGGCCGGACCGCCTTCCTGGAGGTTCCCCCACGCGGATGCCGCGGCGGGCGGCCGGGGACGGCCGGACGCCCTTGATCCCGCCGATGGAGGGGTACGCGCCGGGGACCCCGCGAAAGGATGACGCGTGTCCCCGCCGTGCAGGGACATCTTCGGACTCGGTCTGGACGAGGCGGACCTGCCGGCCCTGAACGCCGTTCCCTACCGGTTCCACCCCCTGCTGACCATCGAGGAGCCGCAAGGAGGCGAGGTGTCGGTCGCCGCCCTGATGGACCGGGCCCGCGCGGTGCTCGACGCCCACGAAGGCCAAGGCTCCGTCGACGCCATCGTTCCTCGTCCCGGGAGGCCGGGCGCCACGCTCGACGGCTACGAGGACGGGCGGCGGGTCTTCTCGCGCACCTGGAACGAGAGCGTGCCGAGGTCGGGACGCTGAGGGCGCTCAGACCGCTGGAACCAGGGGGCGCCATTCCACGATCATGATCGTGGCGTCGTCGTTCAGCCGGTCGTGCTGGTACTCCCGGATGGAGTGCATGAGATGCCGGAGAGCCTCGGACGCGGGCTCTCCGGCAGCGGTGGAGCGGATGATCGAGGCGGTGAACCGGTCCAGGCCGAACTGGGTCCCGTCCGCCATCCGTGTCTCGGTCACGCCGTCGGTGAACAGCACGACGCGGTCCCCCGGCTGCAGGGGCACCTCGTGACGCACTCGTTCCGCGGCACAGATCGTTCCGGGGGTGCCCATGGGCGGTTCGGCGGGGCGGTCGAGCGCGTTGTCCAGCACCCGGTGGTCCCGGATCAGCAGAGGTGGCGGATGGCCGCAGTTGATCCAGCTCAGGATGCCGCTGGACATGTCCAGCTGCAGCGCGATGCCGGTGCAGAACTGATCGGGCAGCCACTCGGCCAGGACGTGGTCGACCGTCTTCACGAGTTCCCGCAGGCCCGACCCCTTGCGCCGGGCACTGCGGCAGCCGGCCATCGCGATGGCGCTGGTCAGCCCGGACGCGAGGTTGTGGCCCATCGCGTCCAGGATGACGGCGTGCAAGGTCGATTCCGTCAGGGCATGGTCGAAGGCATCGCCCCCGAGCTCGTACGCGGGTTCCAGCACGGCGGTGGACAGTGCGCGGTCCTCGCCGATCGAGCGCGGCGGGAGCAGAGTCCGCACCAGTTCGGCGGGCAGTGCCATGGTCTCGGTACGGGTGCGCTGGACGAACCGGTCACTGAACGCGCGCTTCGACGTGATCGCCATCGCCAGGACGGACGCCAGACTGGCAGACCGCTCCAGAAGCGTCTTGTCCAGCGCGTCCACCTGCACTCCGATGACGCCCAGCCGCTCCACTCCGTCCACCAGGGGCAGCCAGGCGATCAGCGTCTCGGTGTCCGTGGCCTCGATGCGCAGTGCGAGGGAGCGGAAGGCCGAACCGGCCGGGGAGCGGTCCACGTGGAGCTGTGCTTCGCCCGAGAGAGGGGTCAGGCGCTGCTGCTGGAGGTCGACGATGTAGATCTCCACCCGGCGCAGGCCCAGCAGCCCGGCGTACCGGTTGACCAGAGTCGGCAGATCGGTCGGCGCGGTGGCGTGCACTTCTGCGAGGAACCCGTGAAGGACACGTTCGCCGTCACTGGTGGGGGAGTGCGACATGGGGGGTATCACCCGTCCGGCAGTGGTGTGCGCTGTAAAGAAAAGCCAATCGTCCAAAGGCTCCTGGGCGCCAGTCCCGGGCGCCATTCGGCTGACCGCCCGCACTCCGCCGGAATACGCAAAAAGTGGGGGCCGGCCGGGGAGTTCCCCGGCCGGCCCCCACGTTGTACGCCGCTGCGACGTACCGCGTGGCCGTAACTACCAGCGGTACCAGCGGCCCCGCTTTCCACCGCCGCCCGCCGGGCGGACGACGAACCCGAGCAGCCACACCACGAGTACGGCGATGGCTATCCACCACAGGGCCTTCAGGGCGAAACCCGCCCCGAAGAGAATGAGCGCAAGCAGAAGAACCAGAATCACGGGAACCATGGGTATCAACCTCCGAAGCATCAGATGCCCCGGCCTTCCCCCGGTACTCCTGAAAAAGTTCCCGAGTTTCCCGGAGAGGAATGGGAAAGAGATTCCGGACCCGGTGGTGACGGGCGCCCTTCGTGCGGACCTCCCATAGTGGGAAGGGCGCCGGAACACCCGGGCCGAGCGACCCCACGCCTTGAGGAGCCTTCCGATGACCCGAGCACTCGCGCTCGTCTGCACCCTCTCCCCGTCGCCCAAGCCGTCCAGCAGCCAGCTGCTGGCCGACCAAATCATGGCCGAACTCACCGGTCTGGGGGTGAAGGGGGAGACGGTGCGGATCGCCGACCACGACGTGCGGCCCGGGATCGCCCAGGACATGGGCGACGGGGACGAGTGGCCCCGGCTGCGCGAGAAGGTGATGGCGGCGGACATCCTGCTGGTGGCCACCCCGATCTGGCTCGGGCACCCGGCGAGCCTTTGCCAGCGCGTACTGGAACGGCTGAACGCCGACATCTCCGAGACCGACGAGGAGGGCAGGCAACTGCCCTACGGCAAGGTGGGCATGGTCGCCGTCGTCGGCAACGAGGACGGCGCCCACAAGGTGAGCGCCGACGTCTTCCAGGGACTCAACGACCTGGGCTTCACTCTCGCACCCGGTGCGGTGAGCTACTGGGTCGGCGAGGCCATGCACGGCACCGACTACCGGGACCTGGACGAGACACCCGACGCCGTCAGGTCCACCACCCGCCAGATGGCGCTCAACGCCGCGCACCTCGCCCGGATCCTGGCCGACTCGCCCTACCCCCCGCGCTGACCCCTCCTCCAAGGGCCGCGTCACCGCCCCGCGGCAGACGACGAATCCGCCACGCCTTTTGTCGTACGCGTGTGTGGAACGCATGGCTCCGGGTAGTCGCAGCTTCGCGTACGCGTAAGCAGCCGCTGTCCGACGGAAGGGAATGATCGCCATGCCGACGTCCGTATCTGCGCAGGTGCCGGAGACCACGACAGGTGCGCCGGCCGAACTCCCGGAGATCGCCGACCCGCTGAAGGTCGCGCCCAAGGACGCCCGGGCGCTCAGCAAGCTGTTCTTCGACCGGTTGCAGACCCTCGAAGAGGGCACGGCGGAGTACCAGTACGCCCGCAATACGCTCATCGAGATGAACCTCACCCTGGTGCACTTCGCCGCGGCGCGGTACCGCAATCGCGGCAACGGCCAGATGGAGGACATCATCCAGGTGGGGACCATCGG
The DNA here is from genome assembly GCF_049844595.1 of Streptomyces sp. DT224. Taxonomy (NCBI): domain Bacteria; kingdom Bacillati; phylum Actinomycetota; class Actinomycetes; order Kitasatosporales; family Streptomycetaceae; genus Streptomyces; species Streptomyces sp. DT224. The sequence goes on from NZ_JBNCLI010000004.1 coordinate 397,866, forward strand.
CCTGATCAAGGCCATCGACCGCTTCGAACTCAGCAGGGAGGTCGAATTCACCTCGTTCGCCATTCCCTATATCGTCGGTGAGATCAAGCGCTTCTTCCGGGACACCACCTGGTCCGTGCATGTGCCCCGGCGCCTCCAGGAACTGCGGGTCACCCTCGCCAAGGCCAAGGAGGACCTGGCCACCTCGCTCGGCCGGGAGGCCACGGTCGCCGAACTCGCCGAACGCCTCGGCATCAGCGAGGAAGACGTCATCGAGGGCCTGGTCGCCTCGAACGGCTACACCGCGCACTCGCTGGACGTCCCCCTCGACGGGGCGGAGTCCGACAGCCCGAGCGGTGTGAGCCGCACCCATGCCGACATCACCGGCGACTGCGACCCGGGGATCGAACTGGTCGAGAACCTGCACGCCCTCGCGCCCCTGCTGGAGACGCTGGACGAACGGGAACGCGCCATCGTCCAGATGCGCTTCGGCCAGGAGATGACGCAGTCCCAGATAGGTGAACGCCTCGGCCTCTCCCAGATGCACGTCTCACGGCTGATCGCCCGCATTCTGCGCAGGCTCCGCGAAGGCATCCTCACCGAGGACTGAGACCTGCCACGGGTCAGCCGCGGCTGCCTCACCGGACGCGCGAGGTGGACGTCTCCTCCTCGTCCTCGTCGTCCGCACCCGGCACATGGACATCGGTGACGTTGATGTTGATCTCGACCACTTCGAGACCGGTCATCGTCTCGACGGCGTCCGTGACGTCGGTGCGGAGGCTGCGCGCGGTGTCCAGGATGGGGGCGCCGTACTCCACGACGATGTCGACGTCGATGGCGGTCTGCTTCTCGCCGACCTCCACCTTGACGCCCCGCCCCGGGTCACTGGAGCGGGAGACCTTGTCCTTGACGGCTCCGAGCGCGCGGGAAGGGCCCTTGCCGACGGAATACACCCCGTCGGTCTCCCGTACCGCGATACCGGCGATGGCCGAGACCACGTTGTCCGCGATGGTCGTCGTACCTCGTGTGCCGCCCGCCGCGCCGCCTTCCAGCCTGGTGCCGCCGATGCTTTCGTTGGTCGCCATGAGTTCCTCACACGGAAAGAGCTGGGGTGGGATGAGGGGCTGCCCGGCGGAAGCCGTTCCGCCCCTCATCCCACTCTCCTCCGGCTTCCGCGCCCCCGCCATTCGGGTGATCACCGCGCCCGCGGAACCCCTGCCGGCTCAGTCGCGCGGCAGCAGCGTCCCCAGCGGCCCGAGGTCGAGATTCAGATCCTCGGGCCGCACCCCGTGCTGTTCGCACAACTCCGTCATCCGCTGCTCCAGGAGCATCAGCGTCGTGCCGATCTCCTCGGTCTGCTCCTCGGTGAGGTCACCCACGTCGATTCTCCGGATCGCCTGGCGCTCCATCAGCTGGCGCAGCAGCTCCACCACGGTGAGCACCAGCGTGACCAGGTCCTGGCCCACCTTGCCGGAGTCCAGATCGACCCGCGCGTCCGTCACAACGGCCCTCCGTCCGCCCACGGCGCCGGCACCCGCTCGCTGACCGACGACAGCAGGGCGTGCAGCGACAGGCGTACGAGCGGCACATCGGCGATCGCGATGACCAGGTCCCCGCTGATGACCACCCCGGTCGCCAGCACCCGGTCGAGCAGATCGACCAGGGGCACCCCGATCGGCCCGCTCAGCGGCTCCGGTTCGTCCCACGGCACCACGGCGCGCTCCACCACTACACCTCACCGACGAAGGAGTACGGAACCCAGGGCCCCGACAGCTCGACGTGCGCCCCGGTCCGCTCGCGGAGGCTCTGCGCCAGTCGCGCCAGCTCCGCCGCCCGGTCCTCGGCCACCAGATACGTCGCGTTGAGCACCTGGGTGCGCCGCTCCTCCGCCACCCGGGGGCCGTGGAAGGGCAGCCTGCGCGAGGCGGTGGCCAGGCCGCTCACGTCCGCGTCCACCACCTCGGCGATCCGCAGCCCGTCCGTACGGTGCCGTTCGCGCCGGTCCCGCAGGGTCCGCTTCCGGTCGAGATACGCCCGGCCGGCCCCGGCCCCGGGCGCCGGCCGCTGCGGGGCGGCCGCGGCCGCCTCCCGGGCCGGCGCGTCGGCCACGTACACCTTGACGCCCCACTCGGAGTGGTGCGCCGTACGCTCCAGCGCGGCGTGGAAGCGCCGCGCCTCCTTGTTCAGCGCGGCCCGGGCACGCTGCTCGTCGTGGTAGAGCGTGGCCAGCGGAAGGGGCACGGTCGGGTACCGGGCGGCCATCGCGCACACGACCTCGTGGTGGGCCCGTGCGTAGCGTTCGAGTTCGGGCTCGTCGGAGAGACGGGCCTGCCACGCCTCGTCGGTGAAGTCCGCAGCCCGCACGGTCTGTACGACCGCGGTGAGCGCCGGGCCCAGGGCCAGGGCACGCAGGGGGCTTTCGCGGGTGACGCCCGCCGGACCGGTGGGGTCCGGCTGCTCCTCGGTGCGGCACACCGCGTAGACGTAGACGGCACGGGCATCCGCGGACGAGCGGGTGTCCTCGGTCATGTGCGGGGGTCTCCTCGGCTCAGTTCCTCGGCTGTGACGACTGCGTGGGGTCGGACGCCTGTGACTCAAGGGCGTCGAGGCGGGCCCGCAGCTCCCGGTTCTCGTCCTGCAGCGCGTTGCGCGCCGCGTGCGAACTGAGCGCGGGATCGGTCTCCCACCAGTCGATCCCGGCCTTCTTCGCCGTGTCGACGGAGGCGACGAACAGGCGCAGCCGGATGGTGAGCAGCTCGATGTCCAGCAGATCGATCTTGATGTCACCTGCGATGACGATGCCCTTGTCCAGCACGCGTTCGAGGATGTCGGCGAGGTTGGTCGTGTGCGGGCCCGCGGGCGCGTAGGCGGCGTCCTGCCGGAAGTCGAGATCAGTCACGACGCGGCCTCCGCGCGCGCCGCCTGCTCGGGGCGGGCTCCTCTTCCTCCTCGTCGTCCTCTTCCTCTTCCTCTCCTTCCTCCGGTTCCTCTTCCGGTTCCTCGTCGTCCTCCCACTCCTCGTCCTCGTCCTCGTCCTCGTCGTCCTCCTCGTCGTCGTCCTCGTCGTCCTCGCCTTCGTCCTGGTCCTCGTCCTCTCCGTCGTCCTCGCCTTCGGCCTCGTCGTCCTCGTCCTCCGGCTGCTCCTCGTCGCCCTCGGACTCCTCCTCCTCGGCCACTGCGTCCTCGTGGGAGACGACGACCTCGCCGTCGCGGATTTCTCCGCGCCAGCCGTCGGGCTCCTCGTCGGTGAGGGTGACGTAGCGCTGGAAGTGCTTGAAGTCCAGGCGGATGCGGCGCCCCTGGGCCCGCCAGAGGTTGCCCGTCTTCTCGAAGAAGCCGGACGGGTAGTACTCGACCACCAGCACGATGCGGGTCAGGTTCGGCGTCAGTTCGTGGAAGCTGACGGCGCCGCGCGTCGTGCCCTTGGAGCCCTCCGAGGTCCAGACGATGCGTTCGTCGGGGATCTGTTCCTGGACGGTCGCCTTGAAGCTGCGCGAGGACGGCCCGATCTTGACCTTCCAGTCGCTCGTGGCCTCGTCCTCCGTCGAGACGTCCTGGACGCCCTTCGCGAAGCTGCTGAAGCGGTCGTACTGGGTCCAGTAGTCGTACGCCGTGCGCAGCGGTACGCCGACATCGAGGACTTCCACGATGTTCATCGACTTGCCGCCGCCGCCCGACTTGCTCTTCCCCTTGCCCCCGCCGAACGCCTCCTTGGCCTTCTCCGTGACGTTGTCCTTCACGCCCTTGGCCTTCTCCGAGACGAACGACTTCAGCGGCGATTCGCCTTGGAGGACCCGGGAGGCCACGGCGGGCAGGGAGCCGCCGCCCTCCGCGGAATCGGTGAGCTGCTGCGCGACGTCCGTCAGCTTGCCGCTCGCCTTGCCCGCGAGATCCTCCATCTTCGCGCTGACGAAGCCCGACAGCTCCTCACGGAGCCGGTCGAGACCCGATTCCCGCGTCCCGGACTCGTCCTGTTCTGTGCTGGCCATGACTCGCTACCTCCGACGGTCGCTGCGCTTGGAAGCGGTCCGCTTGGACGCCGACTTGGACGGCGACGTCCTCTTCGCTGCGGACTTCTTCGCCGGGGCGGTCTTCTTGGCCGCGGCCTTCTTCGCGGGCGCCGACTTCTTCGGCGCCGCCTTCTTGGCCCCGGTCGCCTTCTTCGCGGGTGCCGCCTTCTTCGCCGCGGGCTTCCTGTCCGTGCTCTTCTTCGCCGCGGCCTTCTTGGCGGGCGCCGCCTTCTTGGCCGGGGCGGGCTTCTTCGCGGCCTGCTTCTTCGCGGCCTGCTTCTTCGCGGCCTGCTTCTTCGCCGGGGCCTTCTTGGCGGCTGACTTCTTGGCCGGTGCCTTCTTCGGCGACGCCTTCCTCGCGGGGGGCTCGGGGGCTTCGCCGTCTTCCTCCTCCTCGTCGTCCTCCTGGTCCTCGCCCTCGCCTTCGCCCTCATCCTCGGCGTCGGCGTCGTCCTCCTCGTCCCAGGGCTCGTCCTCCTCCGGTTCCTCTTCGTCCTCCGGTTCCTCGTCCTCCTCCGGTTCCTCTTCGTCCTCCGGTTCCTCTTCGGACGCGTCGTCGTACTCGTCCTCGTACGGCTCGTCGTCGTACTCGTCCTGGTCCTCGTCCTCCTCGCGCCGGCCCTCGGTGAGCCGGGCGGTGCGGTCGCCGATCGCGTCGGCGAGTGAGGACATGCTGCGGTTCGCCGCCGCCGTCACGGCTTTGCGGCCCGCGTCCAAGACCTCGCCCCGCAGCTGTTCCTGGAGCTCCGCGACCTGGGGGACGCCGCCGAGGCGGCGCACGCCCTCGGCGGCGAGCTGGCGGGGTTCGAGCCCGAACCTCCGGCCCGCCAGGTACGTCGCGACGGTCAGGGCCATCCGGCCCTTCTTGGTCCGGCCCAGCACGTAGCCGCCGACCACCGCGGCTGCGAGCGCTACCTTGGCCTCGTCATCCATGAGCACGTCACCTTCGATCGTTTGGCACTCGGTCCGCCCGAACGGCGTGCAGCCGGTCGAGCAGCCGCTCCTCTTCCCGCTCGAATTCCTCGATCGTGATGTCTCCGGCCTCCAACTCCTGGTTGAGTACGGCCAATTGGGTGCGGAGTACGCGTGGGTCGCGCAGCTCCCGCTCAGCGGCGTCGTTCAGCTTCTCCGCCACCCACACCACCCCCCGCACGGGTGCGATGGGCAGCGTCAGCAGACCGGTGATCAGGCCCATCTCAGCGACCGCCCACGGGGTCCGGCCGGGCCTCGGCAGAGACGAAGCTGTAGCAGGGCAGCGGCCCGGCGAGGCGGAGCTCCACATGACCGCGGTGGTCGCCCGCGAACCGGCGCGCCTCCGCCAGGAACGCGTCACCGGCCTCGCGCTCCACCAGGAACGACACATTGAGCGCGCACCCCTGGACCTCCGGCCCGGCCGCCACCGCCCGGGCCCTCGGCGTCAGCTCCCGCAGCAGCCGCCGCCCCGCGTCGGCGGCCCGCCGCGCGAGGGAGGCGGCCACCGCCTCGCCCAGCCGCAGACTCGCCTCGTAGCCCGGACGCCGGCGCGCGGCCTCCCGCAGCTTGCGTACGGTGCCGTCCTCGGCGACCACGTCGGCCAGCGCGTCCTCGGCCGCCAGCGCCTTCACGTTGATCTCGTGGCATCCGGCGAGCCGCTTCAGGGCCGCCACGTGGCCGTCCTCACCCGCGGCCAGCTGACGCTCCACGGTGGCCCGGTCGGGGGCCACCATGCCGAACCGCATGGGCAGCACGGGCCCCTCGTCCATCAGGTGCAGCAGCAGGTCCTGATGGGCGAGCAGATCGCGGCGGCGCGCCCGGAGGTCCGGGGGGGCATCGCTGACGACGGCGGCGAGCCGGCCCTGCCGGACGGTCCGCAGGCGGGCGGGCGGACCGCCCACACCGCCCTGCCCGTCCGGGAGGGTGACCCCCGCCCGGGTGATCGCGTACACGTACACACCGTCGGCCGTCACAGCTCACGCCTCCGCACGGCGGCGCCGGCTCTCGCTGCCGCGCGCCGGGGCGCGCCGCTTCCTCGGCCGCTCCTCCGGCTCCTCCTCGTCGTCCCCGCCGACCGCCTTGCGCACGGTGTCGCCCACCGACTCGGCGGCCCTGCGCACCTTCCGCTTGCCGATGGACTTGACGGCGCCGCCGCCGATCAGCTCCGGCACGGTGGTACTGCCGGAGTCCCGTTCGAGGTCCAGCCGGTTGCACGCCTCGGCGAACCGCAGATACGTGTCCACGCTCGCGACGACGATGCGCGCGTCTATCTTCAGGATCTCGATGCCGACCAGGGAGACCCTGATGAAGACATCGATCACCATGCCCCGGTCGAGGATCAGCTCCAGGACGTCGTAGAGGGTGCCGGCGCGCGGAGGGCAGGCGACGACTTCGTCGGAGTAGGTGGTCGCGGTCATGGAATGTCCTTCCGGCAGGGGGAGTGGACGCCGCTCACTCGTCGGCGGCGCCGCGGCGGTACCGGCGGACCCTGCGGTACTCCAGGAGCTCACCGGACCGGTCGAGCTGCACCTCGTAGGAGGCGAGGAGGCTCGTGGTGTCCGGAATCCGGGGCACTTCGAGAACGTCCACGACAACGCACCAGCCGTCGTCGGTGCGCCGGACGGCGGACACGCCCTCCGCGTGGTGGTCGATGAGACCCTCCAGGCTCTGGATGGCAGCGCGGGCCGCGTGTTCGGGGCCCCGTGCGGACGGGGTACGCCGCGTGGTCGCCGTTTTCGTGGTTCCCGCCTGGGAGCGCCGCTGATCTGCCATGGGACCCAGTCTGCTCACTCCCGCCGCCCCCGCATCTTGGGCGGGGTCATCGGAGTGCGTGGCTCGCGGTGGCACCGCGAACCGGGCGTAGACAGTGTCTACATCGGCCTGGTAGACACTGTCTATGGATGAAGTGAACCCAGCAGTCCGAGCGGACTCCTTGCGGGAACGCCTGATCGACGCGGGTGTCGGCCTCGTCATGACCGAGGGCCCCGCCTCGCTCGGCCTTCGCGAGATCGCCCGCCGCGCCGGGGTCTCCCACGGCGCCCCGCGCCGCTATTTCCCGACCCACCACGCCCTCCTCTCCGCCATCGCCCGGCGCGGCTTCACCGCGCTCGCCGCCCGGTTCGAGACGGCCACCGAAGCGGCCCAGACCCCCCGCGGCCAGCTGCGGGGCCTGGCCGACGCCTTCCTGGACTACGCGGATGAGCACGGCGGCATGTTCGAGCTGATGTTCCGCCACGACCTGCTCGACAGCGAGGTCCACGCGAGTGACGCGGGGGCCTGCGCGCCGGACCGGCCGCGCCTGCGAGAGGCGACACTTCCGCTGTTCGCGCGGCTCGTCGAGCTCGTCACCCAGGACCGCGCCCACCGCACGGAAGGCGACGACGGACCCTCGTACGACTCCGCCCCGCCGCCGGCCCTGACCGCGGCTGCCCTATGGACCAACCTGCACGGCATCGCCGTACTCCGGGCGAGCGGCAGCCTCCCACTGGCCTTCCCCGGCGCCGGCGAGGAAACGGCCCCGCTCGTCACGGCGGTGCTCGACGCCCACCTCGGCCGGGCGGACGCATGACCCTCACCGCCGTACGGCCCCGCGCCGCGCTCCTCGCCTCCGTGGCGGGCGCGATGATCGTCGCCCTGGACGGCACCGTGCTGCTCGTCGCCCAGCCGGACCTGCGCAGCGACCTCGGGGCGACCGTCACCGAGGTCCAGTGGACGAGCACCGCCTACCTGCTCGCGGTCGCCGCCCTCCTCGTGATCGCCGGACGGCTCGGGGACCGCTACGGGCACCGGCGGCTGCTGTGCGTCGGGGTGCTCGGCTTCGGCGCCGCGTCGGCCGGCATCGCGCTCGCCCAGGGCATCGGCCTCGTGATCGCCCTGCGCGCCGCTCAGGGGGTGTTCGGCGCGCTCCTGCAACCGGCGACGCTCGCCCTGCTCAGGCTCGTCCTCCCCGCCGACCGCCTCGGCCGGGCCGTAGCCGTCCGCACCAGCGCGATCGGAGTCGCCGCGGCGGCCGGTCCGGTGCTCGGGGGAGCCCTCGTCACGCACTGGGGCTGGCGCGCCGTCTTCCTGATCAACATCCCGGCCGCCCTGGTCATCGCCGCGCTCACCCTGACCGTGCGGACCCCCGAAGTGCCGCGCGCCGCGCACCGGCGCTTCGACCTCACCGCCGGCGCCCTGCTCGCCGCCGCGCTCGCCGCCCTCGTCCACACCCTGGCCGGCGTCCCCGACGAGGGATGGACCGGCACCCGGACGGGCCTCGGGCTGCTGCTGAGCCTGCTCCTCGGGGCGGCGCTCGTCGGGTACGAACGCCGCAGCGCCCAGCCGGTCGTGCCGCCGGCCGTGACGCGCTCGGTGCCCGTGACGGCCTCGATGGCGCTGCTCCTCACCACCTCCGGCGGCCTGTTCGGCGCGCTGTTCGTCGTCACGTTCCACCTGCAGCAGGGGCTCGGCCTCGATCCCCTCACCGCCGGGCTGCGGTGCCTGCCGCTGACCCTGCTCATGATCGCCGGAGCGCCCGTGGCCTCGGCCGCGCTCGGGCGCCTCGGGCCGCGCCGCACCGCGGTCACCGGTCAGCTGTCTGTCGTCCTCGCCGTGCTGGGCCTTTCGCGCCCGGGGTCCGCGTGGGAGACCGGTCTTGTTCTCGCGGTGCTCGGCGCGGGCTTCACCGCCGTCATGGTCACCGCCACCGGGACCGTCGTCGGGGACGCGCCGCCCGGGAACGCCGGGGTGGTCGGCGGCCTCAAGCAGACCGCCATGAACGTGGGCCCCGCCCTCGGGATCGCCGTGGCCGCCGGGCTGATGCCGCTCACCCCGCCGGCCGTCACCGCCCCGGCCCACCACGCACTTCCCGTGACGGACCTCGCCATGGGCCAGGCACTGCCCGCGGTGGCGGCGCTCGCCGCGCTGGGTCTCATCCCTGCGTCGTTGCTGCCCCGGCGGTGACCTCTCGCTCGAACGCCCGCTGGCGTCGTGGGCCGCGGCGACCGCCAGTAGGCTGCCGAAGGATCACGACCCGTGGACGAGGAGCAGACCGATGGACCTCCGCCTGAGGACGATCAGCCGGGACGAGCACCTGGCGTACGTGGACGCTCTGCCGTCCGCGAGCCACATGCAGGTCCCGTCCTGGGGCGATGTGAAGCCCGACTGGCGGGCGGAGAGCCTCGGCTGGTTCGACGGCTCAGGCCGGATCACCGGCACCGCCCTGGTCCTGTACCGGCCGCTGCCGAAGGTCAAGCGCCACCTCGCCTACCTCCCCGAGGGCCCCGTCATCGACTGGTACGACGACGACCTCGGCCGGTGGCTGAACCCGCTCCTGGACCACCTCAAGGGGCAGGGTGCGTTCACCGTGAAGATGGGCCCGCCCGTCGTCGCCCGCCGCTGGGACGCGGCCACCGTGAAGGAGGCCATCGCCGACCCCGGAGCCCACCGCCTCGGCGAGGTCGAACCCACCGAACAGGACCCCCGCGCCTTCGCGCTGACGGACCGTCTGCGGACCATGGGCTGGCAGCGGTCCGGGGGCGACAGCGAGGACGGCTTCGCGGCCGGCCAGCCGCGTTACGTCTTCCAACTCCCCCTCGCCGGCCGCTCGACCGACGACATCCTGGCCGGGTTCAACCAGCTGTGGCGCCGCAACGTCAAGAAGGCCGAGAAGGCCGGAGTCAAGGTCGTCCAGGGCGACTACGCAGACCTGGACACCTTCTACACGCTCTACACCGAGACCGCCGAGCGCGACCGCTTCATCCCCCGTCCCCTGGCGTACTTCCAGCGCATGTGGAAGGCGCTCACCGCCGAGCACCCCGACCGGATGCGGCTCTACCTCGCCGCGCACGACGGCGAGGTGCTGGCCGCCGCCACCATGCTCACCGTCGGCCGGCACGTCTGGTACTCGTACGGAGCGTCCACCAGCCGCAGGCGCGAGGTCCAGCCCAACAACGCCATCCAGTGGCAGATGATCCGCGACGCCCACGCCATGGGCGCGCACGTCTACGACTTCCGGGGCACCACCGACACCCTGGACGAGAGCAACCACCTGCTCGGCCTGCTCCGCTTCAAGGTCGGCACCGGCGGGCAGGCCGCCGAGTACGTCGGCGAGTGGGACTACCCGCTCAACAAGGTGCTGCACAAGGCGTTCAGCCTCTACATGGCGCGGCGGTAGCGCTCCTCGCCGGCCGTCACCCCTCGTCGCCGGGGTCCAGCGCCTCCAGAGGCCGCACCGCCGGGCCCTGCAGCACCGAGCCGTCGACGCCGAAGCGCGAACCGTGGCACGGGCACTCCCACGCCGTCTCCGCCTCGTTGAACGCCACCAGGCACCCCAGATGCGTGCACCGCGCGGAGACCGCCCGCACCGTGCCGTCCGGCTCCCGGTACACGGCGCAGCGGCGGCCCTTCACCCGGACCACCGCCCCCGTGCCCGGAACCACCTGGCTCACCGCATCCAGGTGGCTGACGCGCAGCCGGTCGCCGACGAAGTGCTTCGCCACCTCCGCCTGCGCCCCCAGCAGTGACCCGGCCTCGCGCACCGCGCTCCCCAGCCGCCGGGGGTCGTACAACTCCGCCCACGGCAGTGGAGGGACGCCGTCCGCGATGAGCGAGGTCAGCAGCCGGCCGGCCAGCACCCCGCCGGTCATCCCCCAGCCGCCGAACCCGGTCGCCACATAGGTGTGCCGGGCCCCGATGTGGAACGGCCCGATCAGCGGGACCGTATCGCTGGGGTCGTTGTCCTGCGCCGCCCACCGGTACGCGGTCGGGCCGGCCGCCGGGAACCGCTCGTGCATCCAGGCGTCCAGCCGCCGGAACCGCTCGCCGGGGTCACCGGTGCCCGGAGTGAAGCTCTCCCCGGTCACGATCAGCAGGCGCCGGCCGTCATCGAGCGGGGTGGAGCGCACCGAGCGCTTCCCCTCGTCCTCGGTGATGTACATGCCCTTCGGCGCAAGATCCGCGGGGATGGGTGCGGCGACCACCAGTTCCCGCCGGGGCGAGAGCCGGGCGAACAGCATCGCGCGGTCGAAGACCGGGTAATGCGTGGCGACGACCACGTCCCGGGCCGTCACGCTCCGCCCGGACTCGGCGGTCACCCGGCACGGAGTCCCCTCGGACAGTCCGGTCACCCGGCTGCGCTCGAAGACGCGGCCGCCCCGCGCGACCAGATCCCGGGCCAGTGCCAGCAGGTACTTACGCGGGTGGAACTGGGCCTGGGCGTCCGCCCGGACCGCCCCGCCGATCGCGAACGGCAGCTCCGTCTCGGAGACGTACGCGACATCGAGACCCGCGCCGGCGGCGGCGCGCGCCTCCGCCTCGATCAGATGCCGGGACTCCGCACCGGCCGCGTAGCTGTACGCGCTCACCCGCTCCAGGTCGCACGCGATCCCCAGCTCCTCCACGATCCCGGCCACCCGGTCCACCGCGTCCAGCTGCGAGGCCGCGTACAGGAGGGTGGCGTCCGTGCCCCGGGTCCGCCGCAACCGGTCGTACACGAGCGACTGGAGGGCGGACACCTTGGCCGTCGTGTAGCCGGTCACCCCGGAGGCGATGCGGTCCGCTTCCAGGACCACGACGTTCCGGCCCGCCCGGCTCAGCTCCCAGGCAGTGCTCAGGCCCGCGATGCCGCCGCCGATCACGACGACGTCCGCGTCGGTGTCCGACGCCAGGGGCGGATGCCCCGGTGCGTCGGTGCTGTCCATCCAGAAGGACTCGTCCAGCCCCGGAAGAGGGCGGGGGTGGTTCATCGTCTGCACTCCCAATCGTTCAGGGCCGGGGTGTCCGCCGGTCATGACGCACACCACGGCCGGAAGGTGCTCTGCGTCATACGGGGGCCGGGGGAGGGCGCAGTACGCTGCACGGCGATCCAGCACCCGAGGGGACGCCCCGATGCCCGCAGACCTTGCCCCGCTCATCGCCGCCACCACCCGGTGGCTGACGCGCGCGTTCCCGGCCGGCGGGGGCCCGCTCACCGCCGCCCTGGCCGAGGCTCAGGCCCGTCAGGCCGTCACGGTCGCCACCTGGCTCCGTTACCCGACCGACCTGGATGCCGCGCTCGTGGTGCTGACCGGCCCCGGCGGATCCGCCCGCCTGGACGGGGTCGCCGGCGGACACGGACAGGAGGCGGCCGGTCCGGCGGACGCGGCCTGGCGCAGCTGGGTGGACGAGGTCGTCGCCAGCTGGGCCGCCCATCTGCTCACCGCGCCCGACGCGGCGAGGGAGGCGGTGAAGGCGCTCGGTGAAACCGCGCACGGTGTGACCGGACCCGCCGAGTTCCGCCGCCTGACGGAGCCCAGCGCGCACGACCTGGCCGCCACCGCACTGCTGCGCCACCCCGACCTGCTGGAGCCGATAGCCCGCCTCCACCACGCGGACCTGCTGGACCGCCTGCGCCTCGGCCCGGCCCGGGCCTGCTGAGATCCCGCGAGGCGCCGAAGGGCTTCACCCCTTGCCGCGCCCGCTCAGCAGGTCGCGGGCCCGGTCGACCAGACCGGCGCCGGGGCCGAGGATCTTGAGGCCCGTGGGGCTGTCGGGTGCGGAGGGGTGCGGACGCGTCGGAGCGGTCTTCTTCGCCGTGCGCACCTTCTCGCCCAGCTCGTCCAGGGCCTCGGGGGAGACGGCCGAGGCCAGGAGCGGGAACAGCCGGTTCTCCTCGTCGCGCACGTGCTCGCTCACCTCGAGCTTCAGCTTCGCCACCAGGTGGTCGAACTGCGGGTCGTCCGCCGGCAGCCCCTCCAGCTCCTTGAGGTGCTCCTCCACCTTCGCGTGGTCCTCGAGCTCCTTGTCGGCCATGTCGTCGCCGTCGTCCACGAACCGCCGCACCGCCGGGTAGAGGTGCATCTCCTCCGCCACGGAGTGCCGGACCAGCTCGATCGTCAGCTCGTCGGCGAGCTTCCTGCGCTGCTCGTCACCGACCGGCTGGGCCTCGATCTTCGCGAACAGTTCGTCGACCTCGCGGTGGTCCGTGGTGAGCTCCGCGATCACGTTTCCGCCGTGTCCCATCAGTGCAACCCTCTCCGCTTTGTGTGGTGCGAGCCGAAGTCAGCTCACCGTTCCACAGGGGTACCCCCGAACCTCACCAACACACGGAGCCACGCCCCACTCCGGTCAGGCTGGCGTAACGGCCCGGGGTGAGCCCGTCTCAGGGACGTGCGGGCGGGGCGGCGGCACCGCAAGCCGTGCCGAGCGGCCATGCCTCGATGTCGCGGTAGCGGATCTGCCCGGTGCCCCGGCCCGCCTCGCTGCCGACCAGATGCAGGCGCTCGGCGGGCCACGGGCTGCCCCGGAACCCCGTGAGCCGCGCGGCGATCTCCCCGGCCGATGTGTGGTCGCCCCGGCGCACCCGGGCGAGCGTCAGATGGGGCCGCAGAGGCCGGTCCTCCAGGGTGATCCCGCAGTCACGGACCACCGCCCGGACGCCGTCCGCCAGCCGGTGCAGTCCGTCGAGGTCGCCGGAGATCCCGCTCCACGCCACCCGCTCGTCGAACGTGCCGCTGCCGTGCAGCGCCAGTCGGGGTCCGGGACGGGACGCGGCGAGAGCGGCGAGTGGCGGACGCAGCAGCGGAACGGTGTCCACCGGGAGCGCGCCCAGGAACGCCAGGGTGATGTGCCAGTCCTCCACCCGGTTCCACCGCACCTGCGGGTGCGTGCCGTAGACGGGGCGCAGCTCCCGGGCGAGCTCCTCCTTCGCCGGGTCGGGCGGAGCGAGGGCGATGAACACGCGCACGGACGCGGGCGGGGTCTCTTCGGTCACACGGCATTCGTACCGCATGCGGTGCCGGCCGCCCCCGCCGGGTGGCCGCCCGCGCCACGGTCCGTAATTTCACGCAGGGTGAAGGGAATGGCCATTGATTTCGAATGGGGCGCGCACCCGGCGCACGGGAGCGCGATGAGTTCGGCGCGTGCCCGTGGATGAGGGGGTGTACGCCGGCGGTTATCCGAATGTACGCGGGTCGTATTTAGTTAAATGCGCACAATCGGGACATCGAGTGGCTGGAAATTTCCGGGCGAGCGGGCTTGGCATATGTCCTCGGCCGGCCTTCTCGCTTGCCGCAGCCGTATGGACCGATAAGTAATGGGCCGAATTCGCCTCTTGGGCCGCCGGTGGTCCTCTATGGTGATTGGCGTGAACGGGCGAAGCCGGATGACCAGCCGGCCATCGGCGACGTGCCGGTATCCCGAGGCGTAACGTATCTCCGTCCCGCGCGGCACGGGCTTGCGCGGTAGGGGTGGGCGGTCCGGTGGCGGCGGAACGGTGAATCCGTGCGGCGGGCTCGCGTGTATCTGAAGAACATGCGGTGGCATGTGGAAAAACAAGTGGGGGGACGGTCGTGACCAATCCTTTCGATGACGAGTCGGGTCGGTTCGTGACGCTGGTGAACGGCGAGGGCCAGTATTCGCTGTGGCCGGCGCACATCGAGATTCCGGGCGGCTGGAGGGTCGGCGGCCCGGAGGGTTCGCGGCAGGAGTGTCTGGACGCCATCGAGGCCGCGTGGACGGACATGCGGCCGGCCGGCCTGGTGCGGGCGATGGAGTCCGACGCCGGGTAGGGAGGCGTGTGTCTGCGGGCCGGCTCGGTCCGCAGACGCACTCCTGTCCCATTCGATCGGTGTCGTTCCCGTCCGGGCAAATTCGATCAGGTCGGCGCGGCAATCGATCAGGCTTGGGTGAGAAATGTTCATGCCGCTGTCACGCGGCTTTATTTCCTCATTGATGGACTGCGCATCGGCCCGTCCTCGATAAGTGAAGAGAACCGACCCCCTTCCCGGGTTTCGTGACGGGAAGTCGCTCTGTGGTGTCCGATGTCATGGGTGCGGTGATGTTCTCTTCGCTTTTACCCGCCCGCTTCCGTCCATGGACGGCGCACCGGCACGGCCGGCTTCGTCCTGCCCTCTTCGTCCCCCGCAAGCTCTCCCCGAAGGTGTGTCCCGGCATGCGCGAAAACGGCTCCGCCTCCCCGCGATCCGCTCCCTCTCCCGAAGACTTCTTCGGGACGACCACAGCCCAGCAGGGCGTCTGGTACGGGCAGCTCGTCGACCCCGGCAGCCCGAAATACAACATCGGTGAATGCTTCGAGATCCGGGGCGACCTGGACGAGGCGCTATTCGCCGCCGCCGTCGACCGGGCCTGCGAGCTGTGCGACAGCCTCAACCTCGAGTTCGTCACGGAGGGTGACGTCCTCCTCCAGCGCATCGTCCGCGAGCCCGGCGCCCGCCGGCTCCGGATCGTGGACGTGTCCCGGTCCGCGGACCCCGCCGCCGAGGTCGAGCGCTACCTGGCGACCGACATGGCCACGCCCGACACCCTGCACCGCCCCCGCCACCACCTGGCCCTGCTCCGCGCCGGAGACGGGCTGTCCTACTGGTACGTCCGCTTCCACCACATAGCCGTGGACGGCCTCGGCGGCGCCGTCTTCACCCGCATCGTGGCCGACCTCTACGGACGCGCGGTGCGGGGCGAGGACCTCGCCGGGGTCACGCTGCCCGCCGCGCCCCTGCGCGAACTCGTCTCCGACGAGGCGGCCTACCGGGAATCCGGCCGCCACGAAGCCGACCGCGCCTACTGGACCGCCAGGTTCGCGGACCCGTCCCCCGACGCCGACGCGGACAACGACGCGCACAGCGTCAGGACGCTCATCCGCCGCCGCACCGATCTCCCCGCTGCGGTCGGCCCCGGCGCACCGGCCGCCCCCGGCACCCGGCTGCACACCGGCGCGTCCCTGTCCGCCGAAGTGTTCGAGGACCTGCGCCGGCTCGCCGCCGCCCACCGCACCACCTGGAGCGCCGTCCTGGTCGCCGCGGTCGCCGCGTACACCTCCCGGGTCACCGGCACCCGCGAGGTCACCATGGGCCTCGCCTCCAACGGCCGGCACGGCGGGCTGCGGCACATCGTCGGCATGACCGCCAACATCCTTCCGCTGCGCCTGAGCCTCACCGACGCCATGTCCGTCGGCGACCTCGTCCGCGCGGCCGCGGCCGAGATGCGCGGCGCCCTGCGCCACCGCCGCTTCTCCCGCGAACAGCTCGCCCGCGAACTGAACACGGGTGACGACGCGGACCGCCTCAGCGGCATCGTCGTCAACATCATGGGCTACGACTACGACCGGGACTTCGCCGGAATCCCCGCGCCCTCCCGGGTGCTGTCGGTCGGCCCGGTGGACGACCTGTCGCTCTTCGTCTCCGAACGGGCCGAGGGGAAGGGCCCGTTGATCGGGTTCGACGCCCGGCCCGACCTCTACCGCCCCGAGGACGTGCGGCTGCACGAGCAGGCCGTCGTGTCCTTCGTCTCCGCCCTGGCCGCCGCCGACCCCGGCCTGCCCCTGGGCGACCTGCCGCTCGTGGACGAAGCCACCGGCACCGCCCTGCGCGCCCAGGGGCTCGGCACCGGCCTGCCCGGGCACGCCGTCGCGCGGACCCTGCCCGAAGCGTTCCGGGACCAGGTGCGCCGGACCCCGGACGCCCCGGCCGTCGTGGACGGGCCGCACACCCTCTCCTACCGGCAACTGGACCGGACGGCCGAGGACCTCGCGAGCGCGCTGACCGGCTGGGGCATCGGTGCCGAGGACGGCGTCGGAGTGCTCCTGGGGCGCTCGGCCGCCGTGCCGGCCGCCACTCTCGCCACCGTCACCGCGGGCGCCGCCTACGTCCCCATGGACGCGGCCTGGCCCGCCGAACGGCTCGGCCGCGTCGCCGAGTCGGCCCGCGTCCGCGCCCTGGTCGCCGACGAGAGCACCGCCCGCGAGCCCTGGGTCCGCGAGGCCGCCGCCCATCTGCCGCTCCTCGTCGTGGACGCCTGCGGACGGGTGCTCGACGGTGCGCCGGAACGGCCCGGACCGCTGCCCCGGATCAGCAGACCGGACCGGCTCGCGTACGTCATGTTCACCTCCGGCTCGACCGGCCTGCCCAAGGGCGTCGGCGTCACCCACGCCGACGTCCTGGCCCTCGCCGCCGACAGCGCCTGGACCCACGGGGTGTCCGACGCGGTCCTCATGCACTCGGCGTACGTCTTCGACGCCTCCACCTTCGAACTCTGGGTGCCGCTCCTCAACGGCGGCCGGGTGGTCGTCGCCCCCGGTGGCGTGCTGGAGGCGCGCGTCGTCCGCGAGGCGGTGCAACGGCACGGCGTCACCGCGCTGTTCCTCACCACGGCCCTGTTCAACGTGCTGGCCGAGGCGGACCCGGCGGTCTTCGCCGGGCTTCGCGCGGTGGCCGCCGGCGGGGAGGCCGCGACCCCCGGTCTCATGCAGCGGGCGGCCGCCGCCTCGCCCGGCACGCTCGTCCTGCACGTGTACGGCCCCACCGAGACCACCACGTTCGCCACCCGCCATCCCGTCACCTCCGACACCTCCGGTGCGCCGCCCATCGGCCGGCCGCTGGACGGCATGGGCCTGTACGTCCTCGACGGCACCCTGGCCCTGGTCCCGCCCGGCGCGGTGGGGGAGCTGTACGTGAGCGGGCACGGCGTCGCCCGCGGCTACCAGGGCCGCGCCGCGCTCACCGCCGCCCGCTTCGTCGCCGACCCGTACGGGGCGCCCGGCAGCCGGATGTACCGCACCGGCGACCTCGTGCGCTGGAGCGCCGCGGGCGACATCGAGTACGTCGGGCGCGCCGACGGCCAGGTCAAGCTGCGGGGCTTCCGCATCGAACCGGCCGAGACCGAGCAGGCGCTGCTCGCCGACCAGGACGTGCGCGGCGCCTGCGTCGTCGTCCGTGAGGACACCCCCGGCGACCGCAGGCTCGTCGCCTACGTCGTCCCCGCCCCCGGTGCCCGCACGGACACCGCCGCGCTCGCGCGCCGCGTCGGGCGCACGCTGCCCGCGTACATGGTGCCCTCCGCCTTCGTCGTCCTCGACGCCCTGCCCCTCAACCCCAACGGCAAGGTCGACCGCCGCGCCCTGCCCGCGCCCCGGACCGCCACCGGCACCGGCCGGGCGCCGCGCACCGCGTACGAGGAAGTGCTCGCCGGGCTGTTCGCCGACGTCCTGGGCGTGAGCGCCGTCGGGGTGGACGACAGCTTCTTCGCCCTCGGCGGCCACTCGCTGCTCGCCACCCGCCTCACCGGCCGGGTGAGGGCCGCCCTCGGCGTCGAACTCGCCCTGGCCACGCTCTTCGACCGTCCCACGGTCGCCTCCCTGGCCGCCGCCCTGGACACCGCGGGCGCCGCCCGGCCCGCCCTCGTACCGCAGCCCCGGCCCGAGGCGCTGCCGCTGTCCTTCGCGCAGCAGCGCCTCTGGTTCCTCAACCGGTCCGAGGCGCCCGGCGACACCTACAACGTGCCGCTCGTCCTGGAGCTCGACGGCCCCTTGGACACCGAGGCGCTGCGCGGCGCTCTGGCCGACGTGGCCGTCCGGCACGAGAGCCTGCGCACCGTCTTCGCCGAGCACGCCGGCGTCGCCCACCAGCGGATCATCGACGCGGACGCCACCGCGTCGCTCGTCCCCCTCACCGTCGAACACCCTCCGGCGGACGGAGACGCCGACGCCTGGGAGGCGGAAACGGTACGCCGCCTCAGCACCGCACCCTTCGACCTGAGCCGGGACCCCGCCGTCCGCGCCCACCTGCTCCGGCACGGGCCCGCCCGGCACGTCCTGGTCCTCGTACTGCACCACATCGTCGCCGACGGCTGGTCCCTCGCCCCGCTCTGCCGCGACCTCTCCGCCGCCTACCGGTCCCGCACGGAAGGCGGCGGCACCCCGGACTGGGCGCCGCTGCGCGTGCAGTACGCCGACTACACCCTCTGGCAGCACCGACTGCTCGGCGACGCCGGCGATCCGGACAGCCTCGCCGCCCGGCAGACCGCCTTCTGGCGGGAGGCGCTGCGCGGCGCCCCCGGTCTGCTCGACCTGCCCCTCGACCGGCCGCGCCCCGCCGTGCCCAGCCACCGGGGCGCGTCCGTCCCCTTCGACCTGCCCGCCCCGGCGCACGCCGCGCTCGTCCGGCTCGCCCGCACCGCGGGGTGCACACCGTTCATGGTGCTCCAGGCGGCCCTCGCCGTGACGCTCGGCGCCCACGGCGCGGGCAGCGACATCCCGCTGGGTACGGCGGTGGCCGGGCGCACCGACGAGGTGCTGGACGATCTGGTGGGCTTCTTCGTCAACACCGTCGTCCTGCGCACCGACCTCTCCGGCGAGCCGACGTTCCGCGAACTCCTCGACCGGGTGAAGCAGTCCGACATCGCGGCCTTCGGCCACAGCGACCTGCCCTTCGAACGGATCGTGGAGGCCGTCAACCCGGCACGTTCCGGCGACCACCACCCCCTCTTCCAGACGATGCTGGTCCTCCAGAACCAGGACCGGGCCGAACCGGAGCTGCCGGGCATCACCGTCCGTGACCGGTCCCGGCACCAGGGCGGCAGCAAGTTCGACCTCACCTTCTCGCTGACCGAAACCGCCGGGACCGCAGAGGCCGAGGAGTCCGCCGGGGGCATCGGCGGCTACCTGGAATACGCGACCGACCTCTTCGACGCCGCCACCGCGCGCGCCCTCTGCGCCCGCTTCGCCCACGTCCTCACCCAGGCCGTCACCGACCCCGGCCGCCCCATCGGCGGCCTGGACCCCCTCACCCCCGCCGAGCGCGACGGCCTCCTGGCCCGAGGACAGGGCGCACCCCGGCCCCTGCCGGCGCTCACCGCCCCCGAAGCGGTCCGGGAACAGGCCCTGCGCACACCCGGTGCCGTCGCCGTGCGCGACGCGCACACCCACCTCACCTACGCCGAGCTCGACGCCCGGGCCGACGCCCTCGCCCACGCGCTGCGCGAGCGCGGAGCGGGCCGGGAGACCCTGGTCGCCGTCGCCGCGCCGCCCTCCGTGGACACCGTCGTCGCGATGCTGGCCGTGCTGCGGTCCGGCGCCGCGTACCTGCCGGTCGACCCGGCCTACCCGCACGCCCGCATTCGCCACATGCTGGACGACGCCCGCCCCGTCCTGGTCCTCACCACCGGCGACGTACCCACCGGCGACATTCCACGGCTCGCTCTCGACGCCCCGCTCCAGCCGCCGTCCGTACACCCCGCCACCCCGCATCCGTACACCCCCCACCCGGCGGACCCGGCATACGTCATCTACACCTCCGGGTCGACCGGCCGCCCCAAGGGGGTCGTCGTCACCCGTGGCGCCCTCGCCAACCACATGGCCTGGATGGCGGATCACCTGGCGGTCACTCAGCGGGACCGGGTCCTCGCCCGGACGTCCACCAGCTTCGACGCCTCCGTGTGGGAGGTGTGGCTCCCGCTGATGTACGGCGCCGAGGTGTGCGTGCTGCCGTCCGGAGCCAACACGGAACCGGACACGCTGGTCTCCTGGATGAGCCGGTTCGGCGTCACCGTCGCCCAGTTCGTGCCCTCGCACCTCACTCTCGTCCTGTCCGAGGCGGCCGACGCCGCCCCCCTGCCCGGCCTGCGCGCCGTCCTGTGCGGCGGGGAGCCCCTGCCGCGCGCCCTCGCCGAGGAGACGGCCGCGCGGTGGGGCGCGGAGGTGCACAACCTGTACGGCCCGACCGAGGCCACCATCGACGCGACCGCCCACCGCGTGACCGCCACGCCGGACACCGCGTACGAGACGGTGCCGATCGGCCGGCCCGTCGACACCATGCGCGCCTACGTCCTGGACCACCGGCTGCGGCCCGTCCCGCCCGGGGTCACCGGTGAGCTGTACCTGTCGGGCCCCAACCTCGCCCGCGGCTACCTGGACCGGCCCGGCCTGACCGCCGCCCGCTTCGTCGCCGACCCCTTCGACGGCACCGGCGCCCGCATGTACCGGACCGGCGACCTCGTCCGGTGGAACGCGGCCGGGCAGCTCGACTACGTCTCCCGCGCCGACGACCAGGTCAAGCTGCGGGGCTTCCGCATCGAACCCGGCGAGATCGAAGCCGCCCTGCTCGCCCACCCCGGGGTCACCGCCGCCTGCGCCGTGATCCGGGAGGACGCGCCGGGGGAGCGCCGGCTCGTCGCCTACGCCGTCACCACGGACCGGGGACCGCGCCCGGCCGCCCTGCGCGACGCCCTCGCGGAGGCGCTGCCGCACTACATGGTGCCCGCCGTGGTCGTCATCCTGGACGACCTGCCGCTCCTGCCCAACGGCAAGACGGACCGGCGCGCCCTGCCCCGGCCGGACGACGAGGCCGCGAACAGCGCCGGGGGCTCCGGTGTGCTCAGCCCGCGCGAGGACCTGCTCGCCGGGATCTTCGCCGATGTGCTGGGCCGCCCCGCCGTCGGCCCGCACGACCGCTTCTTCGACCTGGGCGGTCACTCGCTCCTCGCCATGCGCCTCGTCAGCCGGGTCCGCACGGTCCTCGGTGCCGACCTCGCCGTACGCACCCTGTTCGAGCACCCCACCGTCGCCGGGCTCGCCCGGGCCCTGGACACCCGGGGGAGCTCCCGCCCGCCGGTTCTGCCGGTGGCCGAGCGGCCCGAACCGCTGCCGCTGTCGTACGCGCAGCAGCGGCTCTGGTTCCTGGACCGGCTCGAAGGCCCCAGCTCCGCGTACAACATCCCGCTGGTGCTCGACATCGACGGGCCGCTGGACACCGACGCCCTGCGCGCCGCGCTGCGGGACGTCGTGGAACGGCACGAGGCGCTGCGCACCGTCTTCCCCGAACGGGACGGCGTGCCGCACCAGTTGGTGCTGCCCACCGATGTCGTCGCGCCCCGGCTGCCCGTGGAGAGCACGGCACCGGCCCGGTTGGACGCGGCCGTCACGGATGCCGTGGACGAGCCGTTCGACGTGGCCGGCGATCCGCCGTTGCGGGTCAGGCTGCTGCGCACCGCGCCCGGCCATCACGTCCTCGTGCTGGTCCTGCACCACATCGCGGGCGACGGCTGGTCCCTCGCCCCGCTCGCCCGCCACCTGGGCGACGCCTACCGGGCCCGCCTCGCCGGACGGGACCCCGACGCCGGCGACGGGATCCAGTACGCGGACTACACCCTGTGGCAGCAGGCCGTCCTGGGCGACCCGGACGCCCCCGGCAGTGTGCTGCGCGAACAGCTGGACCACTGGCACACCGCCCTCGCCGGACTGCCCGGGCTCATCGACCTGCCGCTCGACCGCCCGCGCCCGGCCACCACCGATCCCTCGGGGGCCGTCCACGCCTTCGACGTACCGCCCGGCCTGCACGCCGAACTGCTGCGCCTCGCAAGGGAGTCCGGCACCACCCTGTTCATGGTGCTCCAGGCCGCCGTCGCCACGCTGCTGCACCGGCACGGCGCGGGCGACGACATCCCCCTCGGTACGCCCGTCGCGGGCCGCACGGACGAGGCGTTGGAGGACCTGGTCGGATTCTTCGTCAACACCCTCGTCCTGCGCACCGACCTGTCCGGTTCGCCCACCTTCGGTGAACTCCTGCGGCGGGTGCGTGAGTTCGACCTCGGCGCCTATGCGCACCAGGACGTGCCGTTCGAGCGGCTGGTCGAGAGCCTCAACCCGGTCAGGGCCCGCAACCACCACCCCCTCTTCCAGACCATGCTGGTCCTTCAGAACCAGGACGCCGTACGCCCCGAACTGCCGGGGCTCGACGTCGAGGACCGGCTCGTCCACAACGGCCTGAGCAAATTCGACCTCACCTTCGCCTTCGGGGAGGAGCGGGGCGGGGGCGGACTCACCGCCGGGATCGAGTACGCCACCGCCCTCTTCGACCGGGTCACCGTCGAGGCCCTGGCGGCGCGCCTGCTGCGGCTGCTGGAACAAGTGGCCGCCGATTCCGCCCGGCCCCTCGCGGACTACGACCTGCTGAGCCCGGACGAGCGGACCCGCGCCGTCCACTGGGGCACCGGCCGCGAACTGCCCGCCCCCGCACCGGACACCACCCTGCCCGCCCTCTTCACCGCACAGGCCTGGCGCACCCCGGACGCCGTGGCCGTGACCGGCGACGGCGCCACCCTCACGTACACCGCGCTCGACACCCTCACCGCCGAGCTCGCCCGCGCCCTCGCCGGCCTCGGAGCGGGCCCGGAGACCGGCGTCGGCGTACTGCTCTCCCGGTCACCGGCCGTCGTCGCCGCGTCCCTCGGCGCCGTGCGGGCCGCCGCCGCGTACGTGCCGATGGACGCGCGCTGGCCCCGGGAACGGCTCGACCAGGTCACCGAAGTGGCGCACGTGCGGGTCCTCGTCGTGGACGAACCGGCCGCCGGGTCCGCCTGGGTGACCGAGGCCGCCCGGCGCATCCCGGTCCTCGTCGTGGACCGGGCCGGCCGCGTCCTGCGCGGCGCGCCGCCGGCGCCCGGCCGGCCCGCCGCCGTACCGGGCCCGGACTCGCTGGCGTACGTCATGTTCACCTCCGGCTCGACCGGGCTGCCGAAGGGCGTCGGGGTCAGCCACGGCGACGTGGCGGCGCTGGCCGAGGACTCCGCCTGGGGGGACGGCGCGGCCGACGCGGTCCTGATGCACTCGGCGTACGTCTTCGACGCGTCCACCTTCGAGATGTGGGCGCCGCTGCTGCGCGGCGGCACGGTCGTCGTCGCACCGGAGGGTGTCCTGGAGGCCGGGACGCTCCGCGAAGCCGTACGGGAACAGGGCGCCTCCGCCGTCTTCCTGACGACCGCCCTGCTCAACGTGATCGCGGACACCGACCCCGGCGCCTTCGCCGGACTCCGCCTCGTCTGCGCGGGCGGCGAGCTCGCCTCGCCCGACGCGATGCAGCGGGTCGCGGGCGCCGCGCCCGGCGTCCGCGTCCTGCACGTGTACGGCCCGACCGAGACCACGACCTTCGCCACCCGCTACGACGTGGCCGCCGACCTGCCGGCGGGCCCGCCGCCCATCGGCCGGCCCCTGGACGGCATGCGGCTGTACGTGCTCGACGGCGCGCTGGGCCCGGTCCCGGCGGGTGTCACGGGCGAGCTGTACCTCGCCGGGCGCGGCGTCGCCCGGGGCTATACCGGCCTGCCCGCCCTCACCGCCACCCGGTTCGTCGCCGACCCCTTCGACGCGGACGGCGGACGCATGTACCGCACCGGCGACCTCGTGAAGTGGACCCCGGACGGGCAGATCGCCTACGTCAGCCGCGCCGACAGCCAGGTCAAGCTGCGCGGCTACCGCATCGAACCCGGCGAGATCGAGTCCGTCCTCGCCTGCTGCGAAGGGGTCGCCGACTCCTTCACCGTCGTACGCGAGGACGTCCCCGGCGACCGCCGTCTCGTCGCGTACGTGGTGCCCGCCGGGACCGTCCGCCCCGACCCGGCCGACCTGGCCGAAGCCGTCGGCCGGTCCCTGCCCGCCTACATGGTCCCCTCCGCGTTCGTCCTGGTGGACGCGCTGCCGCTGACCGTCAACGGCAAGGTGGACCGGCGCGCCCTGCCCGCGCCCGGACAGCACACCGCACCACGCGGGCGCGCCGCCCGCACCGCGCGCGAGGAGATCGTCTGCGGGCTCGTCGCCGATGTCCTCGGCCTCCCGGCCGTGGGCGCCGACGACGACTTCTTCGCCCTGGGCGGCCACTCCCTGCTCGCCACCCGGCTCGTCGCCCGCCTCCGCACCGCGCTCGCCGTCGAGGTCCAGGTCAAGGCGGTCTTCGAGCACCCCACGCCCGCCGCGCTCGCCGCCGCCCTCGACGGCGCCGAAGCCGCCGCCCCGCCGCTGGTGCGCGCGCCGCACCGGCCGGACCCGCTGCCGCTGTCCTTCGCGCAGCAGCGCCTGTGGTTCCTCAACCGGTTCGAGGGACCCAGCCCCACCTACAACGTGCCGATGGTGCTGCGCCTGGACGGTCCGCTCGACGCCCCGGCCCTGGAACGCGCCCTCATGGACGTCGTGGAACGGCACGAGAGCCTGCGCACCGTCTTCCCCGAGAGCGCCGGCGTCCCGCGTCAGCTCGTCCTCGCCGCCGACCACGCCGACCTGGACCTGACCCCCCGGGAGATCCGCCCGGACGGCCTGGACGAGGCGCTGGCCGCCGAGGTCGCGCACGGCTTCGACGTCACCGCGGACCTGCCCGTGCGGGCCCGGCTGCTCCGCCTCGGCGCCGAGGCGCACGTGCTCGTCCTTCTCGTCCACCACATCGCGGGCGACGGCTGGTCGCTCGCACCGCTGGCCCGCGACCTCGGCGACGCCTACCGCCACCGCAGCCGGGGTGAGGCGCCCGACCGGCCCGGACTCCGCGTCCAGTACGCCGACTACACCCTCTGGCAGCGCGCCCTCCTCGGCGACGAGGACGACGCGGGCAGCCGGGCCGCCCGGCAGCTGGACCACTGGCGCACCGCGCTGGCCGGCAGCCCCGGCCTGCTCGCCCTGCCCCTGGACCGGCCGCGCCCCGCCGTCCTCACCTACCGGGGCGACGCCTTCGCCTTCCCCGTGGACGCGGACACGCACCGGGCGCTCGCCGAGCTGGCCCGCGCCCGTGGATGCAGCCTCTTCATGGTGCTCCAGGCGGCCCTGTCCGTCCTGCTCTCCCGGCACGGCGCCGGCGAGGACATCCCCCTCGGCACCCCCGTCGCCGGACGCACCGACGAGGCCCTGGACGACCTGGTGGGCTTCTTCGTCAACACGCTCGTCCTGCGCACCGACCTGACCGGCGACCCCACCTTCACCGAACTCCTCGACCGGGTCCGGGCGTTCGACCTGGCCGCCTACGCCCACCAGGACCTGCCGTTCGAACGCCTGGTGGACGCCCTCGCCCCGGACCGCGCCCAGGACCACCACCCGCTCTTCCAGACCATGATCGTCCTCCAGAACCAGGCGGACACCACGCTCGGCCTCGACGGTCTCACCGTGACCGAGCACCCCGTGCGGACCGGAATCAGCAAGTTCGACCTCACCTTCACCTTCACGGAGACCCGCGACGACGCGGGCCGGCCCGCCGGGCTCGACGGGCACCTGGAGTTCTCCACCGAACTGTTCGACCCCGCCACCGCGCACGCCCTGGCCGCGCGCCTGACCCGCCTGCTCGCCTCGCTCGCCGCCGACCCCGAAGGGCGCGTCCGCACCGCCGCGTTCCTGGACGCGGCCGAACGCGCCGCACTGGACCGGGCCGCCCCCGGGCCCGTCCGCCCGGTCCACGCCCGGACCGCCCCCGAGGCGTTCCGGGCCCAGGCCGCCCGGACCCCCGGGCGGGTCGCGGTCCGGGCCGGAACGGAACGGCTCACCTTCGCCGAACTGGACGCCCGCTCCGACGACCTGGCCCACCACCTCCACGACCGGGGCATCGGCCGCGGCGACCTCGTCGCCCTCGCCGCCGACGGCACCGCGGACCGGGTCGTCGCGCTGCTGGCGGTCGCCAAGGCCGGGGCCGCCTGCCTGCCCGTCGACCTGGACTATCCCGAGGCCCGCGTCGCCCACCTGCTGGACGACGCCCGCCCGGCCCTGTTCCTGGTCCACGACGCCGGGCGCGCCGCCCGGTACACGGCCGTGCCCCGCCTCGCGCTCGGCGACCGGTCCACCTGGCCGGCCGGACGCGGGGCACCACCGGCCGCCGACGCGCCGGGCCCGGACGACGCGGCGTACGTCATCTACACCTCCGGCTCCACCGGCCGGCCCAAGGGCGTCGTCGTCACCCACGGCGCGCTCACCAACCACATGGCCTGGATGGCCGGCCACTTCGGCCTCACCGACGACGACCGCGTCCTCGCCCGCACCTCTCCCAGCTTCGACGCCTCGGTGTGGGAGACCTGGCTGCCCCTGCTGCACGGCGGCGCCACCTGCCCCGTCCCGGCCGCGCTCAACCACGACCCGGCCGGGCTGCTGGCCCGGATGCGCGACGAGGGCGTCACCCTCGCCCAGTTCGTGCCCTCCCACCTCACGCTCCTCCTCACCGAGACCGGGCCCGGAGCGGAGTTCCCGGCGCTGAGGGCCGTCGCGTGCGGCGGCGAGCCCCTGACCCAGGCCCTGGCGGCCCGGGCCGCCAGGGCCTGGGGTGCCGAGGTGCACAACCTCTACGGCCCGACCGAGACCACCATCGACGCCACCGCCCACCACGTCACCGCCGGAGGAGAAGAAGGAGGCGTCCCCGGCGTCCCCCTCGGCCGCCCCGTCGACAACACCCGCGCCTACGTCCTGGACGCCGCGCTCCAGCCCGTGCCGGCCGGAGTCACCGGCGAACTCCACATCGCCGGTGACGGCCTCGCCCGCGGCTACCTCGGCCGCCCCGGGCTCACCGCCACCCGCTTCGTCGCCGACCCCTTCGGCCCGGCCGGCAGCCGCATGTACCGCACGGGCGACCTCGTCCGCCGGGACGCCGACGGGCTCCTCCACTACGTCTCCCGCGCCGACGACCAGGTCAAGCTGAACGGCTACCGCGTCGAGCCCGGCGAGATCGAGGCCGCCCTCACCGCCGTCCACGGCATCACCGCCGCCTGCGCCCTGGTCCGCGAGGACCGGCCCGGTGAACGGCGCCTCGTCGCGTACACCGTGGGCGCCCGCCTCACCGACGGCGAACTGCGTACCCGGCTCAGCACGGCCCTGCCGCCGTACATGGTGCCCGCCGTATTCGTGGCCCTGGACACGCTGCCCACCCTGCCGAACGGCAAGACGGACCGGGCCGCCCTCCCCGCACCGGAGCGCCCGGACGCCGCCCGGCCGGGCCGGGAGCCGCGCACCGGGCCCGAACGCGTCCTGTGCGAGGCGTTCGCCTCCGTCCTGCGCGCGCCCGCCGTCCGTACCGACGACGACTTCTTCGCGCTCGGCGGCGACAGCATCCTCTCCATTCAGCTCGTCAGCCGCGTCCGGGAAGCCGGGCTCGCCGTCACCCCCCGCGACGTCTTCGTCCACCGCACCCCCGAGGCCATCGCGGCGGTTGCCGCACCGCTGGACGGCACCCCCGGCGAACCGGACGGCCACGGCACCGGCACGATGCAACCGACCCCCATCGCAGCCTGGTTCCTCGAACGCCCCGGCACCACCGACGGCTACAACCAGTCCGGTGTGCTGAGCACCCCCGCCGGCGCCCGCGAGGACACCCTCGTCGCCGCGCTCCAGCTCCTCGCCGACCACCACGACATGCTCCGCCTGCGCGTCACCCGCACCGACGGCGGCGGCCCCGTGCTCGAAACGCTGCCGCCCGGCGCCGTCACGGCCCGGCGCCGCTTCACCCGGATCGACATCGCCGGGCTCGACGAGGACGCCGCCCGGGCCGCGCTCACCGAAGCGGGCGAACGGGCCCGCAGGCGCCTGCGGCCCTCCGACGGTGCCGTCTTCGAGGCCGTCTGGGGCGACGCCGGACCCGGTGCGCGCGGGCGGCTGCTCCTCGTCGTCCACCACCTGTCCGTCGACGCCGTCTCCTGGCGCATCCTCGCCGACGACCTCGCCCGCGCCTGGCAGGTGGCCACCGGCACGGCGACCGCGCTGCCCGCCGCCACCACCTCGTACCGGCGCTGGTCCCAGCTCCTCGCCGAACAGGCCCGCACCCCGGCCCGCACTGCCGAACTGCCCCTGTGGGAAGAGGCGCTGAGGACGCCCGACCCCCAGCTCGGATACCGGCCGCTCGACCCCTTCCTGGACACCGCGGACGGCACCCGCACCCTCACCACCCACCTGCCCGCCACCTGGACGAAGCCCCTTCTCACCACCGTCCCCGGAGCCTTCCACGCCGGAGTCGACGACATCCTGCTCACCGCGCTCGCCCTCGCCGTCAACGCCTGGCGGAGCCGCCCGGACACCGCCGTGCTGCTCGATCTGGAGAGCCACGGCCGGGAGCAGATCGCCGACCGCATCGACCTGTCCCGCACGGTCGGCTGGTTCACCAGCCTTTACCCCGTCCGGGTCGATCCGGGCCCCCTGGACGTCCGTGACCCGGCACGCTTCGACGGCTCGCTCGTTGAGCGTGCGGTGAAGCGAGTCAAGGAGCAGCTGCGCGCCGTCCCCGACCACGGCGTCGGCCACGGCATGCTGCGCCGTCTCAACCCCGCCACCGGCCCCCGCCTGGCCGCCCCCGCACCCCAGATCGGCTTCAACTACCTCGGACGGTACGCGGCCCCCGGCCGGGCGGCGGACGGCGACTGGGAGGTCCTGCTCGACGCCGGCGGACCCCGCAGCCAGGACCCCGGCATGCCCGTGCACCACGTCCTCGACATCAACGCGCACACCGAGGACCTCCCGGAGGGCCCTCGCCTCGTGGCCCGCTGGACCTGGCCCAGCGACCTGCTCAAGGAGGAAGACGTGGGCGCACTCGCCGAGGCGTTCAACCGCGCGCTGCGCGCCGTCGCGGAACACGCCGAACAGCCCGGAGCAGGCGGCTGGACGCCGTCCGACCTTCCCCTGGTCTCGCTCAACCAGGCCCAGATCGACCGACTGCAGAACAAGTGGGGTGGACGCAAGTGAACGGGTTCCGACTGGAGGACGTACTCCCGCTGACGCCGCTGCAGGCCGGGATGTACTTCCACGCCCTGTACGACGCGCACGCCGTGGACGTCTACACCGCGCAGTTCGTCTTCGACCTCGAAGGCCCCGTCGACGTCGCAACGCTGCGTGCCGCCATCGCCGGACTGCTCCGCCGCCACGCCAACCTGCGCGTCGGCTTCCTCCACGAGGACCTGGACGAACCCGTGCAGGCGGTCGCCGCCGAGGTCCCCGTACCCCTGGAGGAACTGGACCTGACCGGCGAGGACGAGGTGCCGGACCGCCTCACCGCCCTCCTCGCCGCCGACCGCACCCGCCGCTTCGACCTGGCAACGCCGCCCCTCCTGCGGTTCACCCTGGTGCGGACCGCCCCGGAGCGGCACCGCCTGGTCATGACGAGCCACCACATCCTCTTCGACGGATGGTCCTTGCCCCTCCTCGTACGGGAGCTCTTCGAGCTGTACGCGGTCGGCGGCGACGACAGTGCCCTGCCGCGCGTCACCCCGTACCGCGCCTACCTGGTCTGGCTCTCCCAGCAGGACCGCGCCGCCGCCCTCGACACCTGGTCCGCCGCCCTCGCCGGCATCGAGGCGCCGACCCTCCTCGCGGAGCGGGACGGCCCGGACGGCGCCGCCGAACTGCCCGAGACGCTCGTCCTCGACCTGGACGCGGCCGTCACGGACCGGCTGCGCGAGACGGCCCGCGCCCACCGCCTCACCCTCAACACCCTGGTCCAGGGCGCCTGGGGCCTGCTGCTCGGCCACCTCACCGGGCGGTCCGACGTGGTGTTCGGCACCACCGTGTCCGGGCGCCCGCCGGAGCTTCCCGGCGTCGAGTCCATGGTCGGCCTGTTCATCAACACCGTGCCCGTACGCACCGGCCCCGCGACCGGCGAGACCCTGGCGGAGTTCCTGACCCGCCTCCAGGCCGAGCAGGGCCGGCTCCTCGGCAGCCAGCACGTGGGCCTCAGCGACATCCGCGGCGTCACCGGCCTGGACGAACTCTTCGACACCCTCGTCGTCTTCGAGAACTACCCGATGGACGCCGAAGCCCTGCGCACCGCCCAGCGCGGACTGCCCGGCCTCGCCGTCACCGGCTTCAGCGGCACCGACGCGGCCCACTACCCGCTCACCCTCACCGTCGCTCCCGGCGACACCCTGCGGATCACCTTCGGCTACCGGGCCGCGGTGCTCGACCGCCAGGAGGTGGCCGAGACCGTCTCGCGCATGCGGCAGCTGCTGACGGCCATGGCCCAGGACCTCGGCCGGCGCGCCGACACCGCACCCTTCCTCCTCGACGGCGAACGCGAGGAGCTGATCGCCCGGGGGACCGGCTCCGCCCTCCCCGACGGCACCACGGCCCTGAGCATCCCGGAGACCGTCGCGGACCGGGCCGCCCGCCACCCCGACGCGGTCGCCGTCTCCGGCGCCGGCGAGCAGCTGACGTACGCACAGCTCACCGGCCTCGCGGACCGGCTCGCCGCCGCCCTCACCGGTCTCGGGACCGGGCCCGAGGACGGCGTCGGCATCCTCGTCGCCCGCTCGGCCGCCACCGTCACCGCCTCGCTGGCCACCCTGCGCGCGGGCGGGGCCTATGTGCCGCTCGACTCCCGCTGGCCCACCGAACGGCTCAACCGGGTCACCGAGGTCGTCCCCCTGCGCGTCCTCATCGTGGACGGGACGACCGCCTCGCTGCCGTGGGTCCGCCAACTCGGACCGGACACCGCCGTCCTGACGGTCGACAGCACCGGCCGTGTCCTCACCGGGGGCCCCGCCGCCCCCGGCCCGCTCCCCGCCGCACCGGGCGGCGACCGGCTCGCGTACGTCATGTTCACCTCCGGGTCCACCGGACTGCCCAAGGGCGTCGGCGTCAGCCACGGCGACGTCGCCGCGCTGGCCGCCCACCACGGCTGGGACGGCGCCGCCGACGCCGTGCTGCTGCACTCCGCGTACGTCTTCGACGCCTCCACCTTCGAGCTCTGGGTGCCGCTCCTGCGCGGCGGACGCGTCGTCGTCGCCCCGGAGGGCCCGCTCCAGCCCGACACCCTGCGGGAGCTGGTGACCCGGCACGGCGTCACGGCCGCCTTCCTGACGACGGCCCTCTTCAACGTGCTGGCCGAGACCGACCCCGGGTCCCTCGGAGAGCTGCGCCTGGTGGCCGCAGGCGGTGAGGCCGCCGCGCCCGGGGTCATGCAGCGCGTCGCCGCCGCCCACCCCGGGACGACCGTCCTGCACGTGTACGGCCCCACCGAGACCACCACCTTCGCCACCGCCCACCACGTACGCCCCGGCCACACTCCCGGCGGCGCCCCGCCCATCGGCCACCCGCTCGACGGCGTGCGCGCCTACGTCCTCGACGCCGCCCTGAGCCCCGTCCCGCCCGGCGCCGAGGGCGAGCTGTACCTCGCCGGCCCCGGGGTCGCCCGCGGCTACCTCGGCAGGGCCGCCCTCACCGCGACCCGTTTCGTCGCCGATCCCTTCGCGGGCGACGGTGCACGCATGTACCGCACCGGCGACCTGGTGCGCCAGGATGCCGACGGCACCGTGCGCTACGTGGCCCGGGCCGACCAGCAGATCAAACTGCGCGGCCACCGCATCGAACCCGCCGAGATCGAAACGGTCCTGCGCGACCACCCGGCGGTACGCGCCGCCTGCGTCGTGGTGCGCGAGGACCTGCCCGGCGACCGCACCCTCACCGCCTACGTCGTCCTCGCGCCCGGCGAGACACCCGACCCCGGACTGCTTGCCGCACACGTCGGGCGGCTGCTGCCCGCGTACATGGTCCCGGCCGTCGTCCAGCCGCTGGAAGCCCTGCCCCTGACCCCCAACGGCAAGATCGACCGGGCCGCCCTGCCCGCGCCCACCGCGCCCCGCACGGTGGCGGGGCGGGCACCGCGCAGCACGATGGAGGAGATCCTGGCCGGGCTGTTCGCCGATGTGCTCGGCGTGGACCGGGTCGGCACCGACGACAGCTTCTTCGCCCTGGGCGGCCACTCCCTGCTCGCCACCCGCCTCGTCGGCCGCATCCGCACCGCCCTGCACACCGAGACCGACATCCGCACGCTGTTCGAGCACCCCACCGTCGCCACGCTCGCCACCGCCCTGGAGGGTGCGGAGGGCGGCACCCGCCCCGCCCTGGTCCCGCAGCCGCGCCCCGCCGAACTCCCGCTGTCGTACGCCCAGCAGCGGTTGTGGTTCCTGCACCGGCTCGACGGCCCCTCCGCCACGTACAACATCCCCCTCGCCGTACGCATCGACGGACCGCTCGACGCCGACGCCCTGTGCACCGCCGTGGCCGACGTCATCGCGCGGCACACGGCCCTGCGCACCGTCTTCCCCGAGGGCGAGCACGGGCCGTGCCAGCAGATCACCGCACCCGGCGACGCCGTCATCCCGTTCGCCATGGAGAGCGTCGAGGAGGCGAAGCTCCGCCACCGCGTCGCCGCCGCCACCGCCGAGGCCATCGACATCGAGCGCGGCCTGCCGCTGCGGGCGACCCTGCTCCGCCTGGCCCCCGACGCCCACGTCCTGGTGCTCGTCGTCCACCACATCGCGGCCGACGGCACCTCGCTCGCGCCCCTCGCCCACGACCTGGGCCTCGCCTACCGGGCCCGCGCCCGGGGCGAGGAGCCCCACTGGGCGCCGCTCCCCGTCGACTACGCGGACCACACCCTCTGGCAGCGCGACCTGCTCGGCGACGAGAAGGACCCCGACAGCCTCGTCTGCCGGCAGCTCTCCCACTGGCGGCACGCCCTGGCCGGGCTGCCCGAGGCGATCGAACTGCCCTGGGACCGGCCGCGCCCCGCCACATCCCGGCACACCGGCGCCACCCTCGGCTTCTCCGTGGACCGCGCCACCGCCCGCCATGTCACGGAGCTCGCCCGCACCTGCGGTTCCAGCGTCTTCATGGTCCTCCAGGCCGCCCTGGCGACCGTCCTGTCCCGCCACGGCGGCGGGGAGGACATCCCCCTGGGCACGGCCGTCGCCGGACGGACCGACGAGGCGGCGAACGGTCTCGTCGGCTTCTTCGTCAACACCCTCGTCCTGCGCACCGACCTGAGCGGCGACCCCACCTTCCGCGAACTCCTCGGCCGGGTCCGGGAATTCGACCTCGCCGCCTACGCCCACCAGGACGTGCCCTTCGAGCGGCTGGTCGAACTCCTCAACCCCGCACGCGCCCAGAGCCACCACCCGCTCTTCCAGACCATGCTGGTCCTCCAGAACCAGGCGTCGGCCGCCATCGACCTGCCCGGGCTCACGGTCACCGGGGTGCCCGCCGAGGCGGAAGTCAGCAAGTTCGACCTGTCGTTCGCCCTCACCGAGGCCTACGACGACACCGGCGCCCTCGACGGGATGCGGGGCACCGTCGACTACGCCACCGAGCTCTTCGACGCCCCCACCGTCCAGGGCCTCGCCGACCGGCTCGTCCTGCTCCTCGGCGCCGTCACCGCGGACCCCGACCGCCCCCTGCACACGTACGACCTGCTCACGCCCGCCGAGCACGACCGCCTCACCGCCCTCGGTACCGGGCCCGTCGACGCCCGGCCCGCCACGACGGTCCCCGCCCTCTTCGAGGACTGGGCCCGTCGGACCCCCGCCGCCCCGGCCGTCCGCGACGCGCACACCGCCCTCACCTACGGCGAACTCGACGCCCGTGCCGACGCGTTGGCACTCCACCTCACCGAACGGGGCGTGGGCCCGGAGGACCGGGTGGCCGTCGCACTGCCCCGGACCTCCGAGCTCGTCGTGGCCCTCCTCGGCGTCCTCAAGGCCGGTGCCGCCTATGTGCCGCTGGACCCCGACTACCCGGCCCAGCGCCTCTCCTACATGCTGGACGACGCGCGCCCCCGCCTGCTCCTCACCACCCCGGAACTCCACCGCCGCCTGCCCGAGCACCCGGTGCCGCACCTGTACACCGACGACCTCGGCGCGAGCGGCGCGTCACCCGCTCCGGTCCGCATCGACCCGGCCAACCCGGCGTACGTCATCTACACCTCGGGTTCCACCGGCCGTCCCAAGGGCGTCGTCGTCACGCACCGGGGTGTGCGGGCGATGGCCAGGACGCAGAGCGAGCGGCTTCGCGTCGGACCGGGCAGCCGGGTGCTGCACATGGCGTCGGTCAGCTTCGACGCCGCGTTCTGGGAGCTGTGCATGGGGCTGCTCACCGGCGCCTGCCTGGAGATCGACACCCGCGACGCCCTGCTGCCCGGCCCCGCCCTCGCCGGCCTGGTCCGCGACCGGGGCGTCACGCACCTCACCATCCCGCCCGCCGCCCTCGCCGTGATGCCCCCGGACTCCCTGCCCGCCGGGCTCACCATGGTCCTCGCCGGAGAGGCGTGCCCGCCCGCCCTCGTCCACGCCTGGGCGCGGGACCGCTTCCTGGTCAACGCCTACGGCCCGACGGAGACCACCGTCTGCGCCACCATGAGTCCCTTCCAGCACGCGGAAGGGCCCCTCGCCCCCGACCGCACCGTCCCCATCGGCGCCCCCGTCGACGGCACCCGCGTGTACGTCCTGGACGACCGGCTGACCCCCGTGCCGCCCGGTGTCACCGGCGAGCTGTACGTGGCCGGCGAGGGCGTCGCACGGGGCTACCACGGCCGGTCCGCCCTCACCGCCACCCGCTTCGTCGCCGACCCCTTCGACCGCGCGGGCGGCCGGATGTACCGCACCGGGGACCTGGTGCGGTGGACGCCCGACGGACGCCTCCTCTACGTCTCCCGCGTGGACGACCAGGTCAAGCTCCGCGGCTTCCGCATCGAACTCGGCGAGATCGAGGCCTCGCTCACCTCGCACCCCGGGGTCGCCGCCGCCTGCGTCACGGTCCGCGAGGACCGCCCCGGCGACCGGCGCCTCGTCGCCTACACCGTGCCCGCCACCGGTGAGCCCGCCCCCGGCTGGGCCGAACTTCGCGCCCACCTCGCCGCGACGCTGCCCGAACACATGGTGCCCGCCGCCCATGTCCGGCTCGACGCCCTCCCCGTGACGCCCAACGGCAAGACCGACCGGCGCGCGCTGCCCGCCCCGGACAGCGCGGCCCCGGCCGGCGGGCGGGCCCCGCGCACCGCTCGCGAACGCGCCCTGTGCGAGGTGTTCGCGCAGACCCTCGGAGTACCCGAGGTCGGCGTCACCGACGACTTCTTCGCGCTCGGCGGCCACTCCCTGCTCGCCGTGACCCTGGCCCGCCGGATCGGGGAGCGCTGCGGAGTGCGGCCCTCCCTGCGCGCCCTGTTCGCGACGCCCACCGTCGAGGGCGTCGACCGCCTGCTCGGCCGGGCGCCGGGGGAGGAGGAGCGGGAGGAGGCGGCCGCGCCGGACTTCGCCGCCGAGGTGAGGCTCGCGCCCGACATCACCGCCGAGCGCCGGGCCCGCCGGCCCGCGCGTCCCTCCGCACGGCCCCTGCTCACCGGGGCCTCCGGCTTCCTCGGCGCGTTCCTCCTGCGCGACCTCGTCGAAGCCACGGACGGCCCGGTCGACTGCCTGGTCCGGGCCGCGAGCCCCGACAGCGCGGCCCAGCGGCTCCGGGCCAACCTGGAGCACTACGGCCTGTGGCAGTCCCGGTACGCCGACCTCATCCACCCCGTCCCCGGCGACCTCGCGGCCCCCGGCCTCGGCCTCGCCCCCGACGAACGGACCGCCCTCGCCCGGCGCCTGGGACCGGTGCTGCACAACGGGGCACGCGTCAACTTCGCCGCCCCGTACGGTGATCTGCGCGCGCCCAACGTGGCCGGTACCGAGGAACTGCTGCGCCTCCTCGCGGACTCCGGCTCGCCCGGCCTGCACTACGTCTCCACCACCGGCGTGTACGCCCCGTCGCGCGGGACGGACCCCGCACCGCTCACCGAGTCGTCCCCGACCGGCCCGGCGGACGACCTGCCCGACGGGTACGCGCAGAGCAAATGGGTCGCCGAGCAACTGGTGGGCCTCGCCCGCGAGCGCGGCCTCCCCGTGACCGTCCACCGCCCGGGCCGCATCAGCGGCGACACCGCCACCGGCGCCTGCCAGGACCGCGACCTGCTCTGGCAGCTCATCAAGGGCTGCCTCCAGGCCGGAGCGGTGCCCGATCTGGCGCACGGCACGACCGACTGGGTACCCGTGGACTACGTCAGCGCCGCCGTCACGGCCCTCAGCACCGCCGAACGGCCCGGGGAGCCGGTGTACCACTACACCAACCCGGACGCGCCCGGCCTGGACCGCGTCTTCGAGGTGGCCGCCCGCCTCGGATACGCGCTGCGCCCTGTGACGCCCGGGGAATGGCGCGCCTGTGTGGCCGAACACCCGGACAACGCCGCACAGCTCTTCCTCGGCGACGACGGGGAGGCCGGTCACGACGAGACGGACCACCGCCGCTTCGACTCCGCCCGCACGGCGCGTGCGGCGGCGGACGCGGGGGTGCGTCAACCGCCTCTGACCGACGAGGTGCTGACGCGGTATCTGACGTACTTCCAGGTCACGGGCTTCCTGCCGGCCCCCGGAACGCTTCCGGGGGCGTAAACGACCACCAACCGTCAGGTCCCCGGCAATGCGCATACAACCATCCGTGCCCCTCGGAGGTCCCAACAAGTGGGAGCAAAACACTCCTGGAGCTACAAGGGGGAAATATGCGAAACATCCGTACTCTCGCCGCCGCCGGGGCCCTGACCACCCTCATGGTGGGTGCGACGGCCGCCTTCGGCCCGACCGCCTCCGCCGCGCCCAACACCACGCCGCAGAAGGTCTGCGGCAGCGCGTACAAGACCGTCAACTCCGCCGCCGTGGGTTCCCTCGGCACGGTCTACCTGACGTACAACGCGTCGAACGGCAAGAACTGTGTGGTGACCATCCGGTCCACGCCCGGTACCGCGAAGGACATGTCGGCGTACATCTACGTCCCCGACACCGACGCGTCGGCGAGCGACTACGGGAGTTACACGTCGTACGCCGGTCCGGCCTACGTCTACGGCAAGGGCCACTGCGTCAGCTGGGGCGGCCACATCGCCAACGTGTACGTGTCCGTGGAGAACTCCAACTGCGCCTCGTTCAAGGAGCAGCGGAACCTCGAAGTCCGCTGATCCGCCGCTCACCGGGCCCGCCGCCGGCTCCCGCCGGGGGCGGGCCCACCCGATTCCGCGCTTCACCGGTTGCGGGCACCCAGCGTTCCGTACGCTGCTTCGGACGGGCGGACTGCCGAGGGGGAGCCACATGTCGTTGCGCAAGGGAGCCAACACACCGGTCGCGAGTCCGGTCGTACGGGTGGAGCTCGGCTGGCGCGCCGGCCCGGGCGCACCTGATGTCGACGCGTCGGCGCTGCTGCTGACAGCGGGCGGCCGGGTCCGCTCGGACGACGACTTCGTGTTCTACAACCAGCCCGTCCACCCCCGTGGCGCCGTGCGCCACGAGGGCCGGCGGCAGGACGGAGCCGGGGTGGTCGAGACGATCCAGGTGTCCCTCGCGTCGGTGGAGCAGGACATCGCGACCGTGGTCCTCGCGGCGTCCACGGACGGCACGTTCGGCAGGGTGTCCGGCCTCTTCGTCCGGGTGCTGGACGCCGCGAGCGGCGCCGAGACGGCACGATTCGACCCGGTGGACGCCACGACGGAGACCGCGTTCGTGCTCGGGGAGCTGTACCGGCGCGGCGGGGCGTGGAAGTTCCGCGCCGTCGGCCAGGGTTACGCCTCCGGCCTGGCGGGGCTCGCCACCGACTTCGGTATCACCGTGGACGAGCCCGCGCCCCCCGCACCGGTCGCCGCGCCCGTTCCGCCGCCCGTACGGCTGACGAAGATCACACTGACCAAGACCGCGCCCTCGGTCTCCCTCACCAAACAGGGAGCGACCTCCGGCGCCATGCGGGTCAACCTCTCCTGGAGTGCCCGCACACCCCCGCGCGGCTGGATGAACAAGGGCCGCGACGCCGTCCGCCTCGAAGACGTCGACCTCGACCTCTCCTGCCTGTGGGAGCTGCAGAACGGGGCGAGCGGGATCGTCCACCCCATCAACAACCAGTTCGGCTCGTACGACCAGCCGCCCTACGTCCAACTGGACCAGGACGACCGCACCGGCGGCAGCGAGGACGGCGAGAACCTCACCATCAACCTCGACCACGCCTCCGAGATCAAGCGCCTCCTGGTGTTCGTGGCCATCTACTCCGGCGCGTCCAGTTTCGCCGGTCTGCACGGAGTGGCCACCCTCCATCCGCCCGCCGGACCGCCGATCGAGGTGCGACTGGACGAGTGCACGGTCCCCGCGCCCGTGGCGGCGATCGCCCTCATCGAGAGCGTCAACGGCGAACTCATCGTCCGCCGGGAGGCGAAGTACCTCATCCTCCCGCCCGGCATCCTCAAGCAGCAGGCCGTCGACCTCGCGTACGACTGGGGCCTGTCCTGGCAGCCGGCCGGCAAGGGCTGACCGGCTGCCAGGACCGCTGCTACCAGTACGTGACGGTCACCGGCGCGTGGACGTTGCGCTTCGGCAGGGTGATGGTCAGCGTCCTGGAGCCGGCGTCCCACTTGTACGCCTGCGCGGACAGGTGCGCCCCGCTCGCCGTGACCCGCGCCGGGGCGTGGTCGGCCTTGACCGACAGGGTCCACACACGGTCCTTCGCCTGCCCCCGGAAGGATCCCTTCGCCGGGGCGACGGACACCGTGTGGCGTGCGCCGGACTCCTGGTAGGAGACCTTCGTCGTGGCGCTCCGGGCCTTGCCCGCGGCGCCGCCGTCGTCCTCGTACAGGCTGAACGAACCGGAGCCGCCCGGTGCGATCGTGAGCGTGAGGTCGTCCGCGCCGGGCGCCCCGTCGTGGGCGACGTCGTGCGTCCGGCTCGGGACGACCGCACCCGCCCTGACGAACACCGGCATGGTGTCCAGCGTCGTCGTGACGTCCTGGGTGGTGCCGCCCTCGTACGTCTTGCCGGTGAAGTAGTCCGTCCACTGCCCGGGCGGGAACCACACCGAGGTCTTCGCGGAGGCACCGGGCGTGGTGACCGGGGCGACCAGCAGGTCGGAGCCGTAGAAGTACTCGCTGCCGGCCGTCTCGTACGCCTGCTTCTCCTCCGGGTACTCCAGATACATCGGCCGGACGATCGGCACACCGGTCCGGTTGGCCTCCTCCGCGAGCGTGTACGTGTACGGCAGCAGGTTCTCGCGCAGGTTGAGGAACTTCTTCGCGGACGCCGACGCCTCGGGGCCGTACTGCCAGGGCAGCCGGTCGCTGTGGTTGCTGTGCAGCCGGTCGACGGGCTGGAAGGTGCCGAACTGGACCCAGCGCGCGTACAGGTCGTCGGGCAGCTTCGTCGTGGTGTGCGTGCCGCCGCCGTCGGTGTACGTCTCCGAGCCCTTCAGGCCCGTCGTGTCGTTGTGGCCGCCGATGTCATGCGTGACGCTGGCCATCCCGGTCGCCGCCGACTCGGCCGGGGTGTACCCGACCTCGAACTTCAGCGTGCCCCAGGTGGACGACGTGTCGCCGGTGAAGTGGACCGTGGTGCGCTTGTCCGCCCAGGGCCCGGTGGGCACCGACTGCTGGCCGCTGTAGCCGGCCGCCTGGAGCGAACCGTAGGCGCGTGAGAGGACGAACGGCCGGTCGAGGTGCCGGCCGGTGGCGTCCGCGTACTGCTGGTTGATCCAGGCGTCCGGGGTCACACCCGGCAGCGACGACTGCGCCGCGTCGCAGCACCAGTCCAGCCACCAGAAGTCGTTGCCCTGCTCGTCCATGGTCCGGTGCAGATCCATGTACGCCTGCAGCTGATCGGGGTCGCCGAAGTCGAAGACGTAGCAGTCCGGCCCCGCGCCACCGCCGCAACTTCCCTTCTTCAGCTTTCCCTTGGCGGTCTTCTGGGCCTGGGCGAACTGGGGGTCGGCGGCGAGGATGCTGGGGTGCACGTTGAGCGTGTTGTGCAGGCCCTGGGACTCGGACCAGTCGAAGAACCCCTTCGGATCGGGGAACTTGGCCGGATCGATCTCCCAGCCGCTCCACGCGTTGACGGCCTTGTAGTCGGTGTCCGTCACGAGCACGTCCAACGGCACACCCTCCGACCGGAACTTCGGCAGGATCGTGTTCCGGTAGTCCGCGTCGGTGCGGTCGATGTACTCCGAATACCAGACCCCGTACGCCCAGGAGGGCAGCAGGGCGGGCGGTCCGGTGAGGGCCGCCAGGTCGCCGAGGCCCTGTTTGTAGTCGTGGCCGTAGCCGAAGAGGTAGCCGTCCTGGTACGGGGCGCCGCCGTGCGAGGAGCGCTGGGTGACCTTCCGGGAGGCGGAGTCGTAGAGCGCGGAGGGGGTGTCGTCCAGGA
The DNA here is from genome assembly GCF_049844595.1 of Streptomyces sp. DT224. NCBI lineage: Bacteria > Bacillati > Actinomycetota > Actinomycetes > Kitasatosporales > Streptomycetaceae > Streptomyces > Streptomyces sp. DT224. Next base: position 438,317 of record NZ_JBNCLI010000004.1, read on the forward strand.
GGTACCAGCCGTCCTGGTTGAGGAGCCCGGGCGTGGTGACGGGCGGCGCGCCGTTGCCGGTGACGCCGTCGAGGCCGCGCCGGTATCCGCCGAGGGCCAGGTGCGGCTGCGGAGCCGGGGCGCCGGTCGCGGCGACGGACACGGTGTCCGCGTTCACGTGGCAGCTCTCCGCTCCCGGGCAGGCGAGGGTGACGTCGTTGGCGCCCGCCTCCAGGTGGACGGGCAGGGTGGCCGTGGACCATGTGTCCCAGTCGTCCGTCGCGGGGAACGACAGGGTGCCGGTGGCGCCGCCCGCGGACACGGCGGCGGTGCGCGTCTCGTGCCGGCCGTCGCCGCCCGGGCCGTTGGCGTAGCGGACGCGCAGGGTGTAGGTGCCGGCCGAGGGGACCTCCACCACATGCGTGGTCAGCGAGGAGCCCCGGTTGAGCTCCGCGACGAAGCCCGTCCCGGCGAAGCCCTGGTGATCGGTGGCGGCGGCCGCCGCACCGATGACACGCCCGGCCTCCGCCTCACAGCCCACCCCGAACCGGCAGTCCGCGATCGCCGTGCTGGACGCGGGCGGGAACGCCTCGCCCTCGCCCAGCAGCGCGACGCTGTCCACGTTCACACTGCCGGAGTCCGCGGCGCCCCGGGACAAACCGACCGTGTGGTGCCCGGCGCCCAGCCGGACATCGGCGAAGGCGGTGTCCCAGGTGTCCCAGTCCGCCGTCGGGGGCAGCGTCACCCGCTGCTCGTCGCCACCGTCCACCGACAGGGTGAGGGTGCGCGGCTCGCTCTTGCCGTCGCCGCCGCGCGCATTGGCGTACCGCACGGCGAACCGGTAGGCGCCCGCCGCCTTGACATCGATGTCAGAGGACAGGGAGGCGCCGGTGCTCTCGAAGCCGGCGGCGAACCCGGACCCGGTGTAGCCGTCGTGGTCGGACGCCACGGAGACTCCGCCGGCCCGCAGGTTCTCCGCTTCGCAGAGCGCGCCGGGCGCGCAGGTGACGCGGTGCCAGGGGGTGGCGGTCACGGGGGAGTCGCCGGCGTCGAGCCGGGCCGAGAGGTTCTTCGCGTCGAACGGGCCCGAGCCGACCTTGTACCGCAGCGTCACGGCGCTCGTCCTGATGGTGAGCCAGCCGTCCGCCGTCTTCGCGGTGTACGCCGCCGGGGCGAAGGAGTCGCGGCCGATGGCGTTGAACGTGGCCTCGTCGGTGAACGCGCCGTCACCCGCGTACTCGGTCCGGATCAGCGTGGGCGACAGGATCTGGAACCGGGCCTCGCCCGAGGTGACCGTCGGGATGTGCGAGCTGTGCGCGCCACCCGCCGACGCCGGACCCGCCGTGCCCGTCACCGTCATCGCCGCGGCGGTCCCGAGAACGGCCGCGGCACCGGTCCACCGCCGCAGCCCTCTTCGCCGCCATACGGATGGAGGTTTCATGTGCGACTCCGTTCTTGCACCGATCGGTGGGCGCGCCCGCACCGCACCGCTCGTTGTGCATCGTTGGAAAAGTGCAAGTGGAATGAGAGCACGCCCATGGCGCGGTGTCCATAAGGCCGACGTCGGAGGCGAGTTCACGCCGAGGGAGGAGTGACGGCAGACTGGGTCGACGAGGCCGCCCAGGACAGGGGGAACGGGATGCTGACCGGGATCGTGATCGACGCCTGTGACGTGACGGGCATGGCCCGCTTCTGGACCGACGCGACCAGGGGCCGCACCGGCGGCCTCCGGCTGCGCTTCGAGCCGGGCGGCCGGCCGAAGCCGGCGCACAAGAACCGCCTCCACCTCGACCTGGCCGGCGGACCGCACTGGGAGGCGGAGGCCGAGCGCCTGCTCGCGCTGGGGGCGACCCGGACCGACATCGGCCAGGGCGATGTGCCGTGGGACGTGCTGGCCGACCCGGAAGGCAACGAGTTCTGCCTCCTGCGCCCCGGGCACCCCGGCGTGCGCGCCGACTCCGGGCTCGTCGCGGTCTGCCTCGACGTCACCGACGAGGAACGCGACGCCCAGCGGGACTTCTGGGCGACCTGGTCCGGCTGGTCCGTGGAGGAGGACCTGGAACGGTGCGTGCGATTGCGCCGCACCCCCGGCTCCCCGGTCTCGCTCGTGATGGGCCCGCCCGCCGGGCCGCGGGCCGAGCGGGAACGGATGCGCCTCGCTGTCCGCCGGCCCGGGGCCGGACCGGGCGCCCACCGCGACCCGGGCGGGAACACCTTCCACGTCGTCGACTGACGGCGGCGGGGGCCGCACCCCGGCCCGCGGTCGCCTCGCACCCGGCCCACCTGGGAGCCGACACCGGTGAATTAGCCGATGGCGCGGGCGCCCCGTGCCCGGCACCTTGTGCGGGCAGGCAACCACATCCCCGCGTTCCCCTCAGGAGTGCCCCATGGCTCGTCGTTCACCGCGTCGGCTCCTCGGCGTCCTCGCGGCCGTCACGGTCGCGTTCACCCTGTTCTCCTCGGCGTCCACGGCCGGTGCCGCCGAGACGCCCGCCCCGGCCCGCACGGCCGCGGTGCAGCCGCTGTCGACCAGCACCCCGGTCGTCTTCGTGCACGGCTACACCGGCAGCGCCTCCAACTGGGTCACCGCCATGAGCGTCTTCCGCCTCAACGGGTGGTCGAGCTCCAACCTGTTCGCGTACGAGTACGACTCCTACGGCAACAACATCACCAACGCCCAGGGCCTGGCCACGTTCGTCAACAACGTGAAGTCCCGGACCGGGGCGAGCAAGGTCGCGATCGTCAACCACTCCATGGGCGGCCTCGTCAGCCAGTACTACCTCAAGGTGCTCGGCGGTAACACCAGCGTCAGCCACCTCGCGTCCATCGCCGGTGCCAACCACGGCACCACGTACGCGGGAGCCTGCCTGATCTACACCACCTGCCAGCAGATGTACCCGGGCTCCTCGTTCATCTCGCAGATCACCTCCGGTGACGAGACCCCCGGCGACACCAAGTACGCCACCTGGTACTCGGCGTGCGACGGCATCATCCTCCCGTACACCAGCACCCGTCTGAGCGGGGCGACGAACAACAACGTGCTCTGCCAGACCCACATCGGGTACCTGGCCGACACGGTCGTCCTCGGCCAGGTCGCGCGGTTCATCGCCTCCTGACCCCGCGTGACCCGAACGGGTCCGGTCCCCGACGCCTCGCCGCCGGGGACCGGACCCGTTCGCCGTCGGCTCAGGCCCGGCCGCGCCGGCGGCGCACCGCGGTGAAGCCCACGGCGCCCGCCCCGGCCGCGACGAGCCCCGCCGCGCCCACCGCCGTCGCCGACAGGCCGCTGCTTCCGGTCTCCGCCAGCTGCGCGGTCATCCCGGACGGCGTGGAGGTGGTACCGGTGCCCGTCACGGCGGGGGTGGGCGACGCGCTCGCGGTGACGGAGGAGGTGGGGGACGGGGACGGGGTGCCGGTGGTGGCCGCCGCCTTCTTCACGGTGACCGTGGCCTTCGTGCCGCAGCTGGTGATGCCCCTGAACGGGATCGAGCCCTCGTTGACGATCGCGCACGGGGACAGCTCGGTCTTCCCCAGCGGTGCGTCCTTGCGGTAGGTGACGCGGACGTCGGCGGTTGCGGTGCCGTGGGCGGCGAGGGAGGCGTCCTTGCCGATGACGTCGTACCCGTACACGTCCGGCTCGGCGTTCGAGGTGATCGGCTTCAGCGTCGTCCAGGTGCCCGAGCGGCGCACCTGGACGGTGGTGTAGCGGTTGGTGAACAGGACGTCGGTGACGTTCTCGTACGCCGAGGAGGTCGGGTTGTTGACGGTGGCTTTGAAGGTGATCGCCGCCCCGCCGGCGGTCGCGGTGGTGGGCGCGTTGATCAGGCGGGTGGTCAGCCCGTTCACACCGACGAAGTCGAAATCGGTGGCATTGGCGGCGCCGGAGGCCCCGTAGGAGATCATCGTCGTCAGCTTCAGATGCTCCGTGCCCCCGTTACTGGCACCGTTGTGCGGGGTACCCATGGGCAGGCCGATCCGCATCTGCACGGTCTGCGACTTTCCCGCGGCCAGGGCGAGCTGTTCGGGCAGCTCGCCGCCCCAGACGGTGCCCTCGACGATACTCAGCGGGATCTTCTTCCACGTCGAGCCGTCGAGCCGGTACTCCAGACTCAGCGCGTTGTCCGGCAGGGCAACGCCGCCGTCGATGCGGTAGATCAGGCGCGCCGAGGAGGTGTCGGACGTGCCGGTGTTGGACGCCGTGGTGGTGAAGGCGACCGGCAGGCCGCCGAGGCCGATCTCCGCGGGTGCCTCGGAGGACACCGCCAGCTCGGGCGGGGCGGTGTCGGCCAGGGCGACCGGGGCCAGGGCGGCTCCGGTGATGGTCAGCAGCAGCCCGGCGGCCGAGGCCATGACGGACGAACGCACAGTGCGCGCACGGGTGTTCAAGATTCCCCCCAAGAAGTGTGGGCGGCGCGGCCGGTTGCCGCGTTCCGCCGGCGACGGGTGGATCAGCCCGCCGTCTCGCACAGTTGGACAGGCCACCCGGGCCCCGGGTTGTGACCTCGAATGTCATGGTTCTGTGACAGCGCCTTCGGGTCCCTCACTCCTGCAACCCGTAGAAACGCATGGGCGCGTTCGGGGTGAAGCCGATCCGGGGGTACACCGGAGCACCCGCCGCCGTCGCGTGCAGGGTGGCGCGGGTCAGGCCGGTGGCGCGGGCCCCCTCGTACAGCGCCTTGCGCGTCACCGCCTCTCCGTAACCCCGGCGCTCCCAGGCCGGATCGGTGGCGACCAGTACGACGAAGAGCCGGCCCGCCGCCTCCACCGTCGCGGCGCACGTCACCGGCACACCCTGCCGCAGCCCCAGATAGGCGTGCACCCCGCTCTTCCACAGCGAGGACCCCGCCAGCCCGTCGCGGCCCGCCTCCAGGGGGAAGCCGTACGCACGCGAGTTCAGATCCGCGTACGCCAACAACTGCCGCTCCTCGCGCACCCGTACGAACTCCAGCTCGGGGTGTGACGGCTCGGGCAGCGGGAACAGGTCGCCCGCCATGCCCGTGCCGGGGAAGGCGTACGCGAGACCGGCGCGCTCGGCCGCCGCGTCCAGCGAGTCGAGGGCCTCCGCGTCGAGGAGCCCCTCGAAGACCCAGAGGAATCCGGGCCGCCGCTTGGACCGCATGATCTCGGCCGCCTCACTCAGACGTCGGGCGGCGAGCGCCGCGTCCGCGCCGGCATCGGTGAGGGTGACGCAGTTCCAGAAGGCGAAACCGCAGTCGGCCCAGCGCACGGCGATCCCGGGCAGGTCCCGGACATCCGCGCCGGCGTCCCGGTCGAGCACCAGGGTCCTCCAGCCCACGGTGAGCTGTTCCACCGACTCGACCGACTCCGCGGGATCCGCCACCACGACTCCTCAAGGCTTTGAACAACGGGCTTGACCTGAAGCGCACTTCAACGCCGAGCATGGCGGACATGAACAACACGGACAACACGAACCGCCGGATCGTCCTCGGCACCATGGGCTTCGGCACGCAGGTCGACTCCGACACGTCCTTCGCGATCCTCGACGCCTTCGTCGCCGGCGGCGGCGACTGGCTGGACACCGCGAACTGCTACTCCTTCTGGGCCGACCCGAGCGGGGTCGGCGGTGCCGGCGAACGCGTCATAGGCGCCTGGCTCGCGGCCCGTCCCGGGGCCCGCGACGCAGTGAGGATCGCGACCAAGGTGCGGCAGAACCCGCTCGTCCCGCACTCCTGGCCGCAGAGCGCGGAGGGGCTGTCCGCCCGCGCCGTCCACGCGGGCGTGGCGCAGAGCCTGGAACGCCTCGGCGTCGACCACGTCGACCTGCTGTGGGCCCACGCCGAGGACCGCACCGTTCCCCTGGCGGAGACGGTCGGAGCCTTCGGTGAACTGGTCACCAAGGGCGTGGCGTCGCGGGTCGGCGCCGCGAACCACGCCGCCTGGCGCGTCGAGCGGGCCCGGTCACTGGCCCGCGAGCAGGGAGTGGAGCCGTGGACCGCCCTGCAACTGCGCCACTCCCTCGTCCAGCCGCGCCCGCTCACCCCGCTCGCCGAGGGCGGCCACCGCCTGCTCACCGCCGAGGACCTGGACCTCGCCGAGGCGGAAGGGCTCGAGGTGTGGGCGTACAGCTCCCTGCTCTGGGGCTCCTACACGCGTCCGGACAAGCCGTTCCCGGACACGTACGAGCACCCCGGCACCGCCGGGGTGCTCGCGGTCCTGGACGAGGTGGCCGGTGAGGTCTCCGCGACGAAGAACCAGGTCGTCCTGGCGTGGCTGCTGCACCAGGGCATCGCCCCGATCGTCGGCGTGAGCCGCGTACCACACGTCGAGGAGGCACTCGCCGCCCGGGACGTCCGGCTCAGCGACGACCACCTGGCGCGCTTCGAGGCGGCGCGCTAGCGGGCAGTTCCCCGTGGCCGCGGGGCGGGCCGGGTGCGTCGTCGCCCTCCGCGTCGGCTCCCAGCCCGGCCAGCAGCCGCAGCCCGTCCTCCGCGGGGCTGCCGGGCGCCGCCGACAGCACGATCATCTCCCGGTCCGGTGAGTCCGCCAGGGAGAAATTCTCCTGGTGCAGCTCCAGCACGCCGACGAGCGGGTGCCGGTACACCTTGCGGCCGTGCGTACGGCAGCGCACGTCCGCGCGGGCCCACAGCCGGCGGAAACGGTCGCTGCCCATCGAGAGCTCTCCGATGAGCGAGGCCAGACGCGCGTCGTCGGGGTATTTGCCGGCGGCCAGCCGCAGGTGGCCGACCACGTCCAGGGTGCACTGCTCCCACTCCGCGTACAGACCCCGTTCGGCCTCCTCCAGGAAGAGGTGCCGGGCGGTGTTCATGCCCGGCAGCGGCCGGCCGTACAGCAGCCGGGCCAGGCGGTTGCCCGCGAGGACGTCCATGCGGTGGTCCATGAGCAGCGCGGGTGCGTCGGTGACCAGACCGAGCACGCGCAGCAGCTCCGGCCGCACCCGCCCGCCGGGCGTCTTCGCGCGCCGGCGCCGCTGCCGGGCGAGCCGGTCGAGGTGCTCGCGTTCGGTGTCGTCCAGGCCGAGGACACGGGCGAGCGCGTCCAGCACCTGCTCGGAGGGCTGGGTCGCACGCCCCTGCTCCAGGCGTACGTAGTAGTCGACACTCACCCCGGACAGATGCGCGACCTCCTCGCGGCGCAGCCCGTCGACCCGGCGGCGGCTGTCGGCGGTGATGCCGGCCGAGGCCGGGTCGACCCGGGCGCGCCGGGTCCGCAGGAATCCCGCGAGATCGTCCATGGACCCAGTATGGCCACGCCCGGCCCGCGCGAGGGTGGCCCTGCCGGTACCAGGAAGTCCGGTCCGACGGAAGCGGCGCCCCTGAACAACCGGCGCCCCGGCGTCCAGGATCGAACCATCCGAACCAAAGGAGTGCGATCCCCATGAAGACGCTCATCGTCCACGCCCACCCCGAGCCGAAGTCCCTCAACGGCTCGCTCAAGGACCTCGCGGTCTCGACCCTGGAGGCGGCCGGGCACGAGGTGCGGGTGAGCGACCTGTACGCGATGAACTGGAAGACCACCGTCGACGCGGCGGACTACGGGCCCGACGCCTCGGACCCGCTCAGGCCGGCCCGCGACTCCGGCCGCGCCTTCGACGCCGGCACGCTCACCCCGGACGTGCGCGCCGAACAGGAGAAGCTGCTGTGGGCGGACACCGTCATCTTCCAGTTCCCCCTGTGGTGGTACACGATGCCGGCGATCCTCAAGGGCTGGGTGGACCGCGTGTTCACGTACCACTTCGCGTACGGCGTCGGCGAGCACAGCGACACCAAGTACGGCGAGCGCTACGGCGAGGGCACCCTCGCGGGCCGCCGCGCCCTCCTCTCGGTGACCGTCGGCGGCCTGGAATCCCACTACTCGCCCCGGGGCATCAACGGCCCCATCGACGACCTGCTGTTCCCGATCCAGCACGGCATCCTCCACTACCCCGGCCTGGAGGTGCTGCCCCCGTTCGTCCTGTACGGCACCGACCGGATGACCGCCACGGACTACCCGGAAGCGGCCAAGGCATGGCAGGAGCGCCTGCTCACGCTGCAATCGACCGCCCCGGTCCCGTACCGCCGCCAGAACTTCGGTGACTACGAGATCCCGTCCCTGCAGCTCAAGGAGGGCCTGGAACCGGTGGGCCGCACGGGCTTCGGGCTGCACGTGCAGGCCTGACGGCCCCGCTGACCTCTGCGCACCGGCCCGGATCCCGGCACCCTCGACCGGGCTCCCCCGGGACGAGGCACAGCAAAAGTCCGCCCCGAGGTGGGGGCCGGGTGCGCCGGTCCTTACGCCCCTTCCCCGAGCCACGTGAGGGCGGCGCCCAGGAGGGCCCGTACCCCCAGCTCGATCGTCGGGTCCTGGAGGGGGGCGTACAGCGGCGAGTGGTTCATCGGGAGGCCGGCCGGGAGGCCACTGGTGGCGAGTGCGGCCGCGTCCATCCCCTCGAAGGCGGCCCGGTCGGCTCCGCCGAAGTGCCAGAACACCGAAGGCGCGCCGAGCTCGGTGCCGAAGAGCCCGAAGTCCTCGCTGCCGTTGATCGGCTGGGGCAGCGTCACCACGGCCCCCTCGCCGAGGGCGCCGCGCAGCCCCTCGACGGTGGTGGCGGTGGCGTCCGCGGTGTTCACGGTGAGCGGGAAGGCGTTCAGCGGAGTGATCTCCGGTTCCTTCGGCGCACCCGAGGCCGCCGCCTCGGCACGGATGATCCGGCGCACGGCGCCGAGGACCTTGTCGCGGACGACGGGGTCCACGGAGCGGATGTTGAGCTTCAGCTCCGCCTCGTCCGGGATGATGTTCTCCTTCGTTCCCGCGTGGATCGACCCCACCGTCACCACGGCCGCCTGCGACGCGCCGACCTCGCGCGAGACGACCGTCTGCAGCCGCAGGACGACCGCCGCCGCCATCACGACCGGGTCCACCGTCGACTCGGGCGAAGAGCCGTGCCCGCCGCGCCCGAACAGGCGCACCCGGTAGCTGTCGGACGCCGCCATCAGCGGACCGGGACGGGTCACCACGACACCGGCCGGGAACGGCCCCACGTGCTGCCCGAGACAGATGTCCGGCTTCGGGAAGCGCTCCGCGAAACCGTCGTCCAGCATGTTCCGCGCCCCCTCGGCCGTCTCCTCGGCGGGCTGGAACACGGCGACGACGGTGCCCCGCCAGGACTCCCGTGCCCCGGCGAGCAGCGCGGTCACCCCGAGCAGGCACGTGACGTGCATGTCGTGGCCGCACGCGTGCATCACCGGCACGTCGTTGCCCTCACGGTCCGTGGCGCGGCCCACCGACGCGTACGGCAGACCCGTCGCCTCCAGGACCGGCAGGCCGTCCATGTCGGCGCGCACCAGCACGGTCGGCCCGTCACCGTTGCGCAGCACGCCGACGACACCGGTGCCGCCCACCGCCTCGGTGACCTCCCAGCCGGGCTGGGCGCGGAGCCGGGACGCCACGACGCCGGCCGTGCGCGTCTCCTGAAGCGACAACTCGGGGTGCGCGTGCAGGTCCCGGTACAGCTCGCGCAGCCCGGGCAGTACAGCGGCGAGCTCATCGGCGTACGCGCCGGCGACAGAGGTGGAGGTGGTCATGACTTCTCGCTTTCTACGGGTCGGACGGCGGCCACGGTGCCGCCGGAGTCCGGCAGGCGCAGCGACCGGCGGAAGGAGGCGGAGTCCTGCGGGGTGACGACGGCGACGACACCGGCCAGGACGGCACCGAGCACCAGGAAACCGAACGCGGCACCGAACCCGAGCCGGTCCGCGAGCACGCCCATCGCGGTGGGCGCGATCACCCCGGCGCACTGGCCGCCGAACGTGATCAGTCCGGCGCCCGCCCCGGCGAGCTCCGGGGGCAGACTGCGCAGCGGCACCGCGTAGACCGGCATGTACGACAACGAGGCGGCGGCGACGGCCACGGTCATCCACAGGATGAACAGGGCGGTGGTCGACGCCGTGGCCATCAGGACCAGCGCGACGGACGCCACGCTCATCGACGGCACCACGATCCTGCGCTGCTGTCCCTGGAGCCGGTCCGCGAGCCGGCCGCCGATGATCACGGACGCGGTGGCCGCGGCCGCCGGGACGACCGCGAGCGCACCGGCCGAGGACAGCGAGACGCCCCGCTCCTCGTTCAGATAGGACGGCACCCAGGTGTTGAGACCCCACACGATGATGTCGTAACCGAAGAACATCGCGGCGAACCCCCACATGGCGGGGGAGCGCAGCACGGCCCGTGCCCCGCCGCCCCCGGCCGGCGCGCGGCCCCCGCCGTCCGGCACGCGCGGTTCGGGCAGCCAGAGCCGCACCGCCGCATACACGAACACACCTGCCCCGGCCACCGTGAAGAACGCCGAACGCCAGCCGAAGTGCGTGATCAACGGGGCGGCCGCCAGAGGCGCGACGACCGCGGCGACCGCGTTCGCGGACTGCACCACGCCGTTGGCGCTCATCCGCTGCCCCGGCGTCGTCCGCTCGGATATCGCCTTCATCGAGGCGCCCGGGAAGATCCCCTCCGCGGCGCCGAACAGGAAACGGACCACCAGCAGGATCGCGAACGACCCGGCGAACCCGGTCAGCGCCGTGAACGCCGACCAGATCAGCAGCGCCCAGCAGGTCACCCGCCGGGCACCGAAGCGGTCGGCGAGCATGCCGCCGGGGATCTGACAGGCCGCGTACGCGAGGAAGAACGCCGAGACGGCCAGGCCCTGCTCCGCGCGGCTGAGGTCGAACTCCTTCCCGATCGAGGGAAGCGCGAGATTGATGACCAGCCGGTCGACGTAGTCGATCAGCCAGGCCCCGAAGAGGAGCGCGACCGTGATCCTCGCTCCGCGGTCGAGACGTTCTCTGCTGCCGGCCGGAGCCGGGGAAGGTGGAGCCACGGGCACTCCTTAGGGGTGGGCGTGCGATGGTGGTGGTGCGGCTCGGAAGTGGGGACAGAATCCGGCCACCGCAGAGAACCAGCGCCCGATCACAGGAAAACGGCAGGAGAACGGTCGTGGAGCCAGATTCCGCCACCGCCCCGACGAGGGCGACCGCGGCCTTCGAGGAGACCGACCTCGCGCTCGTCGACGCCCTCCAGACCGATCCGCGCGCCCCCTGGTCCCGCATCGGCCCGGCCGTCGGCATCGACGCCACCACCGCGGCACGGCGCTGGGCACGCCTCGAACGGACCGGTCTCGCCTGGGTCACGGCGTACGCCGGACCCGCCACCGCCACCGTCGGCTATGTGGAGGTCACCTGCCGGCCCCGCAGCCTGGGCGAACTCGGCGAACGGCTCACCGCCCTGCCGTGGGTGGCCAGCGTCGAGCACGTCGTCGGCGACTTCGACCTCTTCCTGACCGTCGTCGCACCCGACCTGGCCGCCCTCGGCCGGCGCGTCGGGACCGACCTCGCACTGCTCCCGGGCGTCCGGTCCACCCGCACCCGGCTCGGACTGCGGATCTACCAGGAGGGCAGCGGCTGGAAGGTGCGGGCCCTGGAACCGGCGGGGCGCGCCCGGCTCACCGCCCCGCACTCGGGCCGCCCGGGCGTCCCGTCCCCGCACGGGCTGCGCGGGGACACCGACCGCCGGCTCCTGGAAGCGCTCGGCGCCGACGGCCGCGCCGGCTGGGTGGAACTGGCGGCCCGCACCGGGCTGAGCGAATCCACGGTGCGCCGGCGCCTCGGCCGCGAACTGCGGGACCGCGACATCGTGGTGCGCTGCGATCTCGCCCAGCAGCCCGCGGGATGGCCGGGCATCGCCACGTACCGGGCGGTCGTCCCGCACGGGGAACTCGGCGCCACGGGCACCGCGCTGGCGCGGCTGCCGCAGGTCCGGCTCTGTGCCTCCGTCACCGGTTCGTGCAACCTGCTCTTCTCCGTGTGGCTGCGCGACCTCGACGGCATAACGGCCCTGGAGTCACTGCTGGACGAGCGGTACCCCCGGCTGACCGTCCAGGACCGCACGGTCACGCTGCACACCGCCAAGCGCATGGGACGCGTGCTCGGCGAGGACGGACGCGCGGTACGGCACGTGGCCCTCGGCTTCTGACCCGCCGGCCGATGCGGCGGGCGGCCCGTGCGGCAGAGTAGGGGCATGCCGACCTACGCGACCATGCCCTGTCACCTGGAGACCGAGCGGCTGATCCTGCGGCCCTGGGCCGAGACCGACGCCCCCCGGTTCAGCGAACTCCTCTCCGAACGCGGCGAGGAGACCTACACGGTGGAGCGCGCCCGCAAGGGCATCGCCGGTCTGCTCGCCGGCACGGAGAACAGCGGCATCGCGCTCCTGCCCATCCAGCGCCGCGACGAGGGCGACTTCATCGGGTACTGCGGACTGATCATCGGCCGCTCCACCCTGGAGGAGCCCGAGATCGCCTACGAGCTGTTCCGGCGTGTGCACAACCGGGGTTACGCCACCGAGGCCGCCCGCGCCGTGGTCGGTGCCGCCGCCACGACCGGGCGGCGGCGGCTCTGGTCGACCGTCCGCTCGTGGAACGCGCCCTCGCTCCGTGTATTGGAGAAGCTCGACTTCGCACGGGATCGCGTCTCCGTGGACGAGGACGGCGAAATCGTGTGGCTCACACGCGAGTTGCCGTAGCGCGCCTCACCACCTGCGCCGGTACGCGAACACCCACCGGTTCCCCTCCAGCGCGTCGTTCGGCTCCGGCAGCGGGCCGCGCCCGTGGCGGCGGGTGAACTCGAAAGGCGTGTGCGTCGAGGCCGACCAGCCCCTCGCGGCGAGGCGGCCCGCGGAGTCGGGGCGCGGGCCCCTGTCGAAGAGGTCGAGCAGGTCGATCCCGATCTGTTCGCGCGTCGCCGTGTAGATCGCGCTGTCCCGGTACGCCAGAAGGTCCGCCTCCAGCTTCGCCTCGAAGGCCAGGGCGCTGCCCTCGGCGGCCAGCAGGTCCACGGTGTCCACGAGATACGTCTCGGCGGGGCCCGGCAGGTAGAACAGCAGGCCCTCCGCCAGCCAGATGCTCGGCGCGGCCGGGTCGAACCCCGAAGCGGTCAGCGCGCTGACCCAGTCGTCGCGCAGGTCGGCCGGGACCAGCACGCGTTTCACCTTCGGCGCGGCCGACAGGTCCGTCAGCACCTGGTGCTTGAAGGCCAGGACGCCCGCCCGGTCGACCTCGAAGAACACGCAGTCCGACGGCCAGTCCAGCCGGAACGCCCGTGTGTCCAGCCCGGCCCCCAGGAGCACCACCTGGCGTGCTCCCGTGAGCACCGACCGTACGACGAAGTCGTCCAGGACCCGGGTCCGCAGCCCGAAGTAGCGGGCGAACCGGCCCCACAACGCGTTCTCGTCCCCGTCGGGCACCTCCTCGATGCGCACGGGCCACCCCGCGCACGCCGGGGCGGCCCGCACGAAGTGCTCGGCGTAGACGTCGCGGGCCAGGCTGTCACGGCGACGGGTCTCGATCGCGCGGGCGGCGGCGACCAGCAGAGCGGTCAGCCCCACACCTTCGTCCACACCTTCCGCCGCCGGCTCCTGGGGCGTCGTACCGCATGCCTTGTTCATCGGCTTCTTCCCTCCGGGATCAGGACGGGTTTGACCACCCGGCCCGCGTCGCAGTCGCGTTCGGCCTCGTTGATGTCGGCCAGGGGATAGGTACGGATCAGCTGGTCGAAGGGGAACCGTCCGGCCCGCCACAGCTCCGTCAGTACGGGGATCAGCAGCCCCGGCACCGCGTCCCCCTCGCAGATGTGGCGGACGCTCCGGCCCCGGTCCAGCGTGCCCGGCTCCAGCGTCAGGGCGGTGTGCAGCCGCGCCACCAGACCCAGCGTCCCGGTCGGGCGCAGCGCCCGCAGCGCGTCGTTGAGCAGCGCGGGCGACGCCGTCGTGTCCAGCGCGTACCGCGCGCCGCCGTCCGTCAGCCGGCGGATGCGCTCCGGCAGCCCGGCCGTGCCGGCGGACAGCGGGACGGCGCCGAACCGTTCGGCGAGTTCCAGCCGCCGCTGATGCCGGTCCACCGCCACGACCGGCACACCGGCCGCCCCCGCCGCCATGACGGCGGCAAGACCCACCGCCCCGGCCCCGAGGACCACCAGCGGGTCGCCGGGACCGGCGCGGAAGGTGTTCAGCACCGCCCCGGCCCCGGTGAGGAAGCCGCAGCCGAGCGGCCCGAGCAGCTCGACGGGAAGCACCGGGTCGACGCGCACGGCGTTGCGGGCGGACACGAGCGCGTACTCGGCGAACGAGGACTGGCCGAACCACCGGGGTGCCAGCGCCTTCCCGTCCGCGTCGCCGAGCCGGGCCGGCTCCTGCGCACGCCCTCCGAAGAGATTGAGCGAGGCGAAGGAGTCGCAGTACGCGGGGGCTGCGCCCCGGCAGTTTTGGCAGTGCCCGCAGGAGTCGAAGCTGAGCACCACGTGGTCGCCGACGCCGATGTCCGTACCGGGCCCGCCGCCCGCCCCCACGACGACCCCGGCCCCCTCGTGGCCGAGGACCGCCGGCAGCGGGCTGCGGCCGGCCGACCGGCGCACCGCGAGGTCGGTCCGGCACATCCCGGCGCCCGCGATCTCCACCAGCAGCTCACCGGCGGCGGGTCCGGTGTGCAGGACGACGTCCTCGACCCCGAACGGCTCCTCGTACGCGCGCAGCACCGCCGCCCGGAATTTCCTGGTCATGGTCCCTCCGGGCGGTGGACGACGAACGGCCGCAGGTTCCCGTACAGCCCCCACGGCCCGCCCGCGACGCCGAGCCCGCTGTCCTTGGTCCCGGCGAACGGCTGGGCGAGCGACAGCTCGGCGTGGTGGTTGATCCACGCCGTCCCGCACTCCAGCCGGTCCGCCACCACCTCCGCCCGGTCGGGATCGGTGCCCCAGACCGAGCCGCCGAGCCCGAAACCGGTGCCGTTGGCCGCGTCGACCGCCTCGTCGACGCTCCCGTACGGCAGCACCGGCAGGACCGGCCCGAACTGCTCCTCCCTCACCACCGCACTGCCGGGCGGTACGTCGGTGAGGACCGTCGGGGCGAAGAAGTGGCCCGGACCGTCCAGCCGGTGCCCGCCGGCCGCGGCCCGGGCGCCGTCGGCCAGGGCCCGCTCGGTGAGCTCCGTCACCCGGGCCAGCTGCGGGGCGTTGTTGACCGGACCGATGCGGGTGTCCGGGTCGAGGCCGCTGCCCACCGTGACGGACTTCGCCCGCTGGGCCAGCGCCTCGACCACCTCCGCGTGCAGCCGGGCGGGGGCGTACACGCGCTTGACGGCCATGCAGACCTGACCGCAGTTGCGGAACGCGGCCCAGAACAAACGGTCCGCGACCGCCTCCACGTCGACGTCGTCCAGCAGGACGGCCGCGTCGTTGCCGCCCAGTTCCAGGGTGACCCGGGCGAGCGAGGCCGCCGCCCCCGCGGCGACCGCTCGCCCGGTGGGCACGGAACCGGTGAACGTGACGTGCCGGATGCCCGGATGCGACGCCAGCCGCGCCCCGAGGGGTTCGCGCCCGGTGACGACACTCAGCACGTCCTCGGGCAGGGCGGCCGCCAGGACGGACCCCAGCAGCCGGGTGGCCAGCGGGGTGTACGGCGACGGTTTGAGGACCATGGTGTTGCCCGCCGCCAGCGCGGGCGCGAACTTCGCGGCCGCCAGTTGCAGCGGGAAGTTCCACGGCACGATCGCGGCGACCGGGCCGACGGGACGCCAGCGGACCTCGCTGCGCACGGGCCGCCCGTCACTGATCCGCCGCGTCCTCGGGGCCAGCTCCGCGAAATACCGCAGCCGGGCCGCCGTGCGGGCGACCTCCGCGTACGACTCGGCCAGCGGCTTGCCCTGCTCCCGGGTGAGCAGCCGCGCCAGTTCGTCACCGGCGCCCTCCACGGCGTCGGCCGCGCCGAGCAGCGCGCGGGTCCGGGCGGCGGCGTCGGCCCGCCACCCGGGCCAGGCCCGGTGGGCCCGGCCGATCACCGCGTCCAGCTCGTCCGGCCGCATGTCGGGGGCCTCGCCGCAGGTCTCCCCGGTGGCCGGGTCGGCGACGGCGAACCACGTGTCCCCGCCCCCGCGCTCCATCCGCTCGAAGGTTCGCATCCGGTGGTCAGCCCGCGAGGGTGACGCCGGCCGCGAACTCCCGGGCATGCCGGTCCATCTCCGCCCGGAACGCCGCCACCAGGTGCGGCTGAATCCTTCCTGCATTGCGGTCACCGCCCTCGCAGACCGCCCCGCGCACCCCCACGATGTCCGTGCCGATACGGGTCAGCGTGGCGAGGTCCGCCTGTTTGACGCTGCCGGCGAGGGCCGCGAGCAGTCCGGAGGCGTGGGCGAGCCCGACGAACTCGGCGCAGACGTCCGGCGGCACGTGGTCGAACAGCCGGGATCCGTCCTTGATCGCCGTGTCGAGCATGGCCGCGTCGGCACCGGACCGGGCCGCGATGTCGGGCAGCGCGAGCGGGTTGACGCACCCGATGCGGTGGGCGTCGGCGTAACCGGAGGCCACGACCAGCGCCTCGGGACGGTAGTCCTTCACGGCCCGCACGACCGCCCGCATCACGTCGATCCCCTGGTCGGGCGTCGTGCACCCGTAGAGCCCGACCTTGACGTAGGTGGCACCCGAGACGACGGCCCCCAGCGCCGCCTGGGCCACCGTGCCGGGCTTGTAGGGGACGTCGCCCACGGTCGCGGACACCGGCTTGCCGGCCGGGACAGCGTCCCGGATCTCCCTGATGACCCACGGGAAGTTGGCGCCGAGCGACCCTTCGTCGGGCTTTTTCACGTCAACGATGTCGAGGTGTTCCGCCGCCTTCGCACAGTCGACGGCTTCCTCGACGCTGTCCGGGGAGATGAGAAGCAACACCTTGGGCTCCTTTTCCGCCGCAGGGGTGCGGATCACCAGGTTGACCTGCGGTGCGCTCATCATTTCCGGCGCCCACGGGCCACGGTAGAGCGCGCGGGACCCCCTGGGAGCACGGCGCCCCACCCCAGTGCGCCGCACGCCCCGGCGCAGGGAGGCATCGTGGGATCATGCGCGGATGGACAGTGATCTGGAAGTGAGCGCGGCGGCGGTCAACATCTCGATCCCGGCGGAGCTGCGCTGGACCGACACCCGGCGCGGGACGGAGTTCCAGCTGACCACCCTCAACGTCCGGCTCCGCCCCGACGGCCACCTGGCCGCGAAGGCGTACGGCCGGCCGGTGGAGGGCGGCCGGGGCGCGTACGTCTCGTTCCCGGTGCCCGACCGGCCCGAACTGGCGGCCCTGATCGCCGAAGGGGCGAGCCGCGCCGGCACGCTGTGGGCCGCCCATCGCGGTCTGGGCTGAGCGCGGCGGCGTACGCACGGGTGCCCCTCGCGAGCGGACCTCTCGCGGGGGCACCCGGCCAGGGGGGCTCAGCTCTCCAGGGAGAACGTCTGCGCCGCTGATCCGTCGCACGGCTGCTGCGCGAGGTGCGCGCCGTTCGCGGTGGACCCGCCGTCCACGGCCAGGCACTTGCCGCTGCTGCGGGCGACGAAGCGGTAGCGGCCGGCTGTGCCGGATGGCTCCGCCCGCCACTGCTGGTTGGTGCCGCCCACATACGACCACAGGTGCACCCGGGTGCCGGAGGCGGTCGCGCCGGGGCCGCCGTCGACGTCCCACACCTTCCCGTTGTGCCGGTTGACGACCTGGTAGGTACCGTCACCCGCGGACCGGAACTGCCAGCTCTGGTTGGCGCCGGTGGTGCAGCTCCACTGCTGGAGCGCGGTCCCGTCGGCGGTGCCCCAGTCGGCGGCGTCCAGGCAGGCGCCGCTGCCGGCGTTCTTTACCCGGTACCAGGCGGACGAGTCGATGGAACCGGTGGGCGGCTCCGTGGTGCCGCCGTCGGAGCCGTTCCACACGAAGGTGGCGACGGCGCCCGCGGGCAGCGTGTAGACCAGTGACCTGCCGTTGTCGGTCAGCGAGAACTTCTGCGCGCTCGTGGCCGAGTTGACGACGTACGCGGCACGGGTGCCGTCCGCGTTCTGGAAGGCGACGTTCTCCACCCCGCCGCTGCCCTGGCTGGTCGAGCCGATGCGGGTGGCGCCGGGCTTGACGAACTTGGCGAGCTGACCCAGCACGTAGTACTCGGCGTTGCGCGTCACCTTGCCGTTCGCGACCTCCACGACGCCGTTGCAGCGGTCCGAGCAACCGCCCTGGTGCGGGCCGCCGTTCTGGTCCAGGGCGAGGTTCCAGTCGATGACCGTCTCGCCGCCGTTGCGCATGTTCTGCACGACCAGGTTCTCGGCGTGCCACGTGAGGGTGTCGGCGAAGGTGGCGGACCGGTCCGCGCTCTCCGTACCGGAGCACTCGGTGAAGAACACCCGCTTCCCGGCGTTGACGACCTGCTGCTGGGCGGAGGGGCTGCCGCCGTAGCAGTGGAACGCGGCGCCGATCACCCGGCTCATGCCCGGGGTCCCGTTGAACACCTCCAACGGGTAGTCGGGGTGGTCCCAGTTGTGGTCGAAGGCCAACAGGTTCGTCGGCAGGCCGGCCGCCGTCAGCGTACGGTCGAGCACCTTGAAGAAGTCCGCCTGCTGGGACGCCGTCATGGTCATCGAGGGGTAACTCGCGGCGAACTCGGGCTCGTTCTGCACGGTGAGGTCCGTCAGCGTGATGCCCTGCTGCCCGTACGCCTTGATCGCCGCGACCAGGTAGTCGGCGTACGCCTGGTAGCTGTCCGTCTTGAGACTGCCGCCGTTCAGTGCGTTGTTGGTCTTCATCCAGGCGGGCGGCGACCAGGGCGTGCCCATGAAACGGATGGCCGGATTGACCGAGGTGGCCTGCTTCAGGACCGGGATGATCTCGGCCTTGTCCCGGTCGATGGAGAAGGAGCCGGGGGTGTCCTCGTACGTGTAGAGGCTGCTGTCGGCGTTGAAGTCGCTGCTGCCGAGCGGCTGGCGCAGGTAGCTGAGCCCGATGCCGTCGCCGGCGGACGAGAACAACGAGGTCATCAGCGCGTTCCGCTTGTCCTGGGGCAGGCCCTGGATGAGGTGGGCCGAGGCGCCGGTGACCGAGGCGCCCGCCCCGGTGAACCGCTGGCCCTTGCTGTTGGCGTCGACGCGGATGTCGACGCTCTGCGGCGTGCCCGTGAAGGCGACGGAGCCCTCGGCGGACAGCTTCTTGGCGCCGTCGGGGGTGGTGACCCATACCTGAGCCGTGGGGTCGGCGGCCTGTGCGGCCGTACCGCTGCCGGCCAGGCCGACGGCGGCGACGGCCATCGCCAGGGCCGCGCCTGCGGCGCGCGCCCGTGGGCGCGGGGGAGTGTCGTGGGACATGTGCGGCTCTCCTTCGGTCATGCCTGGGGGAGGACATGGCGCGTCCCTCGGCCACCGTGACGGGGCGCGGCTCCGTGGACGACGGCGATATGAAAGCACACCCACTAAGTGGTTAGTAAGTAGTCGTGCGCGCTTTGGTGCGGGCGGCCCCCGCGCGCACCGCCCCCAGGTCAGCGGCCCGGACGCCCTCGTTGACCCACGTTCCCGCCGGTCTAAGCTGTGCCGGTGACCAACCACTCAGCAGGCAGGTCCGGCCGGTCGGCCAAGCCCCGCACGCCCAGGAGCCCGGAAGCGCGGCAGCGCCAGCGGGACATCCTGCACATCGCGATGGACACCTTCGCCGCCCGTGGCTACAACAACGCCTCGCTCGCCGAGATCGCCGACCGCGTCGGCCTCACCCAGGCCGGTGTCCTGCACTACTTCCGGTCCAAGGCGCTCCTGCTCACCAGCGTCCTCGAACTGCGCGACCAGTCGGACATCGAGCAGCTGGGCCCGGACCGCCCGCAGGGCCTGGCGTTCCTGCGCCACCTGGTCGACACGGCGATCCGCAACGCCGAACGCGAGGGCATCGTCCGCCTGTACGCCGTCCTCTCGGCGGAGTCCGTCACGGACGACCACCCGGCGCAGGAGTACTTCAGGGACCGCTACGACGGACTGCGGCGCTTCGTCGCCGACGCCCTCCGCGAGGCGTGCGACCTCCCCGACGACGGGACGGACAAGGTCGAGCACGCGGCCAACGCCGTCATCGCCGTGATGGACGGCCTCCAGGTCCAGTGGCTGCTGGCCCCCGGCGCCGTGGACATGGCCGCCTCGACGGACCTGGTGGTCAACGCCCTGCTCAGGACACTGGCCCCGGACCGCTTCGGCGCGGACGGCTGAACGGCGCCGCGGGTCACGCCTCGCGCGCGAGGTAGCGCCGGAACCCCTGGGCCCGCGGCTCGAAGCCGCACGACGCGTAGAACGTGTGCACATACGCGTCATCGGCGGCGAGCAGCTGCACCTTGTAGCAGTCGGCCTCCTCCGCGAGGTCCACCACCGCGTCCAGCAGCCGCCGCCCGACGCCCCGGCGGCGCCCGGCCCCGGCGACCACGACGTTCTCCACGAAGATGATGCCCCGGCCGCCCCGGGTCAGGTTCGGCATGACGATGGTGTCGGCCGTTCCGACGACGGCCCCGCCGGTCTCGGCGACAAGAACGGTGCGCCCCTGCTGTGCCGCGATGCGCTCCCACCCGGCCCGGGCCGCCTCCGGCGACAGCGCCGCGTCGTCGGGATTCAGCTCACCGTAGAGGGCGAGCAGCGCGGGAAGGTCCCGCTCGGCGGCGGTTCGTACGGTGATCTCCACGCCGTAAGCCTAGAGGTGTCTCCTCTGTTCCGGTGATCTTGCGGCGGAGGACGACCCGTTCCGGTGCCGGGCGGCGTTACCCGTGGGGTGCGAGCGCGCACCGCGCAGGCGACGAACAAGGATATGAGGCACGGGATGACCCGTATGGACCGCAGAAACATGCTGCGACTGACCTCGGCGGCGACGGCCACCGGCGGACTGGTGGCCGGAGCGGCCGGAACCGCCCGGGCGACGCGGAGGGCCGAGCGGCAGTTCACCCTGAACGGCAGGCGCTCCGGCGCGAACATCCCGGACATCCTGACCGTCGGCGTCCCGTACTACGTGCTCTACGAACTGACGGACGCCGAGGGCCGCTCCGTGGGCAGTGAGAACGCGCACTGCCTGCCCGTCACCGTGGGCCCCGACGGCTCCTTCGTCGTGGCGACGCTGGTCCTGGCCCTCGCCGACGGCATGATTACGGCCTCCACCGCCTTCCAGCGCCCGCTCCCCGCCGTGACGGAACTGCCCGTCGACTCGCGCCGGTGGACCCACGAGTTCGCGGTCACCGGGGGCACCGGCGCCTACAACGGCGCGGCGGGCTCGGTCACCATCGAACACCTCACCCGCGACGAGGACACGCTCACCGTCACCCTGGCGGACGTCGCCGGGTAGCGGGGGCGGCCGTCACGTTTCCAGCAGGTCGTAGGCGCCGTCCTGGAACGTGAAGAGCGTCGGCCGTACCTCGTCCTCCTCGCGGAAGAAGCCGCCGAAGCCGGAACGCGCGGCGTACGGGGCCAGCAGGTCCAGGACCGTGACCAGTTCGCCCATGTCGTCGTCCAGCCAGTAGGTGCGGGTGTGCAGGCCCCACCCCTCGTCCTGGAGGCGCAGGGACGCGAAGTCGCCGCCGGGCAGACGGCTGTGCGGGTCCGGGCTGAGCAGCGGATACGCGTACGCGTCCTCGCCGTACCCGCGCGGTGGCTCCTCGGCCAGGCCGAGGTGCCACCGCAGGGCGTCCAGTACCGGGGCGGGGGTGTCCTCGCGGAGGTAGCAGGTGAAGACGACTTCGTAGTGCAGGCTCATGGCCCGCATTGTGCCCGGCGCTGTCCGTCAGGCCTCGCGCACCGTCGCCAGCACCTCGTCGCGGACCTGGGCCATCAAATCCCCGGTCCTCGCCTCCACGTTGAGCCGCAGCAGCGGTTCCGTGTTGGACGGGCGGAGGTTGAACCACCAGTCCGCGCCGCTGACGGTGAGCCCGTCCAGGGTGTCGGCCGACGCGTCGGGACGGGACTCCCACGCCGCGCGGACCGCCGCCGTGCGGGCAGCCTGGTCGGTGACCGTCGAGTTGATCTCGCCCGACGCGGCGTACCGCTCGAAGCGACGGGTCAGCGCGGACAGCGGGCCGCCCTGGCCGCCGAGCGCGGCGAGGACGTGGAGCGCGGCCAGCATGCCCGTGTCCGCGTTCCAGAAGTCGCGGAAGTAGTAGTGGGCGGAGTGCTCGCCGCCGAACACGGCGCCGGTACGGGCCATCTCGGCCTTGATGAACGAGTGGCCGACCCGCGTGCGGACCGGCGTGCCGCCCGCCTCCCGGATCACCTCGGGCACCGCGCGCGACGTGATCAGATTGTGGATGACGGCCGCGCCGGGGTGGCGCGCCAGCTCCCGCGAGGCGACCAGGGCCGTGATCGCCGACGACGAGACCGGGTCGCCGTTCTCGTCCACGACGAAGCAGCGGTCCGCGTCGCCGTCGAAGGCGAGCCCGAGATCGGCGCCCTCGGCGCGCACCCGTGCCTGGAGATCCACGATGTTGGCCGGCTCCAGCGGATTGGCCTCGTGGTTCGGGAACGTACCGTCCAGCTCGAAGTACATCGGCACCACCGTCAGCGGCAGACCCGCGAGCACCGTCGGCACGGTGTGGCCGCCCATGCCGTTGCCCGCGTCCACCACCACCTTCAGCGGGCGGATCGCGGACAGGTCCACCAGGGAATGCAGATACGCGGCGTACCCGGCGAGGGTGTCGCGCCCGGTGACGGCGCCCGCGCGGGCGGCCGGGGCCGGCGCGCCCTCGTCCGTCCACCGCTCCACGAGCGACCGGATCTCGGCGAGACCGGTGTCCTGGCCCACCGGCTCCGCACCGGCCCGGCACAGCTTGATGCCGTTGTAGCGGGCCGGGTTGTGCGAGGCGGTGAACATCGCACCGGCCAGCCCCAGCGAGCCCGACGCGTAGTACAGCTGGTCCGTCGAGCACAGCCCGATCTCGGTGACGTCGGCACCCTGCGCCGTGGCGCCCCGCGCGAACGCACCGGCCAGCCCGGGGGAGGAGGGCCGCATGTCATGGCCCGTCACGATCGCGTCCGCACCGGTGACCCGGACGAACGCGGCACCGAACAGCTCCGCCGTCCTCTCGTCCCACTGGTCCGGCACCACACCGCGTACGTCGTACGCCTTGACGAGCCCCGACAGATCGGTACGGGGCGTCGGTTCAGTCACGGGCGTCGTCATCGGTGCCTCCATGGGCGGAACGGGCGGAACGGGAAGAGGGCGGGGCGAGGAACCACACGGCGGTGTCGGGCGGCAGCGCGTCACCGTCGAGCGGCCCACTGCTGAGCAGCGGACGGCCGGGCGCAGGCACGGGCCCGTCGCCCAGGTTGACGGCGCACGCCAACTCCCCGCGCCGGAACACCAGGACGGGTGCGCCCGGCTCCGAGAGCCAGACGGGCGGCGCCGCCGGGTCCGGGGCCGGATGGGCGCGGCGCAGCCGCAACGCCGCCCGGTACAGGGCGAGCGTGGAGCCGGGGTCCGTCTCCTGCGCGGCGACGGTGAGACCGGCCCAGTCCGCGGGCTGCGGCAGCCAGGTGGCCCCCGCGTCCGCCGTGGTGAAGCCGTACGGTGCCCGTGCGCCGGACCACGGCAGCGGCACCCGCGCCCCGTCGCGCCCGCGCTCGGTGCGACCGGAACGCTCCCACAGCGGGTCGAGGATGCGGTCGACGGGAACCTCGGCCTGGGGCAGGCCCAGCTCCTCGCCCTGGTACAGATACGCGGAGCCCGGGAGCGCCAGCATCAGCAGCGCGGCCGCGCGGGCCCGGGCCAGGGAACCGTACCGGGTGACCGGGCGCACCGCGTCATGGCTGGAGAGCAGCCAGGTGACGGCCGCGCCCGGGACACCGAACGAGTCGTCGATGACGCGGCGCAGCTCGGCAGGCTCCCACGCCGCCTCCAGGAAGGCGAAGTTGAACGCCTGGTGCATCTCGTCGGGCCGGATGTAGCGGGCCAGCCGCGCCGGGTGGAAGACGGCCGACTCCGCGACCATCACCCGGTCGTGCGGCGCCACCGCCCCCGGCGGCGCCGGATGGGTGTCCAGGAGCGCCCGCCACTCGCGGTACAGCGGGTGCAGCTCCTCCTGGTCGTAGTACGGCATCAGGTGGTTGCGCAGCGGGTCGGTGTGCTGCCCCGGCCCCGCGTCCGGCAGGCCCTCCGCCTTGAACAGGGCGTGCGCCACGTCCACCCGGAAACCGTCCACACCCCGGTCCAGCCAGTAGCGCAGCACGTCCGTGAACGCGTCGCGCACCTTCGGGTTGCGCCAGTTCAGGTCGGGCTGCTCGGCGGCGTGCAGATGGCAGTACCACTCGCCATCCGCGACCCGCGTCCAGGCGGGCCCGCCGAACGCCGACTGCCAGTCGTTCGGCGGCAGTTCGCCCGCCGCGCCCCGGCCCGCCCGGAACAGGTACATCTCCCGCTCCGCCGATCCCGGGCCCGCCGCCAGCGCGTCCAGGAACCACGGGTGGCGGTCCGACGTGTGGTTCGGGACGAGGTCCACGATGAGCTTGAGGCCCAGCTCGTGGGCGCGGGCGGTCAGCCGTCCGGCGTCCGCGTCCGTCCCCAGGTCCGGGGCGACGCCCGTGTAGTCGGAGATGTCGTAGCCGCCGTCGGCCAGCGGGGACGGGTAGAACGGGGTGCACCACACGGCGTCCGCGCCCAGGTCCCGGATGTGCTCCAGGCGCGCGGTCAGACCCGCGAGGTCGCCCGTCCCGTCCCCGTCGGAGTCGGCGAAGGCCCGGGGGTACACCTCGTAGCAGACCATGTCCTGCCACCAGCTCATGCGGACGCTCCTGCAAAGAGGGCGGGGCCGGGGGACACGACGCGCTGCTCGGCGCCGGTCGCGGCGGCGAGCGTGGCCGCCTCGGCGACGGCGACCGCCGCGAAACCGCTGACCGGGCCGGCCACCGGGGGCTCACCCGTACGGGCCGAGCGCACCAGGTCGGCCATCGCCGCGCGCACGCTCTGCGCGTACACGTACGGCTTGCGCGGCTCGCCGCCGAGGTCCAGCACGGCGGTCACCCGGTGCGGCACGGTGCGCTCCTCGCCCCGGCCGCGGGCCGGCGCGGCGGAGCCCGCGTCCCGCTCCACCCGCACGGTGATCCGCTCGCCGCCGCCGGGCCGGAACCCCTCGACGGCCAGCAGGTCGTCCCGCAGCCCCGGCAGTTCCTCCCAGGCACGCGCGCCGTCCTCGTCCACCCATGCCGTGATCTCCGCGTGTACGGGGATCCAGCCGCTGATCCGTGACTCGGCGAACCCGTGGTCCAGGCGCATGAGCTGCCGCTCGGCGCGATGGGCGTGGGTGAAGGAGTGGAGGTGCGAGGCGAGCGCACCCCCGGGGTGCACCACATCGGCGCTGACCATGTCGACCGGGCCGCCGGGCCGGCCGACCGCGGTGGCCCGCACACTCAGCGGATCGGTGCCGAGGAGTGCCCGGGCGGCGTCGAAGAAGTGGACGCCGTGCTCGACGAAGATGCCGCCGCTGTGCGCCGGGTCCCAGAACCAGTGGCCGGGGCCCAGGTCCTCGTCGGACGCGTCGTTCTCGAACAGGAACCGGCGCACCGGCGCGAGCAGCCCCCGCCCGGTCAGCCGCTCCACCGCCCGCAGCAGCGGGTTGTAGCGCAGCACATGGTCCACGACCAGGGCACGCCCGGCGCGCCGCGCCTCGTGGACGACCGCCGAGGCGTCCTTAGTCGTGGTGGCGAGAGGCTTCTCGCAGAAGATGTGGCGCCCCGCGCGCAGCGCGGCCGTGGCCATCGCCGCATGGGTCGCGGGCGGCGTGGCGATCAGTACCGCCGTCACATCGTCCCGCTCCAGCAGCTCGTCCAGCGAACCCAGCGCCGGGACGCCGTGCCGCTCACCGAGCAGCCGGGCCCGCTCGTGCGAGGGGTCCGCGACCGCCGCGAGCCGCAGACCGGGCAGCCCGGCGATCGCGTCCAGCACGAACTCCGCGAACCCGCCGCAGCCGGCCAGGCCGATACCCAGGGCGCCGTCCGTCATGCCGTGCGCTCCAGGAGGGCCACGCCGATGTGCGCGTCGGCCATGCCGTAGAACACGTACAGCTCGCCGTCGATCTCCTCGATGGCCGTCGGGAAGACGACGTTCGGGACGGTGCCCGAGCGCTCCTCCTCGGTCTCCGGCGCCATCAGCGGCTGGTCCGAGCGCGCGATGACGCGGGACGGGTCGGCCGGGTCGAGGATCATCGCGCCGGCCGCGTACGAGACGTCCTGGTTCTGTGCCCACGGGTCCTCGATGGAGCCCGACACGCCGTGGTGGATGAGCAGCCAGCCCTCGGGCACCCGGATCGGGGCGGGGCCGCCGCCGATCTTCAGGGACTCCCACGGGAACTCGGACAGCGCCAGCAGCTTGTGGTCGCGGGGCCGGGTCAGCGCGGTGATGTCGGCCTCGACCTCGGCGGCCGGCACGTAGCTGATCCAGATGCCGGGGCGCTCGTCGGTGACACCGGCGGGCAGGTGGACGCCCTCGCCCGGGCGGAACCAGCCGAGGTCCCACATCGGGCGGTGCAGCATCGCGTACGCCATCTTGCCGTCCGGGCCCGGGACCGGCTCGGGGAAGTGGACGACGTCCTTGTTCGGGAAGAGGTTGAGGTCGGTGTCCAGGTCCGGCTGGTAGGCGAACTGGATCGGACCGAGACGGGTCCAGTCGGTGAGGTTCTCCGAGACGGCGAGTGCCGGCTTGGGGCCGAGCGGGCCGTAGGCCACGTAGCTCATGACGTGCTTGCCGAGCGACGGGATCCAGGTGATGCGCGGGTCCTCGACCCCGGCGTTGTTCTTGCCGCGCTCCCAGCCCTCGTCGGGGGAGAGGACGGTGCCGCGGCGCTCGACGCCGTTCGGCACGCCCGCCTCGTCGAAGGTCACCTCGGCGAGGCCGACGCGGGAGACGTTGCCCTCGGCGACCAGGCGCGGCAGCAGGTGCAGCGTGCCGTCCGGGGTGCGGCCGGAGGCGGGGTTCAGGACACCCTCGACCTCGTTCGCCTCACCGGCCAGCGGGGACATGACCACACCCTTGCGGACCATGCGGTACGGGATGCGGGTGGCGGTGGTGGTGTTGCTCATGGCGTTTAGCCCTTTACTCCGGAATCGATGTCGGTAGAGGTGAAGTGGCGCTGGAACAGGAGGAACAGGACCACCGCGGGGAGGGCCAGCACACAGGCGCCGGCCAGCAGGGCACCGGCCGGGTTGGCCACCGTGCCCTGAAGGTTGGAGAGGAAGCTCGCGAGCGAGACGGCCAGCGGCTGCATGTCCGCGTTCTTGGTGACGAGGAACGGCCACAGGAACTCGTTCCACGGACCGATGAACGTCAGCAGCAGCGCGGTCAGCACGGCCGGCCGGGCCATCGGCAGCGCGATCTTCCACAGGATGCGCAGCTCGCTCGCACCGTCGATGCGGGCCGCCTCGAAGAGGGACTGCGGCATCTGCGCGAAGAACTGGCGGAACAGGAACACGGCCGTCGAGTTGATCGCGAACGGAAGGATCATGCCCAGGTAGTTGTCGCCGAGCCCGTAGTCGCGGACGACCAGGACGTACAGCGGCAGCGTCAGCAGCTGGAACGGGATCATCTGTACGAGCAGGAGGGCCGCGAAGACCGCCCCCTTGCCCCGGAAGCGCAGCTGCGCCAGCGCGTACCCGGCGAGCACCCCGAACACCAGCGTGCAGATCAGCACCCCGATGGTCATGATCCCCGAGTTGAGCAGGGAACGGCCCAGCGAGATCGCGCTGTTGACCGCCGCGTAGTTGTCACCGGTCAGCCCGGAGGGGACGGCCGCCGACAGGTCACCGACCGTCTGCCCGCGCAGCGAGCCGACGATCATGTAGTAGAAGGGGAACAGGAAGGCGACGGCGCCCAGCGACAGCAGCACGTAGCGGACGGCGCTGCCCGCGGAGGAGCGGCGGGCGGGCCTGGGGGTGGTGGCGCTCATGTCAGTCGCCCCTCTCGGTGAGCTTGCGGGCGGCGATCGACACGACCATCACGAAGGCGACGAGAACGACGCCCAGGGCGGCCGCGAAGTCGGGGTGCCCCTGTTCGATGCCCTTCTGGTACATCAGCAGGACGGGCGAGGTGGAGGAGTGGTCGGGGCCGCCGCCGCCGGTGAGCAGATACGGCTCGCTGAACAGGTTGGCGCCGGTGATGATCGCGTAGATCACGACGAGCGTCGTCGCCGGCCGTACGCCCGGCACCGTCACCGAGAAGAACTGCCGGATCTTTCCCGCGCCGTCCATGGCGGACGCCTCGTACAGCTCCTTGCCGACGTTCTGCAGCGACGCCAGGTAGAGCATCACGAAGAAGCCGAGCTGCTTCCAGGTCACGAACACGGCGATCATCGGCATCGCGAGATGCGAGTTGACCAGCCACGACGGGTCCGGTGCGTGCGAGCCGAGCAGGTGGTTGACGAATCCGTCCGAGCCGAAGAGGAACTGCCATACGGCGACCAGGGCCACGCTCGCCGTCACGTACGGCACGTAGAACGCGGCGCGGAAGAACGAACGCCCCCGGATCTTCGCATTCAGCGCGCTGGCCAGCACCAGTGAGAGGCCCACCGTCAGCGGCACGTTGATGACGAGGAAGATCAGGATGTTGAGGAACGCCTGCCCGACGACCGGGTCGGTGAAGACGTCCCGGTAGTTCGACAGCCCCACCCACGGCGAGTCGATGTCCGTGCCCGGCGCGGTGAAGTAGAAGCGGTGGAAGGAGATCCACACCGTGTAGACCAGCGGGACCGCGAAGACCACCAGGATGAACAGCACATACGGCGACACGAACAGTGCCCCGGCCCGGGACCGGCCGCGTGCCTCGCGGCGCGGCGCGTTCGCCCTCGTGCGTGCGGCGCCGGGCGCCGCGTCCAGGTTCACGCTCATGACGGGTCCCCGTACTCGTTCAGCAGGTCGGTGATCTCGGACGACGCGTTGCGCAGCCCCGCGTCCGTGGACTCGCGGCCGAACACGACCGACTTCGTCCACTCGTCGCGGAACGCCTGCCAGATGTCGATGGAGCCCGGCACGTTCGGCACCTCGACCACGCGCTGCGCCTGGTCGGCGAACGCCTTGTACGTCGGGTTCTTCGCGAAGTAGCCGGGGTACTTCGCCGTCAGGTCCTCGCGCATCGGCATCTGGCCGGTGGTTTCCAGGAACTTCCCGTCCTGTGCGGCGGAGGTGGCGAACTTCAGCACGTCCCACGCGGTGGCCCGGTTCTTGCACGCACTGAACATCGCCGCGGACTTCTCGTCGCTGAAGGAGTGCTTCCCGCTTCCGCCGTCGGCGGTCGGGACCGGTGCCACACCGATGTCCACGCTGTCCTTGTACGCGGCCACGGCCCACGCGCCGACGGTCGCCATGGCGGCCTTGCCGTCGCCCAGCGAGTCGCCCGGATACTGCTCCTGGGGCGCCAGCTTCTCCGCGTACAGGGTGCGCCAGAACGCCGCGACCTGCCGGCCCGCCGCTGAGTCGAACTGCGGCTTGCCGTCCTCGATCAGCTGCTTGCCGCCGCTCTGCGCGGCGAAAGCCGGATAGAAGTCGTACCAGGGCTGGAAGAAGTCACTGCTCGGCGAGGGCCAGATCGCCGCCTTCGCGGCACCGCTGTGCACGAGCGTGCGGGAGGTCGCGAGGAATTCCTTGTACGTGGCCAGCTTCGGGTGCTCGGGATCGAGACCGGCCTTCGCGAACAGCTTCTTGTTGTAGAGGATCATGACCGGGTTGCTCTTCCACGGGAGCTGGTAGAACTCGCCGTCGGTGGAGCGGTACTGGTCGGTGAGCGAGCCGCCGCGCCCGGCGATGTACTTCTCGCCGTCCGGGAAGTCACTGAGGGAGACGAGGCCGTTCTGCTTCTGGAACGTCGGCACCGCCGCCGGCGAGGTGTTGAAGGCGAGACAGGCCGTGGTCCCCGCGATGATCGAGGCGCTGATGGCCTCCTCGGAGGTCTTGCCCGCCGGGATCTGCTGCGCGGTGACGTGCTGGTCGGGGTGGGCCTTGTTCCACGCGGCGACCATCGCCCTGCCCCATTGCACCTCCTGCGCGTTGTTGGAAAGCCAGACCGTGATCGGGCCGCGCGCCGTGGCGGCGGTGGCCGGATCGGGAGCCGACCGGCCGCAGGCCGTCGCCGTACCCGCGAGAGCGAGCACGAGCAGCGCGTACGCCGTTCTCCTCAGCATGATTGATCTCCGAACTGTTCACGCGCGGCCTCGTCGCCGTGCGGAATTCCCGGTCGGCGCGAGCACGACCGGTCGATTGCCCCGCTACGTCACCGGCGGGGCGCGGGCCCCATCGAAGCGCGGGGCACGAACTGCGCCGGTGGCAGCCGCACATGGTCGGCGGCGCCCTCGGCGACGACCGCGTCGAGCGCGCGGGCCGCCGCCTCGCCCCAGCCCCGGGCATCGGCACGGGCGGAGGCGAGCGGCGGATAGCTGTACCGCGTCAGGGGCGCGTCGTCGTAGCCGACCAGCGACAACTGGTCGGGCACCCGGACACCCAGCTCCTGGGCGACCGAGAGGCCGGCCATCGCGGCGAGGTCGTTGCCGTAGACGATCGCGGTCGGCGGCTCGGCCGAGGCCAGCAGCTGCCTGGTCGCCAGCGCGCCGCCCTCGGGCGTGAACCCGCCGGGCAGCACAGGGGCTTCGGGCAGCCCGAGCGCGCGCAGGGTCTGCTCCCACGCGGTCCTGCGCCGGTGGGCGTGCAGCAGCTCCTGCGGCCCCTCGACGTGGGCGATGCGCCGGTGGCCCAGCTCCGCGAGGTGGCGGACGGCGGCCGTGTACGCCGGCTCGTCGTCCAGGCTCACCGCCGTCAGGCCGTCGCCCCACTCGGGCTGGCCGATCACGACGGCCGGCAGACCGAGCTCGCGCAGCAGCGCGGGGCGCGGATCGTCGCGGCGCAGGTCGGTGAGGAGGACGCCGTCCACCTGCTGCTCCGATGCGAGGCGCCGGTAGACGCCCTGCTCGTTCTCCGGCGAGGTCACATGGATCATGAGCCCGTCGCCGCGCTGCCCGATCACGGCCTCGACCCCGGCGATGAACGCCGGGAAGAAGGGATCGGCACCGACCTGCTCCGCGTCGCGGGCGAGGACGAGCCCGAAGGCGCCGGCCTTGCCGAGCGAGAGAGCCCGGGCCTGACGGCTGGGGGTCCAGCCGAGCTCCCGGCTCGCCTCGAGGATCCGCAGCTTCGTCTCCTCGGCGACACCGGGCCGGTCGTTCAGGGCGAAGGAGACCGTGGCTCGTGAAACACCGGCCCGCCGGGCGACATCCGCGATGGTGGGCTTGCGTGCCATGGGCCTGGGCTTCCTTGCCGACGGGTCGAAGGCCAGCGCCTTCAAACCGGTTTGACTGCTCGAACGAGGACAACCAAACCGGTTTGGAAGGGGGGCGTCAAGAGGTCGGAGCCTGTGATGCCCGTCACCGGGGCCGGGGTGAGGCGGCCGTCCGCCCGGCCCCCGAGGCGTCCGCCTGTGCGGGGATCCGGGCGCGGGCCCGGGCGAGCAGGCCCGCCGGATCGGGCTCCGCCTGGAGCGAGGCGAGGGCCATCCGCCACCACTGCTCGAGCCGCTCGGTCCAGCCCCACCTGCCCGGCATCTCCTCGGTCAGGGTGCAGTGCCCGTAGAAGCCGCACACGAGCGCCACGGCCGCCGCCGACGGCTCGACCCCGTCCGCGAGTTCGCCCCGGGTCCGGGCCTGGGTGAGGAGCCGGGCGCAGGCCAGCGCCCAGGCGCCGAACGGTGTCGGCACGGGTGCTCCGATGGTGCGGCGCTCCGCCCACAGCCGCGCGCCGGCCCGCGCCACGACGTCCTCGCTGAGCGACTGGGCGACGCGGAAGCTGAGCGCGACCAGCTTCTCCAGCGGCGGGACGCCGGGCGCGGCGTACGTCGTGGCGAGTTGCGGCCAGCTGGCGAACTGCTCGCGGACGACGGCAAGCGCGAGATTTTCCTTGCTGGAGTAATGGAAGTAAATCGCCCCGCTGGTCTTTCCCGAGTGGTCACTTATGTCATTGACACTCGTGCCCGCATATCCCCGTTCTACGAATAGATGTGCCGCTGATTCCAGCAGTACTTTGCGGGTTGCGCGCGCCCTGTCCTGCACCTGTTCCACCTTCGCTCATACGTGCTAGCGCTGCGACGTGAAAGGCTGCATCAGCCCTGGGTGGGGAGCGCAGTCGCATCGCGCGACGATCCTATTATTGATCGCCGGGGCCGTGTGGCCGGGCGGTGCTTCTTCGCGTATTCCGGTGCACTCGAATTGGTGATTGCGGAATTCGGGCCCGTCAAAATAACGTAATGGTCATGATGTTTCGGACGGGCTGACCCTCGGGGTCTCAAGTCCGTCGCGGCGCCCAGCGGAATCGACCTGGCCGCCGCGGTCACGAAGCGGGCCCGCGTCCGATTCCTCCCTTCCACAGGTGTGCCTCCCGGCACATGTCTGCGCCCTCCTCGTGCCTCACCGGTCGGCGCAGCCTCCGAGAACGGCGGTTACATGACAGCTCATCGCATCCTTTCCTGGTCCCCGTCCGCCATCGTGTTCGACTGCGACGGCACGCTGATGGACACGGAGAGGCACTGGCAGGAAGCCCGCACCATCACGTTCCGGTTGTTCGGGTTCGCCCCGCCCGCCGGATTCGCCGACCGCGCGAAAGGCGTGCACTACATCGAGTGCGGTGCCCTGATGGCTCAGGAGACCGGGAAGCCGGACCTGGCCGGAGACTTCGCCGACACCCTCCTGAGCACCTTCACCACGCTGGTCGAGGAGGATCCGGTCACCATGCCCGGCGCCGCCTCGCTGGTCCGGCTCGCCGCCCGCCACCGCCCCCTCGCGGTGGCCAGCAACTGCCCCCGCTCCACGGTGGAGTCGTGCCTCGACCGGGCCGGGCTCCTCCGCTGCTTCCAGCATGTCGTGGTCGCCGGCGAGGGGGTGCGGCCGAAGCCCGAGCCGGACGTCTACCGGGCGGCCGCCCGCCTCTGCGGCGTACCGCCCGAGGAGGCCTTGGCCGTGGAGGACTCGCTGACCGGCATGGAGTCGGCGCGCCGGGCGGGCTTCCGCGTGATCGGCATCGGGACGCGCCCGCCGGACCCCGACGGCGAGCAGGCCGACCTGTGGGTCCCCGGCCTGACCGACCCGGATCTGCTCAGCTGGGCCCGCAGCCGCCTCGGCCCCTGACCGGCGCTGGGTCAGCCGCCGTCGAGGTGGGGCGCCAGCGTCCGCACCGTGCCCGCCGCGGACGCGAAGAACAGCGCCATGCCCACGGCCCCCGGGTCCGGGACGCCGTTGGCCCGGTCGCCCAGGTAGCTGGCCCGCCCCATGCGGGCCGCCTGGGAGGCGGTCTCCCGCACCCCCCGCCACGCCTCGTCCGCAGCGGCGGCCAGGGCGTCGGCGGGTGGGGCGTCCCCGGCCGCCCGCAATGCGTCGGCGGCCGGGGCCAGCGCGTCGACCAGCGTCTTGTCACCGGGCGACGCGTCCCCGACGCGGCGGATGGCGGCCAGGCCCTCGGCGGCGCCCTCGGCGAGCGCGCCCGTCGTCAGCTCCGGTCCGGACCCGGCTGCCCGGCCCAACGCCTGGAACAGCAGGCCGAACAGCGGACCGCTGGTCCCGCCGACCTCGTCCAGGAAAGCGGTGGCCAGCGCGCCGAGTTGCTCACCGGGGCCCGCCGACGCCCCCACCCGGTCGAGCAGCGGGCCGGCGGCCCGGACCCCGGCGGTGAGGTTGGCGCCGAAGTCGCCGTCGCCCGCCCGCTGGTCCAGCTCCGTCAACTCGGCCTCCGTCGCGTGGACCGATTCCGCGAAGCGACCCGCCCACTCACGGGTGCGCGTGCCGTCCAGAGCGTCGCTCGTCATGGGCCCTCCTCGTCGTACGTCCGTCCCGCAGGGGGCCGGCCGGTCACCACCGCAGTGCCGGGGTGTGCACGGGTGCGTCGTAGAAGTCCAGGGCGGTCCGGTCGGCGACCATCAGCGTGAGGGAGAACCCCCGCATGTCCAGCGCCGTCACGTATTCGCCCACCAGGTGGCGCGCGAGCCGCACCCCTCCGGCGTCGAGCACCCGCCCCAACTCGCCGAACACCGCGTAGAGTTCGAGCGAGGTGACCGAGCCCAGTCCGTTGACGAGAGCGACGACGGACTCCTCGGGCCCGGGCCGCAGCGCGTCGAGCAGAGCCCCCGTCATCTCCTCCACCAACGGGCCCAGGGGGCCCTGTTCCCGGGTGCGGGCGGC
Organism: Streptomyces sp. DT224; assembly: GCF_049844595.1. NCBI lineage: Bacteria > Bacillati > Actinomycetota > Actinomycetes > Kitasatosporales > Streptomycetaceae > Streptomyces > Streptomyces sp. DT224. The sequence continues at coordinate 472,281 of NZ_JBNCLI010000004.1, forward strand.
GCGCTCGCCGTGGATCCCGACGCCGTACTCCAGTTCGCCGGGCGGCAGTGGGAACGCGGGCTCGCCGGTGGCGGGAGCGTGGTGCGCGGCCGAGGCGACGGCGAGCGTACGGGACCGGGCCGCGAGGCCCGTGCCCAGCTCCACCAGCTCGTCGAGCCCCATCCCCGTGTCGGCGGCGGCCCCCAGGACCTTCTCCAGCAGCACCGTGGCGCCCGTGCCGCGTCGGCCGGCGGCGATGTCCTCCGAGTCGGTGGCGAGGTCGTCGTCCACCAGGACCCGCGCACAGGCGATCCCTGCGTCGGCGAGGCGCTCGGCCGCGATGCCGAAGTTGATCCGGTCGCCGGTGTAGTTCTTCACGATGTGCAGCACGCCCCCGGATCCCGCCACCGCGCGCGAGGCCCGGAAGATCTGCCGGTTGTGCGGCGAGGCGAACACCCTCCCGGGGCAGGCGGCGTCGAGCATGCCCGCACCCACGAAGCCCGCGTGCAGCGGCTCGTGCCCGGACCCGCCCCCGGACAGCAGCCCCACCCGCCGCGTGGGCGCGGTGTGCCGAGCGGTGACGAAACCTTCCGCCGCGTCGTACCGCACGAGCTCCGCGTGCGCACGGGCGAAGCCGGACAATGCGTCGGCCACGAGTTCACCGGCGCCGTTCTCGAAGTACCTGGCCATAAGCCGCACCCATCCCGTCCCTGGCGGTGAGGCCGTACGAGCCGACCCGGACGATTATCCCATGGTGGGGGTAACGGTACGCGCGCGGCAACTCGCGGAGCGTGGCGCGGGGCGTGCGGTGCGGGGGATGCGGGTGATGACGTGCGCCGCCGCCGGTGGGCTTGCCGCAGTCGCATGCGCGTTCGCTTGCATGCAAATCCGTAATTACGTAACCTCGTCACATGGACCTGGAGGAGCGTGTCACCGCGCTCGAACGACGCCTGGCCGAGCTGGTGGAGGCGGCCCCTGCCGCGCCCCCCGTGGCGGAGTCCGACTTCTGGGCGCTCGAAGCGCTGAAGGCCCGGCATCCGGTGACGGAGGAGACGGACGGGGCCGTGCTGTTCACCGGCGCGGTGCGCGTGCCGACCGGACACCGCTACGAATGGCAGTACGGGCTGCTGACCGAGACGGTGCTGCACGACGACTGGTCGGAGGCGGCCGCGTCGTTCGCCGCGCTCGGCCATCCCGTGCGGCTGACGCTGCTGCGTGAGGTCCTGGGCGGCCTGCGCACCGCGGCCGAACTGGCCGCGCTGGACGGCGTCGGCACGACCGGCCAGGTCTACCACCATCTTCGTCAGCTGACGGGCGCGGGCTGGCTGCACTCCCCGGAGCGCGGCCGCTACGAGATACCGGCGGGGCGGGTCGTGCCACTCCTCGTGGTGCTCACCGCCGCACGCCCCGTGACCTGACCGCATACGTACACCGATTGCGTGCAAGGGGGAGAGCATGGCCGCGGACCGATGGAAGATCGCCGCGAAGGTCCAGTACGCGCTCTGGGTGATCTTCTTCGCCCAGGTCGTCGTCGGGCTCTTCGTGAAGCTGCCGTACGACTACTGGCTGAGCTGGCTCCCGGCGCTCGGTGCGTGGGGGATCGGCCTGGTGACAGCCCGCTCCGCCCGCCACCGGATCAAGACCCGGCCCCTGGCGCCCGTCGCGGTGGCGCCCCCGGTCACCGGCCGCTGGTGCGCGGTCAACAGCCCGGCCGACAAGGTCCCGAGCCATGGAACTCACGGCCTGGCGCAGACCTACGCCATCGACATCGTGGCCGAGCCGGCGGGCGGGCCCGCCCGCCCCGTCCCCGTCTGGTTCTGGCCCGTCGCCCGGCGCAACCGGGACTACCCCGCCTTCGGCGCCCCCTTGTACGCGGTCGCCGGCGCGACCGTCGTGCACGCGGAGGACGGCCAGCGCGACCACCTGAGCCGCAGCTCGCTCGCCGGGGTCCTGTACTTCTGGCTGGTCGAGGGGGTGGGCAGGATCATGGGCGGCAGCCGTCGCGTCGTGGGCAACCACATAGTCCTCGACCTGGGCGGCGGAACGTACGCCATGTACGCGCACGTCCAGCACGGCTCCCTGCGCGTCCGTCCGGGCGACGAGGTCGAGCCGGGCCGCCTGCTCGGCCGCTGCGGCAACTCGGGCAACTCGACCGAGCCCCATGTGCACTTCCAGCTGATGGACGGACCCGACCTGGAGACGGCGCGCGGCATTCCGTTCACCTGGCATGGAGTCGGTGTGCCGGGCGGCGGTGAGACGTTCACCGTCGACGCGGACGCCACTGCCCCGTTGCGGCCTCAGGACGCCTGACCGGGACCACCGGCGTCCGGCCCGCCGGCTACGCCGGGCGGTGCGTCGAGGACGGTGGGGGCGTACTCCAGCAGCTGGAGCCGGCCGTCGAAGGTGCGGCTCTCGACCAGATCGAGGCGGACGTCGGGGTAGGCGTCGAAGATCCGTTCCCGCCCGGTGGCCCCGGTGATGACCGGAAAGACGACGACGCGGAAGCGGTCCACGAGACCGGCCGTGAGCAGCGCCCTGCACAGGCTGAGACTGCCGAGCGTACGCAGCGGACGCGTCTCGCCCTTCTTCATCTCCCGCACGGCCTCGACGGCGTCGCCCCTGACGAGCTCGGTGTTCTTCCAGACGAGAGGCGGTTCCAGAGTGGAGGAGAACACCACCTTCGGCATGGCGTTCAGCTCGGCGAAGCCGGGGTCGTCGGGTGCTTGGGCGGCGAACCCGGACATCAGCCGGTAGGTCGTGGCGCCCATCAGACTGACGTGCCGCTTCTCGCCCTCACTGTCGATCCAGGCGAGATACTCGGGACCCTCCCTTCCCCAGAACCCGGGCCAGCCCTCTGCGGACGCGTATCCGTCGAGCGAGATGATGAAGTCCACCATGAGACGGGCCATCGGACTGTCCTTTCACGATCGCGTGTGTCCTAGTGATGACCGCCGCCGCCCCGCGAACTCATCGCCGGCCGGACGCCGACGCTCAACGGCCGGCTTTCTGGGCGGGCGGTACGACACTCGCCTGTCGGCTGCCGTCCGCCTGGGCGAACGACAGACGTCTCCGCGACAGGTCGATGTCCAGACACGCCCCCGGCCCCGGTATCAGTCCCCGTTCGCACGAGCACGCCATGTCCGATGCCTTCAGGGTCCCGTGGACCCAGGACGTGTGCCCGGTGCGGGGCGGGCCGGGCTGATCCCCGGGGTCACCAACGGTGTGGACGACGGGTGGCGGCGAGGAGTACCGCAACCACCATGACCATGGCCAGGGCGATCGCGAGGTGGGCTGCCCAGGCGCCTGCCGGGGTGGGGCCGCCCCAGGCGTGGGAGGTGTCCTCGCCCGCCGTCGCCAGCGGGTACAGCAGGCCGCGGGTGAGGAGAAGGAGCACCGAGGGGGAGGCCAGGGCGAAGGCGAGGACGTTCGCCGGGAGGCCGCGGAGGGCCGGGCCGACGACGGTGCGGAAGCGGTCCGGTGCGTGCGGAATGGGTGCGTCCGCCCGGGGCGCGGTCGCCCCGGCGAGGGAGGCGAGGCGTCGCTGGAGCCGTCCGGCGGCGGACGCGTTGCCTGTTACGGCCAGTACCAGGGCGAGGACGGTTGCGGGCAGGGCCAGCAGCGCGTGGACCAGCAGCAGGGCCGCCCGCCGCGGCAGCGGACGGCGTGCGGGGAGGGCGTCGGGTGCGAGCGTCATGGGGAGCCCCTTCTCGGGTTCGGTGCGATGACCGGACGGTAGGGGTACGGCCGCGCCGACGGCGTCATACCGGGGAGCCAACCCGGCAGTCAGACCTCGGTAGCACTGCCGGTCTTCTCCGGTCCGAGCCGCCCGCACCGCGCACCCGGAGCCCGAAACCGGTTGAGCGGGCGCCGTCGACGCGGAAGGGTCTGTGTTCATGGAGTACTTCTGCTACCACCGAGACCGGCCGGACTCCCTCGCCCTGCGCGAACAGCTGCTGGAGGAGCACTGGTCCTACATGGACCGGTACGCGAAGGAGCTGATCGCCCGGGGCCCGACCTTCGCCGCTGACGGTGAGACACCCACCGGAAGCGTGCACATCGTCGACCTCCCCGACGCGGCCACCGCCCGGGCGTTCGCCTTCGACGAGCCCAACTACCAGGCAGGTGTCTACCGGGACGTGCTGATCCGGCGTTGGCGCAACGCGCTGGGCCGCACCATGTGGGACTTTCCCGGGGGTGCGGAAGACGGCAACCGCTACCTCGTGATCGGCCTCGGCGAAGGCCCCGCCGCCGACCTCGCCCTGCCGCCCGCCCGGGACGACCTGATCGCGTACGGGCCGCTGCTGTCCGACGACGGAGGGACATGGCTCGGCACTGCCTGCCTGCTCAGGGCCGCAGGCCCGGACGAGGCACGTGCCGTCCTCACAGCGGACCGGTACGCGGACATCGAGGTCCACAACTGGGAGTCCGGCGGACGCCGATGAATCCGCTGCTGCCGGCAGCCGAGCCCGGGACCGACGGGCTCGGCTGCCGGAGCGGGCATCAGGCGGGTTCCTCGACGGGGTGTTCCTCGACGCTGTGGGAGTCGGTCAGGCTCAGCGCGCCGCCGGCGGCGATCAGGCCGACGACGACGGCGAGCAGCGCGTAGGTGATCCGTTCGCCGTGGAAGAAGGACGCGACGAGATCGCCGCTCCACACCCCGGCGGGGAGCGACGTGGTGACCAGGGCGGCGATCAGCGTGCCGACCACAGCGGTCCCGACACTGGAACCGACCTCCTGGGCGGTGTCGTTCAGGGCGGCGGCGACCGAGGTGCGGTTGTCGGGCATCGCGTCCACGAGGGCCACCGCGCAGATCGTCATCACGGTGCGCAGCCCCACGGTCATGAGCACCATGCACACCGCGATGACGGCGTACCCGTGCTCGACGCCCCAGGCGAGACCGGCGAGCGACCCCGCCAGACAGGCCGCGCCCACCAGGCAGGCGATGCGGTGGCCGAAGCGCCGGGCGAGCCACTCGGACAGCGGGGTGGCCATGAGCATCGTCACGATGATGGGCAGGTTGGCCAGGCCGGCCCGGACCGGGCTCCATCCGTACGCGTACTGGAAGTGCAGGATCAGCCCGAACATCACACTGGCCATCGCGATGGACGTCCCGATCTGCGCGAGGGCGGCCCCCCGCACCGTGCCGTTCGAGAAGATCCGGAGATCCAGCATGGGCGCCGCGCTGCGCCGCTCGTGCCGGACGAAGGCGACCGCGGCCGCGACGGCGCCCACCACGGACGCCAGGGTGACGCCGGAGAGCCAGCCGTGCTCGACACCGCTGGTCAGCGAGTAGCAGGCGAGCCCGATGGCGGCGACGCTCAGCAGCGCGCCCGGCACGTCGAGCGCGTCCTTGGTCAGGTCCTCGGGGCGGTCGGCCGGTACGCCGAGCCGGACGCCGATGCACGCGATCAGCGCGATCGGGGCGTTGACGAGCAGCAGCCACTCCCACCGCACGTGCGCCAGCGCCGTACCGCCGAGCAGCGGGCCGAGGACGAAGCCGGACATGCCCACGATGATCATGACGGTCATCGCGCGCATCCGCAGCGCCTTGTCGTCGAACAGGCGGAAGACCAGGGAGTTCGTGATCGGAGCCATCGCGGCGGCGGCCACGCCGAGCGCGGCGCGCAGAGCGATCAGCTCGCCCGCGGTGGAGACGAGGGCGACGCACAGGCTGAGCGCCCCGAACACGGTGAGCCCGATGAGCAGCACCCGGCGCCGGCCGAGCCGGTCCGCCATCGATCCGGCGGTCAGCAGCAGGCCGCCGAACGTCAGTGAGTAGGCACCGGTGACCCACTGCAGCGCGGTCGTGCCGCTGCCCAGGTCGCGGCCGATCGTGGGCAGGGCGATGGACAGGAGGGTGTTGTCGACCATCTCGACGAAGAAGGCCAGGCACAGGGCGGCCAGGGGTATCCACGCCGCGCGCAGCGAGGGATAGGAGCGGGACCCGTTTCCGGGTGGGGCGGTGGTCATGGCGCGGTCCTTTCGATCGAACATCGTTCGGCTATCGAACGCCGTACGATGCGCTACGATAGAACAGCGTTCGATGAGATGCAAAGAGCGAGAGGGAGAGGCCATGGCACAGCAGCGGCGCTGGTCCGAGGGGGGGCGCCGCCGGGCTTCGCACTCGATGGAGTCGGTGCTGACCGAGGCGGTGGCCCTGCTGGACGAGGCCGGCGCGCCGGCACTGACGTTCCGCGCGCTCGCGCAGCGCCTGGGCGGCGGCGTCGCCAGCATCTACTGGTATGTCGCGAGCAAGGACGAACTGCTCGACCGCGCCACCGACCATGTGATGGGCACGGTCCTCGCCGAGATCGAGAAGCTTCCGGAGGGCGACGACCCCATCGACGACCTTCGCGCGATGGCCGTGACGCTGTTCGACGCGGTCGCGGAGAGGCCCTGGCTCGGCGCGTACTTCATGCGCAACACCGATGTGCAGAGCAATTCCCTGCGCGTGTACGAGAAGCTGGGCCGGCAGACGCTTCGCCTGAAGCTCGACGCGCGTCAGCGGTTCCACGCCGTCTCCGCGGTCGTCGGGGTCGTGGTCGGCTCCGCCGTCGACATGGGGCAGGAGCCGCCCCAGGAGATCCTCGACGGCGCCGTGGACCGCGAGGATTACCTCGGCCGGTTCGCCACGGCCTGGCGGGGGCTCGATCCGGAGGACTACCCCTTCGTCCACGAGATCGTCGACGAGTTCGACGGCCACGACGACGTGGACCAGTTCCGCTCCGCGCTCGACCTGACCCTGGCCGGCCTGCGCCTGCAGGCCGGAGCGTAGACCGGAACGGCTCAGTGGCCCTGACGGCGCCGCGCATCGAACCGGCGCAGCACCCGCACCACGCGCCACACCCCGGCCGCCGCTCCGAGCAGCGCACCTCCGGTCACTGTGTGTTCCCGCGCCGGGCCGGTGACGTCGAACGCCAGGGCGAGGGCGAAGGACGCGGCGAAGACGACTGCCCCCAGCATGGCGGCCGTCACGAGAGCGAAGACGATCTCCACCGTCATCGCGTCCTTCTCCCACCGCGACTCGCGCCCCATGTCCATGGCGCAAGTCTCGCATCGCGTTCGGCCCCTGCCGCCGGATCGTCCGTGATCCGGCGGCAGGGGCCGACCGCGGGGGAGTGCGGGAAGCTCAGCCCGCCGCCTTCCGGACGAGCGCGGTGATCTGCTCCTCGGCGGCGGCGGTCAGCTCGGTGAGGGCGTACGCGGCCGGCCACATCACGCCGTCGTCCAACGCGGCCTGGTCGCTGAAGCCCAGCGTCGCGTACCTCGACTTGAACTTCTCCGCGCTCTGGAAGTGACAGACGACCTTGCCGTCCCTGGCGTACGCGGGCATGCCGTACCAGAGCTTCGGCGCCAGCTCCGGAGCCGCCTCTCTGATGATCTTGTGGATGCGCTCGGCGAGGGTGCGGTCGGCGTCCTGCATCTCGGAGATCTTGGCGAGGACGTCCTGCTCCGCCGCCGCCTCCTTCTCGGCCCGTGACGCACCGCGCCGCGAAGCCGCCTTCTTCTCCTCGCGCGCGTGCTCCTTCATCGCGGCCCGCTCATCGGCGGTGAATCCGCTGTAGTTCTCGGAGGACTTCGACATCGGCATGGCAGGGAGTTCCTTTCGTACGGGTACGGCGAAGAGCGGGCGTGCGGGTCAGGCGCGGTCGGCGGAGGCGACGGGCTCCCAGGCGAAGCCGTCCGGGTCGGTGAAGGCGTCGGTGGTGCCGCCGAGGACGATCCGGTGGGACCCGGTCGCGTCGTCCGGGACGCCGAGGTCCTTGGCGAGGGCGCGGCGCTTGTACAGGGCCAGCTTGACGGCGGAGGACTCGCCGGGCAGGAACTCCGCGTACTTCCCGCCGAAGCTCTTGCCCACGGCCAGACCCCGGCCCACGTAGAACTGCTTGGTGGCCTTCACGTCCTGGACGCCGAGCAGAAGGACGAACTCGTCGATTTCGCGGGTGGCCGGACCGGTGTCCTTCTTGGACGAGGTCGCGATCTTCCAGATCGTTCCGTCCGGGGCCTGTACGACGCCGCCGTACCCCCACAGCGACTTGGCGGCCGGCTTCAGCACGGTGGCCCCGGCGTCGACCGCGGACGCGACGAAGCCGTCGACGGTGGCCGGCCCGGACACGGTGAGCGCCAGGGTGAAGCCGCGGAACCCGGAGTCCTGGACCTGGCGGGCCCTCAGCCGGATGTATGTGTCCACACCGAAGGCGGCGTAGAAACGGCGGGCCTCCTCGACGTCGGCCACCTCAAGGGTGACGGAGGAGAGCGAGCCGGCGGGCTTGGTGTCAGTGGTGGTGTCCATGAACTTCACGTTAGTTTCCGGGCGGGTGCCGGGGCTTCTTGATTCCTGACCGCTCTCGCGACCCGTTGCGCCAGGCAGGCCGGCAGTCCCTCGATGCCGGGCGCCACCGCCCCGTTCTCCGCGAGGCGGCGGAAGCGCTCCGGTGTCAGGCCGACCAGTTCGGTGAAGCGGGCGGTGAATATCCCCGGCGTCGCGCAGCCGACTGCCGCGCACACGGCGTCGACGCCGAGGTCCCCCCGTAGCAGGAGTGTCGCGCGGTCCACGCGACGAGCCGTCAGATAGGCGTACGGGGACTGCCCGTAGACGGTCCGGAACCGCCGGCTCAGGCAGCCGGGCGCCATGCCCGCCCTGCGGGCGAGCGCCACCACGTCCAGCGGCGCGGCGTAGGTCCGGTCGATCAGATCGCGGACGCGGCGCATCCGGGCCGCCTCGGCCGGGCGCTGCCCCGGGGTGCTTCGTACGGGTGAGATGTCCATGTCGAACAGGCTAGGTACGCCCCGGCGGCCCCTGCTTCTCGATTCCTGACGAGCCCGGCCGGACGCCTCGTCAGACGGCCTGCCGCTTCCGCGTGGCGTAGGTGCGGGACTTGTTGCGGTTGCCGCACACCTTCATCGAGCACCAGCGGCGGCTGCGGTTCTTCGAGACGTCCCAGAACGCCCAGGCGCAGGTGTGCTCCGCGCAGCGCTTGAGCCGGGCGGCGTCGCCGGTGGTGACCAGTTCGTTCCAGGCGATGGCCAGGGCGGCCAGGGGCCGGCGCGCCGGCGGCAGGCCGGGGGCGGCGGTGAGCGAGCCCCTCGCGGTGACCAGGACCGGGTGTGCGGCGAGCACCCGCTCGGCGGCGGCGAGCAGCACGGGGTCGGGGGTGTCGCCCACGTGCGCGCCCAGCTCCTCCCTGAGGCCCGCGCGCAGCGCGAGGTAGTCGGCGTGCACGTCCGCCGAGAGCTCTGCGGAGGTGTCGAGCAGGCCGCGTCCGGCGAGCCAGGCGGACAACCCGGCGGCGGTGGCGATCTCGTCGCTCGCCTCCTCCACGTCGACCGTGTTGGCGAAGGCTTCGACCAGGACGGCCGGGGCCGGCTGCTCCAGCATGCGCGTCACTCCTTCCACACGAGCGCCATTCTACCGGCTATCGGTTTTACCGGTTGCGCGGCGCGGGCGGCGTGGGGCACAGTTTTCTCACCGGCTAAAGCATTAGGCGGTGAGGCGGCGTGCTGGTGAGACGACCAGGGGGATGGACGGCCATGACCACAACAGCGCCCGGACGAACGGGCACCACGAGGGTGCAGCACGACATCCGGACCCGCCCCGGTCGCGGGAACACCGCCGTCCTGGTCGCCTTCACCGCCGCGACCAACCTCGCCGACGGTGTGATGAGGACGGCCCTGCCCCTGCTCGCCGCCCAGCTCACCGGCTCACCCGCGCAGGTCACCGCCGTCTCCCTGACCCTCACGCTGCCGTGGCTCCTCATCGCCCTGCACATCGGCGTCCTCGTGGACCGCTTCGACCGCCGCCGGCTGCTCTGGACGGCGAACGGCATGCGCGTGGCCGCGATGGGCTGGCTCACCATCGCCGCCCTCACCGGCGGCGTCGCGCTCCCCGTGCTCCTCGCCGCCGGTGCGGTCCTCGGCGTCGCCGACGTGGCGGCCTCGACCTCGGCAACCGCCCTGGTCCCGGCCGCGGTGCCGCCCGCCGGGCGGGAACGGGCCAACGCCTGGATGGTGGGCGCGGAGACCGTCGGACAGGAGTTCGCCGGTCCCTTCGTCGGAGGGCTGCTCCTGGCCGCCGGAACCGGCCTTGCCCTGGGTGTGACCGGCGCCTCCTACGCCCTCGCCGCCCTGTCCCTGCTCCTGCTCGTCGGCCGCTTCCGCCCCGCCGCACCCGCCCCGGACACGGCACCCGCATCGGTCAACAGCCGCATCGCCGAGGGCGTGCGTTTCCTCTGGAACGACCGCCTGCTGCGCACCCTGTCCCTGATCGTCGCCGTGCTCTCCGCCGTCTGGGGCGCCTGGCTGGCGCTCATGCCGCTCTACGCCCAGCGGGCCATGGGGCTCGGATCCCGTGAGTACGGGATCCTGCTCAGCGCCCTCGGCGTCGGCGGCCTGGTGGGCGCGCTGACGGTGACCTGGGCCAACCGGGTCCTCGGCGCCCGGCGCGCGATGTTCGCCGACCTGATCGGCACCATCGCGATGGTGGCGCTGCCCGCGCTCACGACGAGCCTCTGGGCGGTGGCGGCCGGCGCCTTCCTCGGCGGCATGGGAGGCACCCTCTGGTCGGTCAACGCCCGCACCCTTACGCAGCGCAGGGTGCCGGACGAGATGCTCGGCCGCTACGGCGCGGCGTCCCGCCTCTTCAACTTCGGCGCCATGCCGCTCGGCGCGGTCGTGGTGGGGCTCGTGGCCGAACTGGGCGGCATGCGCCTCGCGTTCGCCCTCTTCGCCGCCGCGACCGCCGTCACGCCGGTCCTCTTCATCCGCAACGTGCCCCGGATCGCCGCCGGACCGGTCGGCGTGAAGGCAGCCCCTCCCGTTTCATGAGGAGCCGGCCGAACGCGGTTGCGTGGCGCCCTCGTCCGACTTCACCGCGTACGGCGAGTCGGAGGGGTCGCGTCCGCGGGCAGGAGGGTGCGGTGGTGGCGGTAGAGGGTGCCGGTGCCGCCGAAGTCCTTGAGCACCGGGGCCCACACCGCCTCGATGTGGGCGACGGCCGGTTCTTCTGCGACCCACTCGGAGAAGCTCAGCACCTGGCCACCGTCCACGGCGATGTGGAGGTGCGCGGCAAGGGCGCCGGGGTAGGCCCGGTCGTCGCCCTCGGTCCGCTCCTCCCCCGCGAGCAGCCCGTCGAGCCAGGCGCGGGCGGCCTGTTCGTCCTCGGCGGGGAAGAACGCCGCCGGGAACGACTCCGGGACGGGCACCGGCTCCGCCACGGCCGTGCCGCGGACCGTGCGGTAGTGCCGGAACACCCGGGAGACGGTGCCCGCACCGTCCGGAGAGCCGGTGGCCGGGATCAGGTCCTCGGCGTCCCACTGGGCGTAGGTGAGGACGGAGTCGTCGTCACCGCTGGTGTACACGGTCAGGGAGAGCAGCCCGGGCGGCCACGGTGCGCGGCGCGCGTCGGCGACGGCCTGCTCGGCGGTCCGCCGGGTGTGGTCCGGTCCTCGGGTGGCGACGGTGGTGACGAGGACGGCCGCGCTGCGCGGATCGTCGAGGACGGCCCGTACGGGGTCGGCGGACACGTAGGACATGGTGGCGGCTCCTGGGAGTCGGGAGGGGAAGGAGGGGCGGCAGGTGCGGGCGCCCTCTCAGTCTCCGTCCGGCCTCGTCCGATTCCCAGGGCCGCCGTTGCAGGTCTTCGTCAGGAGTGTCAACTCCCCGCAAGGAGGCGGTCGGTGAGGCCGCGCAGCCGGTGTGCGGCCGCGGGGTCGAAGGCGGGGGTGCCGACCGGAATGCGATGACCCTCGACGAAGGCGCTGAGCGCTTCGGCGGGGGGTTTGTCGATGGCGTCGATGATCGGCGGCAACGCCGCCTCGACGGGCTTCGCGTGCCGCTGCATCGACCGGATGTGAGTGAGTGTCGCGGCGTCGTACTCACCGGAGAAGCCGGTTGCCGTGACCCCGGGGTGGATCAGCACGTAACGGATTCCGGCCGGGCCGTACTGCTCGGCGTAGGCGACGCCCAGCAGGTCGTTGAGCTTCCCGCCGTGACCGAGCGCGGCCCCGCCGTGGTAGCCGCGGCTGAGCTGGAGATCGTCCCACTGGACGATGTCGAGCCCGGCGCCCGGACCGGCCACGTTGACGACGACCGGATGCCGTGCCCGGGAGAGCGGCTCGGCGAGGGCCTGGCCCAGCACGTGGCGGCTCAGGTAGAAGAGCGCGAAGTTCTCCTCGTACCCCTCCGCGGTCTCCGTGCGGCGGAAACGGTAGTGGCGGGCGCAGAGCACCAGCGCGTCGACCGTCGGGAACGCGGCGCGGATCTCCTCGGCGGCACGGGAGGTCTCCTTCAGCAGGCTGAGATCGGCCGCGACGAAGAAGGCCCGCTCGGCGGCGCCCGCCTCACCCGCCGTGTCGAGGAACCGGCGGCCCTTCTCCGGGTTCCGGCCGATGACGACCACCGTGTCGCCCCGGCCCAGGTACACCTCTGCCAGAGCCTTGCCGATGCCGTCGGTACCACCGGCGATGACCAGAGTGCTCATTCGCCCTCTCCCAGCGTGCGAACGGATGTGGCGGAGATCCCCGGGGATGGGGCCTTTGCGGGCGGGCTTCCGGCGGACAGGGCCGGTGAGGGAACGGCCTCGCCGCCCTGGGGCTCCAAAAGAGGAGCGGCCTCGTCCGCACCGCCCGGCGGCGTGGCCGCGGGGCGGCCCGGCAGCAGGGTCGCCGCCCCCAGGACGAGGACGAGCACCACGGACACCGTCCAGTACGCGGCGTGGAATCCGCGGACCGGGCCCCCGTCGCCCGCGGTCTGCATCACGAGCGCCACGACGGCGATGCCGATCGACGCCCCGAGCTGGTTGAGCATGTAGAGCACCGAGCTCCCCTGCGGCACCAGTGGCCCGGGCAGGGTGCGGTAGAGGGAGGCGATCGTGGGAGCGCCGATCGCGCCGAGCCCCACGCCGATGGCGAACGCGGCGACGGCCGGCCACACTTCGGACGTGCCCGCCCCGATCCGGGTGAAGGCCAGGGCGCTCAGCAGCGCGAGAGCGCCGCCCACCCATACGAGGCTCCGCGAGCCGACCCGGTCCGAGAGCCGGCCGGTGACCGGCATGGACAGGGCCGACCCGATGCCGAGCGGGGCGAGCAGCAGGGCCGCCTCGAAGGTGCTCCGGCCCTGGACCTGCTGGTGGTAGAGGGGCAGGGCGAAGAGGCTGGCGAACGTGGCGAGCCCGACGAGCGAGCCGACCGTCACGCTGGCGGCGAAGCTGCCGCGCTTGAACAGGCGCAGGTCGATCAGGGGCGCGGCCGCACCCTCGCCGCGTCGTCGCAGGGCGTGGAACCCGTATCCGCCCAGCAGCAGGAGGGAGAGCACCAGCGGCACCAGCACCGACGGGACGGCGAACGCGGCCTGTTCGGCGGCCTGCGAGAGCGCGAGGACACCGGCTGCGACGCCCGGTCCGATCAGGGCGAGTCCGAGGATGTCGAGCTTGCCGGCGGACGACTTCCCGGCGGGGGAGTCGCCGGGCACGAACGTGAGGGCGAGTACCAGGGCGACGAGGCCGATCGGGACGTTGACCAGGAACATCCAGCGCCAGCCGGTGCCCTGCAGGATGATGCCGCCGACGACCGGCCCGAACACCGGGCCGCTGGAGCCGACGATCCCCATCAGCCCCATGACGCGTCCGGCGCGGGCGGGCCCGGAGGCGCGGGCGAGCAGCGTGAGCATCAGCGGGTCGAGCAGACCGGCCCCCAGGCCCTGCACGACGCGGAAGACGATGAGGCTGGGGGCGTTCCAGGCGAGGCCGGAGGCGACCGAGCCGACGAGGAAGACGACGAGGCCGAGCAGCCACAGCCTCCGTCCGCCGAACCGGTCGACCGCCCACGTGGTGACGGGGATCGAGACGGTGAGCGCGAGCAGATAGCTGGTGGACACCCAGCTGATGGTGGACAGCGAGGTGTCGAAGTCCCGGGCGAGGGTGTCGGCCGCGACGGCGATCATCGAGCCGTCGAGGATTCCCATGATTCCGCCCAACAGGATCACGCCGATCAGCCGCCGCAGGGCGGGATCCAGACGTTCGTCCTGTGCATGCGCCATGACTGTCTCCGGTGAGATCGAGCGAGAATTGCACTGGCGAGTGCAGAGTAGGGCACCCGCGCGTTCCGTTTCAACGGAACAGGGCAGTTGTTTGTACTCGCTGGTGCATTTATGCGGGCTGGTGGGTACGATGGCGGGGTGAGCGGAACGAGCACCCCCAAGGCCCCGTCGCGAGGCCGCATCGACAAGCGGCAGGCGATCCTGAGCGCCGCATTCACCGTCTTCGCCCAGCGGGGCTACGCCCGCGCCTGCATGGAGGAGATCGCCGAGGTCGCGGGGGTCGCCAAGCACACGGTCTACAACCACCTCGGCGACAAGCAGAACGTCTTCCGCAGTGCGATGGAGGCCGCGGCCGACGATGTGATGGCGCAGAACCTCGCCGTCGTCGATCTGTTCACCGCCGAGAGCGGTGCGGATGCCGGGCCGGGGGACGGCGACGGGGCCGCCCGGCTCGAAGACCTGGCGTACCGCTTGCTGTTGCGATGTTGCAACGAGCAGTCCTGGGCGCTGCGGCGCCTGCTCTACGCGGAGATCGGCCAGTTCCCCGACCTGCTGGAGATCGTCTGGGGGCGTGGTGCGAGCCGGCTCAAGGAGGCGCTGGCCGACCGGCTGGCCCGGCTCGCCCTGTCCGGCCGGCTGAGGTCCTGCGATCCGGCGGAGGCGGCCGAGCACTTCCTCGCCCTGCTGACCGGCCCGATGGAGGCCCGCTCGCGGCTCGGCACCCGAGCCGTGCCGGAGGCGGAGGTCCGGCAGGTGGCACGCTCGGCGGTCAGCGCCTTCCTCGGAGCTTACGGGGCGTCAAATCCCTTGATGAGTTCATGAGTTGACGCGTTCCGGCAGGTTCGAACGGTCGTACGCGAAGCGGTCATGAACGTCCGTGAACGCTTCTTTAAGACCCTCGACACGTGCCATCGGATCCCGGGCCGCGCGGAGACCATCGTCTGCGTGCGCGCACCCGATCGGATCAAGGGAGACATCGTGCAGATTCTCGTGGTGGAGGACTCACACAACAGCGACGGCGAACTGACCCGGGCACTGGAACGCCACGGGTACGGCGTCGTCTCCGCCGGCAACGGCACGGCGGCACTGGACGCACATCGTGGTGCGGACCTCGTCCTGCTCGACCTCGGCCTGCCCGACATCGACGGCCTGGAAGTCTGCCGGCGCATCCGCGAGGACGCGGAGACACCGGTCATCGCGTTCACGGACAGCGGCAGCGAACTCGACCGCGTCCTGGCCCTGCGGAGCGGCGCGGACGACTGCCTCGACAAACCCTACGAATTCCGCGAACTGGTGGCGCGCATCGAGGCCGTGACCAGGCGCAGGAACGCCCGGCCGGGATTACGGGAGTCCATGACGGTCCTCTCGATCGGAACGCTGCGCATCAATGCCGCGTCCCGTGAGGTCCTGTTGCGCGGAAGTCCCGTCGATCTCACTCGCAAGGAATTCGACCTGCTCTACTATCTCGCCCGGCACTCCGAGAGCGTGGTCAGCCGGCAACGGCTGATGACCGAGATCTGGGAGGACCCGATGCCGCACCTGCTCGGGTCCCGGGCGACCCGCACCGTCGACACCCATGTGAGCTCCCTGCGCAGCAAGCTGGGCCGGAGCAGCTGGATAAGGACCGTGCGCGGCGTGGGGTTCAGGGTCGGACACGAGTGAAACCCCCGCGCGGCGGGCCGGCGGACTCCGTGATCCGTCGGCCCACCGCCGCCCCTGTCCCGCCGCTTTTCCTTTTCCTGACAACGAATTGCAGAGAAGTGATGAACCGGCTGACCGGGACGGAAAACGGCGGAATCTAGAGTCGGCAGGGTTCGCGCACTGGTTCACCTCACAGACGGAGACCGTCCGATGACGACGACCGATTCCGGGAATTCCCTCTCCTCCTGCCCTTACCACGCCTCCGGCTTCACCTCCGAGCGCCTCGAACTCGATCCGGCCTACGCCAGGCTGCGGAGCGAGGAGCCCGTCACGCGCGTCACGATGCCGCACGGCGGCGACGCCTGGCTGGTGACCCGGTACGCGGACGTACGCGCCGCGCTCTCCGACCCCCGGCTGAGCAGGGCCGCCGCCGTCGGCAAGGACGTCCCCCGGTCCAGCCCGCTGATCCAGCAGGCCGATTCCCTCCTCAGCATGGACCCGCCGGAGCACACACGCCTGCGCCGGCTCGCCGCGAAGGCGTTCACCGCACGGCAGGTGTCCGCCGTCCGGCCGCGGGTGCAGTCGGTCATCGACTCCCTCGTGGACGCCCTGGAGGAGTCGGGTCCCCCGGCCGACCTGGCCGCCGGCCTGGCCTGGCCCATGGGCATCACGGTCATCTGCGAGACCTTCGGCATACCGCAGGAGGAGCGCGGCCGGTTCCGCGAGTGGACCGACGCGATGATGGCGCTGACGGTCGCCGATCCCGCGACCATCCAGGCGGCGCGGGACAGCCTCGACGGCTACCTGCGGGAGCTGATCGCGCGCCGGATCGCCGAGCCCGGCGACGACCTGCTCAGCCGCCTGGTCACCTCGCGCGAGGACGGAGACCGGCTGACCGAGAACGAACTCGGCGTGTTCGCCGTGGATCTGCTCACCGCGGGGCACGAGACGACCGCCAACCAGACCGGCAATTTCCTCTACACCCTGCTGTCCCGGCCCCCGCTGTGGGAGTCCCTGGTCAAGGACCCGGCCCTGGTCCCCGCGGCGGTCGAGGAACTGCTGCGGTACACCCCCCTGGCCACCAGCGTGGCGCCGTTCTCCCGGATCGCCGTGGAGGACTTCGAGCTCGCCGGGCAACTGGTGCGCGCCGGTGACGCGGTCGTCGCGCAGACCGACTCCGCCAACCGGGACGGGACCGTGTTCGAGAACCCGGAGGAGCTGGACTTCAGCCGGGAGACCAACCCGCACGTGGCGTTCGGGCACGGGGCGCACCACTGCCCCGCGGCCCCGCTCGCCCGGCTCGAACTGCAGACGGTCCTGGCGACCTTGGCACGGCGGCTGCCGGGCCTGCGGCTCGCGGTGCCGGCCGACGAGGTGGAGTGGAACAGCAACCGGGTGATGCGGGGGGTCACGCGCCTGCCCGTCGAGTGGTAGTGCCAAAACGGCCGCAAGCGGCGCCCCCGCCAAGGCGGGCGCCGCTCACGCCTGGGCCGTGGCCGGTTCAGCGGAAGGCTTCGGCGTTCTCCTCGGCCCACTGCGCGAAGGGGAGCGTCGGGCGGCCCAGCACGGCCGGCACGTCGTCGTAGGTCCGCTGCGGCCGTCCGTCCCGCGCCGCCTGGTACGCGACGAGTGTGGCGGCGACCGGTTCGGGCACGAAGGCGGTGAGCTCCTTCCGGTACTCCTCGGGCGTGATCAGCCGCACCGCGACGTCCCGGCCCGCTGCCGCCGCGACGAGCTCCGCCTGCTGCCGCGCCGAGAGGGACTGGGGGCCGGTGATGCGCAGAGTGGCGCCCCGGTGGGCCTCGTCCGCAAGCGCGCGCACCGCGACGGCGGCGATGTCCGTCTCGTGGATCGGCTCGCTGTGGGCCTCGGGATAGGCGAGCCGCAGGGGGCGCCCCTCCCGTATGTCCTGCGCCCACTGGAGGGCGTTGGTGGCGAACCCGCCGGCCCTGACGAACGTCCAGCCGATCCCCGAGGCCCGCAGCACGTCCTCCACGAGCAGGTGCTGCTGCGCGATCGGACTCGTGTCCGCCCCCTGGCTGTCGATGGCGAGAGAGGAGAGCAGCACGATGTGCCCGACTCCGGCCGCCGCCGCGGCCTCGGTCAGACGGGCGGCACCGGCCGGCTGGGCGTACAGGAAGATCTTCTGCACGCCGTGGAGGGCCTCGCGCAGGCCCTGCGGCGCGGCCAGGTCGAGCCGCACCCGCTCCACTTCGTCGGGCAGTGCGGTCAGGGACGCCGGGTCGGCGCTCGCCGCCCGCACCTTCTCACCGGCGGCGAGCAGTCCGCGTACGACGGCGGCGCCGACCCGGCCGCGTGCTCCGGTCACCAGGATGGTCATGTGTCGCTCCTGTCAGGGGTGATGCCGTGGTGGAGGTGGAAGCGGCGGAAGCCGATGGGGCGTACGCCGGGGGTGGCACCGGTGGCCCGGAGGGTGGCTGCGCGGCCCGCGCCCTCCAGGAAGGCCAGATGCGCCTCGTCACTGGTCCATTCCGCGTAGTTGAGGACCCGGCTGCCGTCCGTGCTCGCGTGGAAGTGGGCGCTGAGCATGCCCTCGCGCTCCTCCTCCGGTGCGTCGGTGACGGCCCGCGCCACGGACCCGATGATCCGCTCCTGTGCGTCGGCTCCGTCGACGTCGAAGGTGGCGACGACGACGGCCCCGGGGGGCGTGCCGGTGCCGTCCAGGACCACGCTGGTGTGCAGTCGGTAGGAGACGGCCGCGGCCGCCGCCGGGCCCCGGAGCGTCCGGACGAGGCCGTGGTGGGCGGTGGGCCGCGTGGCCTGGACGTAGGTGAGGACGGTGTCGCCGTCCGTTCCCAGATAGGCGTGGAACGAGAGCAGGCCGTCGGGCCACACGGCTGCGGCCCACCGGTCGGACACCTCTTCCAGCAGGGCGCGGGCGGCGTCACGTCCGGGAGCGTGCCAGTGGGTGATGTGGACCGAGGCGGCGTCCGGGCGCGCGATGTCGGGGCCGCGGCGCGCGGCGGCCCGGGGCTCAGCGCCCACGGGGCTGCTCGCGGACGGTGACGGCGAGCGGCGGTGCGGAGCGGGTCATGCGGGTTCCTTCCGTGAGGGCGGGCCGGGACGTCCGTCGCGGAGCCCGGGGAGAGCGGCGGCCAGGCCCGCGGCCGCCACGACCGCCAGCACGGCGAGGGCCGGGCGCCGGTCGTCGAAGGCGGTCAGGAGCCAGGCGGTGAGCGGGATGAGCAGGACCGCGCCGAGCTGCACGGCCATCTGGTAGAGCGGGATCGCCGTGGCGCGACGCGACGGCGGTACGGACCCGGCGGCCCGCATGTTGAGCGCGGCGAAGGAGAGTACGAATCCCGCGCCGACCAGGAGCAGCACGGGCAGCGTGCGGGTGAGGTACGCGTCCGAGGGGGGCCGCCACACGGCGAGCAGGTATCCCAGCAGAGGTGCCGCGGCGCCCAGCGCGATGAGCCGCCCCGTTCCGTGGCGACGGACCAGGGAGCCGGCGAACGGCACGGCCACGGCGAGCGGCACGCAGGCGGGCAGCAGCGCCAGCGCACTCGTCCAGGGCGACAGCGCGAGCCGGCCCTGCATCTGGAAGGTGAGCAGGAACAGCAGCCCGTGGTAGGCGCCGTTCAGTGTGGCCGCCCCCAGACCGGTGCGCAGCAGTACCCGCTCGTGCCCCGACGGTCCCGGCGCGTCCGGGGCCGAAGCCGCCGGGCGGTGGTCGCCGGGCGGCGGGGCGGTGACCTCGTGGGGGACGAGCCGCAGCCCCCACAGCAGGAGGACGAGGGCGACGGGGGCCGGGAGGAGGAAGATCCAGCGCCAGCCCGCCTCCAGGAGCGCTCCGGACACGAGGAGCCCGGCCGTGAACCCCGCGGCCCCGAAGGCGGAATACACCGAGACGGCACGGCGCCGCTCCGGCCCCTCGGGGTAGGCCGTGCCGATGATGGCGAGCCCCATCGGCGCCGTGAGCGCCGCGCACGCGCCCTTGACCACCCGGGTCGCGACGAGCAGGGCGGGCCCGTCCGCGAGCCCGCCCGCGACCGACGCCAGCGCGAAGCCGAGCATCGCGGCGAAGTAGACGCGCCGCCTGCCGAACCGGGCGGCGAGCCGCGGCCCGGTGGTCAGCAGGGCCGCGAACCCGAGGGCGAAGCCGCTCATGAGCCATTGCACGGTCAGCAGCGACAGGCCCAGGTCGTTCCCGATGACCGGCAGGGCGACCAGGACGAGCGACACCTCGGTCGCGTCCAGGACCATGTTGCCGGAGAGGACGAGGAGCAGACCCCACGCCTGCCCGGTGGAAGCGCGTCCGGTCGTGTTCACGGCAGGAGGCGCGGCAGTTGTTCGGTGACCAGCTCCAGGTTCTCGGCGACCAGGTCGTCCGGCATCCCGGCGATGCTCGCCCAGAAGATGAGGTGCTTCACGGGCAGGCCCGCGGTCAGCTCCTTGATGCGGACGGCGGCGTCCTCGGGGGTGAGGATGTCGAGCAGTCCGCGCCGGTCCTCGGCGTCCGGGTCGCGCAGATCCTCGAGGGTCAGTGGCGGCGGGCCTTCGAAAGCCGTTCCCTGGAGGGCCCCTTGACGGTAGGAGTTCACCTGGTGGACCAGGTGGGGGCCGATGCGGTGCCAGGCGGCCTCGGGGTCCCGGGAGAGCAGGAGCGGGAGCAGATCGCTCACGCGGGCGGTCTCCGGGTCGTGGCCGCCTTCGACCAGTCCCTCGCGGTACTGCCCGAAGCGCTCACGGTTGATGTGCAGCAGCCCGACGCCCAGCCGGCCGGCCAGCCGGGCGCCGCGAGGCCCGTAGAAGCCGCCCCACACCGGTGGCGGGTCCTGGATCGGCAGGGGAGTGATCTCCCGCTCCCGCCAGAGGCGGAGGATCTCCGTCATGCGTTCCTCGGTCCGTGCGAAGCGGTGACCGAAGTTGGCGTCGAAGAGCGCGTACTCGGGCACGCGGTAGCCGGCCCCGAGCCCGAGTTCGAGCCGGCCGCCGCTGAGCAGGTCCACGACCGCGGCCTGTTCGGCGATGTCGACGGGGTGGTGCAGCGCCGGCAGGACGACGGAGGTGCCGATGCGCGCGCGGCGGGTGCGTGCGGCGACGGCCGCCGCGAAGGTGAGCGGCTGGGGCAGGTAGCCGTCCTCGAAGCGGTGGTGCTCGGTGAACCACAGACCGCCCACGCCCCGGCGGTCCGCTTCCTCACAGAACTCCAGGGTCCGCGCGTAGTGGTCTGCCCAGGGCCGGTGCCACTGGTCGGGGTTGCGCAGGTCGAAGAGGAGTCCGACGTCCATGACAGATGCCTTTCGAGAGGGGACAGCCCTTAGCCGAGGAGGGTGCCGCCGGTGGCGTCGACGAAGGAGCCGGTGATCCAGCGGGCCTCGCCGGTGGCGAGGAAGGTGACGACGTCGGCGACGTCCCCGGCCTCTCCCACGCGCTGGAAGGCGGACAGCTTGGCCATCTCCGCCACGGCTTCGGGGATGCCGAAGACGGGACTCCCGTTGTCGGTGATCCCGGGCGCCACGCTGTTGATGGTGATGCCGCGGGGGGCGAGCTGCCGCGCCAGGTGGAGGGTGAGCTGCTCGATGGCTCCCTTGGTCATGGCGTACGCCACCTGCTCGGGGTTGGCGACCCGGGTCAGGCCCGAGGAGATGTTGACGATCCTGCCCCCCTCGGGGATCGACGGCAGGGCGCGCTGCACCAGGAAGTACGGTGCCTTGGCGTTGACGGCGAAGAAGCGGTCGAACTGCTCCGGGGTGACGTCCTCGGGGGCGACGCCGTTCTGGGTGGTCTCGCCCGCGTTGTTGACGAGGATGTCGAGAGTGGTCTCGCCGGTCCGCTCCTTCAGCCCGCGTTCCAGGCCGAGGAAGAGTTCGTGGACGTCGCCGGGCACGCCGAGTTCGACGCGGACGGTGAAGCCGTGGCCGCCCTCCCCCTCGATGGTCGCCAGGGTCGCGTCGGCCGACTTCCGGTCGTGCGCGTAATGGACGGCGACGAGGGCGCCCTCGCGGGCCAGCCGGATCGCGATGGCGCGTCCGATGCCCCGGCTCGACCCGGTGACGAGTGCGGTCTTTCCTTCGAGCCTGTTGCTCATGGTCAGCTCCCTGTGGATGCGGGCGGTCGGGGGGTGTCGAGCCCGGTGACGACCCGGGCGAGATGGCGGCGTACGGTGCCCAGGCGCAGGAGTCCGGCGACGACCTCACGCACGCCGTCCACCTCGGGGCCGCCGAGCAGCAGCCGTGCCTGGGCCCGGATGCCGGTGAGGGCGCGGGCGGTCACCGGGTGCCGTTCCCGGTGGTACGCGTCGAGCTCGTCGTCGCCGGCGCGGCCGGTGACGCGGGCGGCGAGGCGGGGACCGAGGGCGGCGGCGTCCTGGAGGCCCAGGTTGAGCGCCTGGCCGCCCACCGGCATCTGGACGTGGGCGGCGTCACCGGCGAGGAGGACCCGGCCGCGCCGGTAGGCGGTGGCCTGCCGGCTGGTGTTGTCGAACGCGTTCAGCCACAACGGCGTGCCGTGGCCTATGTCCTCGCCGGTGACCTCGGCCCAGGCGGCGGTGACCTCCGCGAAGGACGGCGGACCGGTGCGCCGGGCGGGCGGCGCACCGAAGACGTGGACCATCACCCGGGTGGAGCCGTCGGGCCAGCGGTGCGCCGTGGCCAGCCCGTGCGGGTGCCGTTCGAAGCGGCGGTCCGGTACGTCGATGCCGGCCACGTCGGCACGCAGCATCTCCAGCGTCCCGTCCTCGCCGGTGAGTTCGAAGCCGCCGAGACGCCGGACCGTGCTGTGTTCGCCGTCGCAGCCGACGACGAACGCGGCCGTGGTGCTGTGCGCGGTGCCGTCGGTGCCGGTGTGGGCGACCTCCACGCGGTGGGGATGGGCCGTGAGCCCCGTGACCCGGTGTCCGCGCCGGACGTGGGCCCCGAGGCCGGTGGCCCAGAGTTGCAGGACGGCCTCCAGCCGGGTCTGGGGGCACTTCCACTGCCCGGCGTGCGGGTGGCCGGGCTCCGCTTCGGCGAGATCGAGGCGGAGCCCGCCGAAGTGGCCGGGCCCGCCGTCCGGCAGGGCGCCCAGGCGCCGGAGCACGCCGCGGTCCTCCAGGATCTCCAGGGTGCGGCTGTGCAGGGTGGAGGCCCGGGACTCCGTGGCGGGCTCCACGAGCCGCTCCAGGACGGTCACCCGGGCACCGCCCAGGCGCAGTTCTCCGGCGAGGAGGAGCCCGACGGGCCCGGCGCCGACGACGACCACGTCGGCCGCCGGGACCTCGGCCGCCGGCCCGGTCAACGCCGGGCTTCCGCGTACTGCTTGGCGTGGCCCAGCGTGGCGCGGCTGTTGCCGCCGAGGGCGTCGCGGATGTAGGCGCGGGCCTCCGGGACACCGGCGTCCTCGCCGAGGATCTCGGTGATCTTCTCCGCGTTGAGGACGACGGTGTGCTGGGAGGTGGCGGTGGTGACTCCGTCGGCGTCCTCTTCCAGCTGCCAGTAGCCGGTGTGCAGGGTGAGCAGTCCGGGCAGCGTCGTCTGCTTGTAGGCGATCCGGCGGTACGGGAAGCAGACCCGGACGGATTCGGTGGTGTGGGTCGACCCGTCCTCGGTCCGGGTGTCCAGCCGCAGGATCTGGAGGCCGGGGGCGTTCTCCGTGAGCCGGACCCCGGCGACGTGCGGGAGCCGCTCGGACCAGAGCGTGGCCTCGTTGAGGAAGTCGTACACGTCCTTGGCGGAGCCCTCGACGCGTACGGAGTCCTCGAAGGAGAGGGACAGCCCGGCGTCGGTGGCGCCCAGTTCGAGGTTCGCCTTGAGCCCGGGCAGCTCGGCCCGGCTGTTGCGGTCGACGGCCCGGTCGATCCAGGCCAGCTTCTCCGGGTCGTCGTCCACGGCCCGGTACTCGTGGAGGAGGCGGACGCGGGTCTCGCCCTCGGCGAGCGGCTCGATGACCCACGTCCCGGTCATCTCGGCGACGGGATGGGCCGGGATCTCCTGCCAGAAGCGGATCCGCAGGCCCTCGGGGTCGAGGACGCGGATGGAGGTCCAGCTCTTGGCCTCGCCGTTGGCGGTGGCCCAGATCCGGATGCGCTCCTGGTCGCCGTCGGCCTCCAGCTGCTCGACGTGGACGGAGGGCGGGAAGAGGCGGGGCCAGTTCTCGACCTCGGCGAGCAGCCGGTAGACCTCGGAGGCGGCGGCCCGGACAGTGATTTCGTGCTCGACCTCGCGGGTCGTCATGGTGAATTCTCCTGTGGTTGAGGCGATGTGGGGGCGAGTCAGAAGTTGCCGAGGCCGCCGCAGACGTTGAGGGCCTGCGCGGTGATGGAGGCGGCGGTGTCGGACACCAGATAGCCGACGAGACCGGCGACCTCCTCGGGGGTGGAGTAGCGGCCGAGCGGGATCTTGGCGTTGAACCTCT
Organism: Streptomyces sp. DT224; assembly: GCF_049844595.1. Classification (NCBI taxonomy): domain Bacteria; kingdom Bacillati; phylum Actinomycetota; class Actinomycetes; order Kitasatosporales; family Streptomycetaceae; genus Streptomyces; species Streptomyces sp. DT224. The sequence goes on from NZ_JBNCLI010000004.1 coordinate 496,293, forward strand.
CCAGGACCGCGTCCTCGGTGGTCTCGTAGGCGGCGGCGTAGCCTTCGCGTACGCGCTGGGCCATCGGCGTCTCCACATAGCCGGGGCAGACGGCGTTGACGGTGATCCCGGTCGGGGCCAGTTCGTTGCCGAGTGCCTTGGTGAAGCCGACCACGCCGTGCTTGGAGGCCGAGTAGGGGGCGCCGAGGACGACGCCCTGCTTGCCGGCGGTGGACGCGATGTTGATGATCCGGCCCCGGTCCTTCTGCCGCAGGCCACCTGCGTTCAGGACTTCCCGGGTGACGCGGAAGACGCTGGTGAGGTTGGTGTCGATGACGTCCTCCCAGAGGTCGTCGGCGATGTCCGCGGTCACGCCTCCGCCGCTGCGGCCGGCGTTGTTGACGAGGACGTCGACCGTGCCGTAGCGGTCCACGGCCGCTCCGACGAACGTGCGCACGTCGTCGGCGGACCGGACGTCCAGGGTGGTGCCGTCGACGTCCAGCCCCTCCGCCCGCAGTTCCTTGACGGTGGCGGCGACGTTGTCGCCGTTACGGGCCCCGATGAAGACCCGGTGGCCCTGGCCGGCGAGCAGCCGGGCGACGGCGAGGCCGATGCCGCTGGTGGCGCCGGTGACGAGGGCCACGGGGCCGGTGTGCTGGCTCATGAGGTCTCCTCAGACGGTGCGGGCCGCGGACAGCTGCGCGTTGACCACGTCGATCAGCGCGCGGGGGGTGTCTGCGTCGGTCAGGGTGTCGTCGTCCAGCGCGATGCCGTACTCGCGCTCGATCCGGCCGCCCGTCTCCAGCAGGGCGAGCGACTCGTAGCCGAGGGCGTCGAAGGTGGTGTCGAGGATGTCGGCGTCGAGGTCGACCCCCTCCTCGGCGCCGGCGGCCTCCCGGAGGATGCGGCGCAGGTCGTCCAGGACGAAGACGGTGTGGGTACCGGGCACGGACATGGCGGAGCCTTTCGTGGCGTGGGGGCGTTACGGACGGTGGTGCGGCGCGCAGCAGCGGCCGGCGCCGGTGGTCGGGGGAGCGGGGGCGCGGCGTACGGGCGCGTCACCCCGCGCCGTCGGTGCGGCGCACGACGAGGGCGGAGTTGAAGCCGCCCTGTCCACGGGCGAGGACCAGTGCGGTGCGCAGCGAGGCGGGACGGGGGCGGGGCCCGACGAGGTCGATCTCGTACCGCTCGGCGAGGGTGGAGCCGACGGTCGGCGGAATGACACCGTCCCGCAGGGAGAGCAGAGCGGTGGCGACGTCGAGCGGCGCCGCGCCGGAGTACAGCCGGCCGGTCATCGTCTTGGGGGCGGTGACCGGCACCCCGCGCGGCCCGAAGACCTTGGTGAGTGCCTCGGCCTCCGCCCGGTCGAGTTCCGGGACGGCGGCGGCGTCGGCGAACACGACGTCGACGTCGGCCGGTTCGGTCCCGGCGTCGGCCAGGGCCAGTTCGATCGCACGCTGGAGCCCGGGGGCCCGCCCGCTGCCGGGGCGCGGGTCCATCGTGGCGGCGTGGCCGGTGATCTCCCCGTATACCCGGGGGGCGTTCCGGCGGCGGGCGTGCTCGGCGTCCTCGACGACGAGGATGGCCCCTCCCTCTCCCGGCACGTGCCCGGAGGCTTCGCTGTCGAAGGGGAGGTAGGCGCGCTCGGGGTCGTCGGATGTGGTGAGCCGGCCTCCGGCGATCTGCGCCACCCATCCCCAGGAGCACAGGGAGGCGTCCACGGCGCCGGCGATCAGGACGGGGGTTCCCTTACGGACCTGGCGCCGGGCCTGGGCGAGGGCGTCGAGGCCGCCGGCCTGGTCGCTGACGACGACGCTGCTCGGGCCCCGGGCACCGGTGCGGATGGAGATCTGCCCGCTGTTGACCGCGTAGAACCAGGCGAACGACTGGTAGGCCGAGACGTAGCTGCCGCCCTTGCTCCACAGGGCCTTGAGCTCGTTCTGGCCGAACTCGAAGCCGCCGGAGTGGCCGGCGGTGATCACGCCGACGTCGTAGTCGGGCAGCTCGCCGGGGGTGACGTCCGCGTCCGCCAGGGCCCAGTCGGCTCCGACGAGCGAGATCCGCGTCATCCGGTCGGTCTGCGGCAGGAGCCGCCCCGGCAGCAGCTCCGCGGCTTCGAAGCCGCTGATCTCGCCGGCCAGCCGGGAGGGGTAGGACGCGGGGTCGAACCGGGTCAGCGGGGCGATGGCCCGCCGTCCCGCGAGGGTGGCCTGCCAGTAGGTCTCCAGGCCGAGTCCGTTGGGGGCGGCGACGCCGATTCCGGTGACGACCGTCCGGGCGCTCATCGGGTGCTCCGATCGGGGCGGGCGAGGACGACCGCGCTCTGGAAGCCGCCGAAGCCGCTGCCGACGGACAGCACCGCGTCGGTCCGCCGGTCGCGGGCGGTCAGGGGCACGTAGTCGAGGTCGCACTCGGGGTCGGGGTTGTGGAGGTTGGCCGTGGGCGGGACGACGTGGTGCTCCATCGCGAGCACGGACGCGGCGACCTCGATCGATCCGATGGCACCGAGTGAGTGGCCGACCATCGACTTGATGGAGGAGACGGGAGTCCGGTAGGCGTGCGCGCCCAGGCTCCGCTTGAACGCCGCGGTCTCGTGGCGGTCGTTCTGCTTCGTTCCGGAGCCGTGGGCGTTGATGTAGTCGATGTCCTCGGCGTCCAGCCGTGCCTCGTCCAGGGCCACCCGGATCGCCTCGGCCATCTCCTTGCCGTCGGGCCGCAGCCCGGTCATGTGGAAGGCGTTGGACCGGGTGGCGTAGCCGGCCACCTCGGCATAGATGTGGGCCCCTCTGCGCCGTGCGCCGGCGAGCTCCTCCAGGACGAAGACGGCGGCGCCCTCACCGAGGACGAAACCGTTGCGGCTGGAGTCGAAGGGGCGGGAGGCGTGTCCGGGGTCGTCGTTGCGGGGGGTGGTGGCCTTGATGGCGTCGAAGCAGGCCACCGTGATGGGGGAGATGGGGGCGTCGGTGGCGCCGGCCACCATCACGTCGGCCAGACCGTCCCTGATGACCCCGGCGGCGTGGCCGACGGCGTCCAGCCCGGAGGTGCACCCGGTGGAGACGACCGTGCCCGGGCCCTCGGCGCCGACGGCCCAGGCGACCTCCGTGGCGAAGGAGCTCGGGACCAGGAAGTTGTAGAGGTGCGGCACGGCGTAGCGGTGGTCGACCAGGTCGAGCCTGCCGCCGTCGCTGACCGTGCGGTACTCCTGGTCGAGGCCGGTGGTGGCGCCGACGGCGCTGCCGATGGTGACCCCGGTGCGCACGGGGTCCAGAGCCGTGAAGTCGAGCCCGCTGTCGTGCACGGCCTCGCGGGCGGTGACGACGGCGAACTGGGCGGCCCGGTCCATCCGCCTGACCTCCTGCGGGCCGAGCCCGGCGAGCTCGGGGTCGAAGTCGACCTCCGCCGCGACCTGGGAGCGGAACGGCGAGGGGTCGAAGAGGGAGATCCGTCGCGTCGCGGTCCGGCCGTCGGAGATCAGCCGCCAGAAGTCCTTGGTGCCGAGGCCGCCGGGAGCGGTGACGCCCACCCCGGTGATGACGACACGGCGTTCCTGTCCGGGCGGGGTGGCGGTCACGTGGCGCTCCAGTGGTAGAAGCGCTGGGCCAGGGCATCGGCCGGCGAGCGCCAGGTGGCGGGGTCGTAGGCCGCGATGTGGGGCTTGAGGTCGTCGCTGATGCCGATGAACCGGCTGTCCGACTTGGCGGCCTCGATGCGCTCGCCGCCGTCCTCGCCGTCGAAGTCCTGCAGGTGGAAGTAGAGCCCGCGGTACGCGAACAGCTGGCGGCGGCGGGTGCCCATCCGGTGCGGCATGTCGGTGGTGTCGAACTCGCCGAAGAGACGGGCGACTTCGTCGGCGCTTCCGATCTCCATCCGGGCGACGATGAGGTTGCTGTGCATGGTGGCCTCTCTGAGAGCGGTCGGGGTCAGGCCGGTCCGAACCAGCGGTCCAGCGCGGTGGGCAGATCGTGGTGGCTGCCGGGGGCGGCCCAGGCGACGTAACCGTCCGGGCGCAGCAGGACCGCGGTGGTGCCGGTGAGGCCGGCGGGCACGGATCCGTGCGGGGCGCCGGTGACCACGTCGATCCTGTCCCGCCAGCGGGCTGCCCTGCGGCGCGGCCAGAGGTTGTCCGTGAGGTCCAGCAACACCCCGCGGCCGGAGCGGAGCAGGGCGGTGGAGCTGGTGCGCCCGGCCCGGGTGGTCAGTTCCAGATGGGGCATGCGGGCGCCGAGCAACGGGTGGGAGCCCGTGCCGACGTCGTACCGGATGTCGGTCCCGCTGACCTTGGCGGCCAGGTGGCGGGCCACCTCGCCGTACGGGAGGAGTTCGGACAGGACGTCCCGCAGCGGTTGCACGTCGTCGCCGCCGAGGATGAGGAGGCTCTGCGCGCGGGTGTCGGCCAGGAGCTGCCGCCCCACCCGGTGGCGTTCCGAGTGGTAGGTGTCGAGCAGGGTGGCGGAAGCCGTCCCGCGCAGGACGGCGGCGAGCTTCCAGCCGAGGTTGAACGAGTCCTGGATGGAGGTGTTCATGCCCTGTCCGCCCGCCGGCAGGTGGATGTGGGCCGCGTCCCCGGTCAGCAGGACGCGGCCCCGCCGGTACTCGGACGCCTGACGGGTCGCGTCGGTGAACGCGGACACCCACACGGCGTCGGCCCCCGAGATGTCGCCGCCCGTGAGGCGCTTCCACACGTCGGCGACCTCGTGGAAGGAGGGCGGCCCGGTGCGCCGCCCGGGCAGGGCACCGCGTTCGCCGACGATGACGCGGTGCAGGCCGTCGCCGAGCGGGGCGGCCATGACCATGCCGCCGGCGAGGCTCTGCCCGGTCGCCCGGGGGGCCACGTCCACGCCCCTGATGTCGGCGAGGAGCAGTTCCGTGGTGGCCTCGGTGCCGGGGAAGTCGAAGCCGGCCGCTTTGCGGACCGTGCTGCGTCCGCCGTCCGCCGCGACGAGATAGCGCGCGGTGAGCGTGGTTTCCCGGTCGCCCGCCCTGACGCGTACGGAGACCGCCTCGCCGGTGTCCTGGAGCGACAGGAACTCCTGACCGCGCCTGATGTCGGCGCCCAGTTCCCGCGCCCAGCCCTCCAGGACCGTCTCGGTGACGGACTGCGGGATGCCGCGGGCGGCGGGATGCGCGCCGCCGAGGACGGCCAGGTCCAGCGGGACGCCGCCGAAGTGGCCCCGGGTGGTGCTGGTGTCCAGTTCGCCGAAGCGGGACAACAGGCCGCGCTGGTCGAGACTTTCCGTCGTACGGATGGTGAAACCCAGTCCCCGCGATTCCCCGGTACGCCGGGAAAGGCGTTCGACGACGATGACATCGATTCCGGCCAGACGTAATTCACCGGCGAGTACGAGTCCTGCCGGTCCCGCTCCGACAATGATGACCGAAGCATCCATGGAGTCTCCCGACTGAAGGTCCGTTCGATCCCTGCTGACGTGAAACATCCTCGGTCGCCGCACTTTTTGTTTTCAAGGCGGAAACGTCAAGGTCCTGCGCAAGGAGATGTGAAGCGATCGTCAAGTCGGCGGGACGGATGTCTGACATTCCCGCGGCCGGGGAAAGCCCGGCGCCCGGCCGACTGCGCGGCCGGGGCCAAGGAAATGTCAGGGGAAGTACAAATCCCTGTTGAGAAAGGCGCAGGACACCCCCTCGCGCCCCTTCCTGTGACCTCGCTCACAGTCAGGTGCGTGGCCGGGTGTCTAGCCTGAGGCCCGTAACTTCGGTGCTGCGCCCGCACCATGGAACGGGGGAATTGATGCGCGTCCTGGTCGTTGATTCCGACAGGTCGAACGGAAACACGTTGAGTACTCAGCTGCAGCGTCACGGGTATGACGTGGAGATCTGTGCGACGGGCGCCGAAGCTCTGGAAAAGCACGAGAAATTCGACCTCTTTCTGATCGATCTCCTCCTGCCCGACATCGATGGCCTGGAGGTCTGCCGGGCCGTCCGGGCGGCCAGCGAAATCCCTGTCATCGCTTTCACGGATGCCGGGATGAAACTCGACCGGATTCTGTGCCTGCAGGCGGGCTGCGACGACTGCATGGCGAAGCCCTACGGGTTCCGCGAGCTCCTCGCCCGCATCGACGCCGTACTCCGGCGGTCCCGGCCGCTGCCGGCACGGAGCACGCGGGCGGCGGCGATCGCGCACGGTTCGCTGTGCATCGATCCGGAGACGCGGGAGGTGCGGCTCAACGGCCGGCTGATCGGCCTCACCCTCAAGGAGTTCGACCTGCTCCACAGGCTCGCGTCGGAGCCGCACACCGTGCACTCCCGGGCCTCGCTGATGGCCGCGGTGTGGGGGTTCCCGGGACGTCATGCCCCCGGCGGCCGGGCCAGCCGGACGATCGACACCCACGTGAGTGCGGTCCGTTCCAAGCTCGGCTCACCCGACTGGATCATCACCGTCCGCGGTGTCGGCTTCAGGATGGGCCGTGTCTGAGCGGGTACCGCTGACGACCCGTCGGCACATCGATCTGCAACGCCTCGCCGGCTTCCTCTGTCCGGGGCACTGACCCCACCTCCCGCACGACGCACGGGCACGCGTGTCCCACGCGGGCCCGCGCCGACCGCGCCCACAACCCGGTCCAGCCGCACGCGGACCGGCACGCGGGGCCCCTCGCGCCCGCGTCTCCCACGTCCGGTCCGGCCGCCCGTCACCCGTACGGGCCCGGCCCGGTCTCCTCGTTTCCGCTCTCGCTCACCCGGAGTCGTACCTTCATGTCCAGACGTCCCGCGCCCTCGCGCCCCTTCGCGAGCTCCCCGGCGGCCGCCCTCGCCGCCTCGCTCGTCCTCTCGCTCACCGCGACGGCCTGCTCCGGAGCATCCGGGCCCTCCGGCAAGGCGGCGTCCACGCCGCGGTCCGGCGGCCACCTCGGGTTCGCGATGGCGGCGGACCCCGGCTGCGTCGACCCGCACCAGGCCACGACCACCGACGCCCTGTACGGGGCACGCGCCTTCGTGGACTCGCTCACCGACCAGGACCCGAGGACGGGCCGGATCGTGCCGTGGATCGCGCGCTCGTGGCACATCTCCCCGGACGCCTCGCAGTTCACCTTCAGCCTGCGCAAGGACGTCACCTTCGCCGACGGCACCCCGCTCGACGCCAAGGCCGTCAAGGCCAACCTGGACGCCGTCGCCGCCCTGGGCGCCAAGTCGATGCTGGGCGCCGGCTACCTCCAGGGCTACCGCAGCACCGAGGCCGTCGACCGGTACACGGCCAAGGTCACCTTCAAGGGGCCCAACGCCCAGTTCCTCCAGGCCACGTCGACGGCGACACTGGGGCTCCTGGCCCCCGCGAGCCTGAAACTCCCCGCGGACCGGCGCTGCACCGCCAAACTGATCGGCTCCGGCCCGTTCACCCTCGACGGCTACACCCCGAACACCTCGGTGGAACTGTCCAGGCGCGACGGCTACACGTGGGGCTCCTCGCTCTGGAAGCACTCCGGAGCCGCCTACCTGGACAAGCTCACCTTCCGAGTGGTCCCCGAAGCCGGTGTACGCAGCGGCAGCCTGAACTCCGGACAGGTCGACGCGATCGCGGGCGTCGCACCGCAGGACCAGGAGACCCTCGCGGGGCACCGGCTGACCGTCCTCGACCGCCCCAACCCCGGCGTTCCCGTCGCGCTCAGCGTCAACACCGCGCGGCCGCTGACGAAGGACCCGGCCGTGCGGCGCGCCCTCCAGTCGGCCGTGGACCGGGACGAGGTCGTGAAGACCGTCCTCAGCCCCAGCTACCTCCCCGCGACCAGCGCTCTGTCCAGCAGCACGGGCGCGTACGCCGACAACAGCGCGCTGCTCGCCCACGACCCCGGGAAGACCGGAAAGACCCTCGACGCGGCAGGCTGGGTGCCCGGCCCGGACGGCATCCGGGTGAAGAACGGCAAGAAGCTGAACCTGAAGGTGATCCTGGGCGCGAACTTCGGGCCCAACCAGACCGTTCTGGAACTGATCCAGCAGCAGCTGCGCAAGACCGGGATCGGCCTCACCCTCAAGCTGCTCTCCCTGCCGGACTACCAGCAGGCGCGCGGCGCGGGCGACTACGACCTCGCCTGGGGCAACGGCACCCGCAACGACCCGGACATCCTGCGCACCGCGTTCTCCGGCAAACTGCTCAACCTCGGCCGCATCGACGACCCCCGGCTGGAGAGCTCACTGGACGCGCAGGCCGCCGCGAGCGACCCGGAGAAGCGGGCCGCACTGGTCGCGACCGCGCAGCGCCGGGTGCTGGAACAGGGCTACCAGATCCCGGTGTTCGAGATGGCGAGCGTCTACGGAATCGGCGAAAGGGTGCACGGCCTGACCCTGGACTCGACGTCGTACCCGCAGTTCCACGACGCGTGGCTGTCCTGACCATGGCCGCGTACGTCGTCCGCAGGCTCGCCCAGGCCGTGTTCGTCCTCTGGGCCGCCTACACCCTGTCCTTCGGTGTGCTCTACCTGCTGCCCGGAGACCCGGTGACCGTCATGGCGGCCGGCGGCGGGGACAGCACCTCCGTGACCCCGGAACAACTCGCCTCGCTGCGCACCCGGTACGGTCTCGACCGGCCGGTGGCGGAGCAGTACGCGACGAGGCTCGGGCACGCCCTGCACGGGGACTTCGGCGCCTCCGTCCACACCGGCGAACCGGTCGGACGGATGATCGCGGAAGCGACTCCCGCGACGCTGGAGCTCACGGGGGCCACCCTGGCCCTGGCCCTGCCGCTGGGGGCCGGGGTCGCCCTGGCCGGCACGTACACCCGCCGGCGGTGGGCGGCGCAGTTCCTGCTGTCGCTCCCGTCGGCGGGGGTGGCCGCCCCCACCTTCTGGGTCGGCCTGGTGCTCATCCAGTTCCTCTCCTTCCGCTGGGGGCTGTTACCGGCCTTCGGGGACGAGAGCGCCGCCTCGCTGCTGCTCCCGGCGGTGACGCTGGCGCTGCCGGCGGCCGCGCTGGTCGCCCAGGTCTTCGCGAAGAGCCTGCGCACCGCACTCGCCGAGCCGTACATCGACACGGCCGTCGCCAAGGGAGCAAGCCGGCTCCGGGTCCATTTCTCCCACGCGGCCCGCAACGCGGCGCTCGCGCCGCTCACCGTCGTGGGGGTGCTGGTCGGCCATGTGCTGGCGGGCTCCGTGGTGGTGGAGACCGTCTTCTCCCGCAACGGGATCGGCCGGCTGACCGCGACCGCCGTGACCGCGCAGGACATCCCCGTCGTCCAGGGGCTCGTGGTGTCCGGCGCGTGCGCGTTCGTCCTGGCGAACCTGGCCGTGGACCTCCTGCACCCGGTGCTCGACCCCCGCCTCACAGCGACGGGCCCCAGGGCGGTGACCGCGTGAGCGCACTCGATACGTCCCCCGACGGCGGGGCACCCGTCGCCGCGCCCGGCACGTCCTCCGTGGGCGCCTCGCGGGAGGCGCCCTCGCGGCTGCGCCGGGCTGCCGGGTTCTGGCTCGCCCGGCCCGGGCTCGTCCTGTCCGTCGTGTTCCTCGCCCTGGTCCTGCTCGCCGCGCTGCACCCCGCCCTGTTCACCGGCCGCGATCCGCTGGCCGGGGTGCCCGCCGACCGGCTCCGGCCGCCCGACGGGGAACACCTCCTGGGCACCGACCAGCTCGGCCGCGATCTGTTCACCCGGCTGGTGCACGGCAGCTCCCTCACTCTGCGGGCGACGGCACTCGCCGTCTTCGTCGGCCTGGTGGCGGGGTCGCTGACCGGGCTGGTGGCCGGTGCGGCCGGCGGGTGGGCCGACAGTGCGCTGATGCGGCTCACCGACGTACTTTTCGCCGTGCCGGGACTGCTGCTCTCGCTCGCCCTGGTCACCGCCCTCGGCTTCGGAACCGTCCAGGTCGCCGTGGCCGTCGGGGTGACGAGCGTGGCCATGTTCGCCCGGATCATGCGGGCCGAGGCCCTGCGGGTCGCCCGGTCCCCGTACGTGGAGGCCGCTCGGGCCAGTGGCACCCGGTGGTACGCGGTGCTGCTGCGGCACGTCCTGCCGAACGCGGCCGGGCCCGTCCTCGTCTACGCGGCGGTGGACTTCGGCGGCGTCGTGCTCCAGGTGTCGTCGTTGTCGTTCCTCGGTTACGGGGCGCGCCCGCCCGCCCCCGAGTGGGGGTCGCTGGTCGCCGGCGGCCGCGACTACCTGGCCACCGCCTGGTGGCTGACCACCCTGCCCGGACTCGCCCTCGCGGCGACGGTCCTGGCCGCCAACCGCATCGCCCGCGCCCTCGACGGCGAGGCGAAGGAGAGCACCCCATGACGACACCCCCGACAGCGCCGGCCGGACCGGCCCGGGAATCCGGTCCCCTGCTCGGCATAGAAGGCCTGAGGATCTCCTACCGCACGCGGACGGGCCGGGTGGACGCGGTGCGCGGGGTCTCCCTCACCGTCGCACCGGGCGAAGTCGTGGCCCTGGTCGGGGAGTCGGGCTCGGGCAAGTCCACGACGGCCCACGCCGTCGCCGGCCTGCTGCCGCCCGGGGCGACGGTCACGGCCGGCCGCGTCCTCTTCGGCGCGACCGACCTCGCCGCGGCCGGCGAACCGGAGATGCGCCGCCACCGCGGCCGGGGCATCGGCTTCGTCCCGCAGGACCCCATGGTGTCGCTGAACCCGGTGCGCCGCATCGGCCCGCAGATCGGCGAAGTGCTCCTGATCCACAAGCTGGCCTCCGGCCGGCGCGAGGCCGCGGAACGCGCCGTCGAACTGCTCGCCGAGGCGGGCCTGCCCCAGCCGCACCTGCGGGCCCGGCAGTACCCCCACGAACTCTCCGGCGGGATGCGCCAGCGGGCGCTCATCGCGGTCGCGCTCGCCGCCCGGCCGAAACTGCTGATCGCCGACGAGCCGACCAGCGCGCTCGACGTCACCGTGCAGCGCGCTCTCCTCGACCACGTGGACGAACTCGTCGCCCGCACGGGCACGGCGGTGCTGCTCATCACCCACGACCTGGGTGTCGCCGCCGACCGCGCCCAGCGCGTGGGGGTGATGTCCCAGGGCGAGATCGTGGAATCGGGGACGGTCGGCGAGGTGCTGGGCGATCCCCGGCACACGGTCACCCGGGAACTGCTGCGCTCCGCGCCCCGTCTCGGCTCGGTCCGGGAGCGCACCCCGCCGGTCCGGCCCGCGGCCGCCGCCCGGGACCTGGTGGTGGCCCGGGGGCTGGTGAAGGAGTTCACCCGGGGCCGTCGCGGCCGGGAGCCCTTCCGGGCCGTCGACTCGGTGGACCTGGCCATCGGGAGGGGTGAGACGTTCGCCCTGGTCGGGGAGTCCGGCTCGGGCAAGTCGACCACCGCCCGGCTGCTCGTCCGCCTCGCCGATCCGACGTCGGGCACGGTCCACTTCGACGGCGAGGACATCACCTCGCTGCGCGGAGAGGCGCTGCGCCGGCTGCGGCGCCGCATGCAGATCGTCTACCAGAGCCCTTACGCCTCCCTCGACCCGCGTCTGACGGTGGGGGACATCATCACCGAGCCCCTGCGCGCGTACCGGGTGGGCGACCGGGCCGGGCGCACCCGGGAGGCGGCGGCGCTCCTGGATCGCGTGCGGCTCCCGGCCGGTACCCTCCGGCGGCGCCCGCGGGAGCTGTCGGGCGGGCAGCGGCAGCGGGTGGCCATCGCCCGCGCGCTGGCGCTGCGACCCGATCTGGTGGTGTGCGACGAACCCGTGTCGGCGCTCGACGTCTCGGTGCAGGCCCGCATTCTGGAGCTGCTCATCGAGCTTCAGGACGAGTCGGGGCTGAGCTGCCTGTTCATCTCGCACGACCTCGCCGTGGTCCGGGGCATCGCCCACCACGTCGGGGTGATGCGGGGCGGCCGGCTCGTGGAGTCGGGTCCGGTGGCGCAGGTGTTCGCCAAGCCCTCCCACCCGTACACGAGGGAACTGCTCGACTCGGTCGCCGGTTCACGCCGTGCCGGTGCGGTGGCCGGCGGGTAGCGTGCCGGTCGAGGCGCGGAAGGGGTACGCGACGGCGGTCGCCGCCGCGTACCTGGGAGGAGCGGCGACGTCGCGGACGTGCCAGCCGGCCGGCTGCGCCCCGTCCAGGAGGCAGTCGGTGGCCAGACCGCGTGCGAGGCCCGTACCGAGGCCCTTCAGATGGGCCTCCTTCCGTGTCCACAGCCGGGCGAAGGCGGCTGCCCGCGCGGCCCGGGGAAGGCGTAGCAGTCCCTCGCGTTCCGCCGGGTGCAGCCGGGGCAGCAGCGCGTCGACCGAGCCGGGGCGCGGCACGCGCTGCACGTCGACGCCCACGGCCACGGCAGCGACGGCGATCACGATGAGGTCATGGCTGTGCGCGAGGGAGAAGTGCGGCCCCTCCGGGAAGCCGAGCAGCACCGGCCGCCCTCCCGGACCTCCGCCCGTGCCGCCCGGCCGGTCGCGCCCGAACCGCAGCCGTGCCGCGTCCGTACCGGTGTACTCGGCGAGGAACTCGCGCAGCGCGACATGGGCGGTGACGTAGCGAAGCCGGGCGCGCGGGTCGGCGAAGCCGGTGGCACGGGCCCGCTCCGCCTCGTCGAGGCAGCCAGGGACGGGGAACCGGGAACCCGGGGCGGGCAGCGACAGCATCCTCAGCCGCACGTGAGGGTGAGCGCTCACGCGGGAGGGGCAGGCCCGGGCGCCGGCGGTCACCGTGCGGCGGCCCGGGCGCCGGCGTCGAGGCACTCGTCGAGAAAGGCCAGGGCGCGCAGGTGGTACGCGCGGGCGGCGGACCCCAGGCTGATGTTGTGCCCGGCCGCCGGAAGCCGGTCGACCAGCACCCGTGGCGCCGCCGAGAACTGCGCGGCCAGGTCCGCCAGATCGGCGTCCTCGTGACGCCACCACGCCTCGTGCTCGGCGAAGGTGAAGCGCACCGGCACCCGTACCCGGGGCAGCAGGCGGGGGGCCAGCGTGTCCCACTCCACCGCCGATTCGGCCTCCCGCCGGGGCACCGGGGCGACGACCGCACCGCTCTCGCGGAAGGTCCCGGCGGGATAGAGCCGCAGCGGACCCCAGTTGAGCCGGCGCATACCGGTCCGCGTGGTGCGGCCGAGCAGCCCGGCGGAGGCGGCCGGCCGGTGCCCGCACCCGGAGACGTCCAGGCCGACGAAGGCGCCGGACGGGGCGTCTGCGGCGAGAGCGAGGGCGAGCTTGCCGCCGAAGGAGTGGGCGAGCAGGAACAGCGGCCCGGACACATGCCGGTCCCGCGCGTCGGCGAGCGCCGCACGGACCGTCGCCGCCTGCTCCAGCAGCGGCTGCCCGGCGGGCAGACACGGGGCCGACGCGCCGTATCCGGGCCGGTCCACCGCGAGCACGGCGCAGCCGAGGCGGGCGCCGAGCGTCAGCAGGGAGACGTCCGGATGGGCCTGCCCGTCGAAGTACCCGGCGCTCATCCCGCCGCCGTGCAGGGCGACGACGGTCGCACGCGCCGGACGCCCGTCCAAGGGTTCGCTCAGCAGCGCGGACAGCGGGATGCCGGCCGCGTCGAGGGTGATCCTGCGGACCCCCGGCGACAGACGGCCGGGGGCGCCGGTCCCCGGTGAAGGGCGTGCCGTGGTCGTCAGCATCATGCGTTCCCGTTCTGGTCGGTCCACCGCGGGCTCCCTTCCAGGATCCGGTGCGCCCACCGGACGGGACAAGGCGTGCCGGTTCAGGACTCCCGCAGAACTCCGCCTCCGCCCGGTCGGGGAACGGACAGGCGGCGGTCAGAGGAACGTCAGGGTTTCGACGCCCCGGACCCGGGGCCGCCCCCCGTCAGCGCGCGCCGGTCTTCTCCGCCGCCGTCGACGGCTGCCAGCTGTACCCCGGGACGACGAGCCGGCCGCCCGTGACGGGGTCCGGGATGATGACGGAGGACAGCCCGAAGACCTCCCGCACCATCTCCGCGGTGACGACCTCGTCCGGCGCTCCCTGGGCCACGATGCGCCCGTCCTTCATCGCGACGAGGTGATCGGCGTAGCGGATGGCCTGGTTCAGGTCGTGCAGCACGGCGACGACGGTGCGCCCGCGCTCCAGATTGAGACGGCGCACCAGGTCCAGGACCTCCACCTGATGAGCGACGTCCAGATACGTCGTGGGCTCGTCCAGCAGCAGGAGTTCGGTGTCCTGCGCCAGGGCCATCGCGATCCAGACGCGCTGGCGCTGACCGCCGGAGAGCTCGTCCACCGGACGGTCGGCGAGGGCCGCCGTGTTCGTCCGTTCCAGAGCCTCGCCCACGGCGTGCTCGTCGGCCTCCGACCACTGCTGCCACCACTTCTGGTGCGGCTGGCGGCCCCGCGCCACGAGGTCGGCGACGGTGATGCCGTCGGGCGGCGTGGGGGACTGCGGGAGCACCCCGACGGTCCGCGCGATCTCCTTCGCGGGGAGCCCGGCCAGTTCGGCGCCGTCCAGCAGTACGGCACCGCGCCGCGGTTTGAGGAGGCGGCCCAGCGCCCGCAGGAGCGTGGACTTCCCGCAGGCGTTGGGCCCGACGACGATGGTCACCTTGGCGTCGGGTATCTCCAGGTCCAGGCCCTCGACGACGGTGCGGTCCTCGTAGGCGAGGGTCAGGTCGTGCGCCGAGAGTCGGCTGGCGGACGGGCGGCTCATGACGAGATGCCTCCGGATCGGCTACGGGTACGGACGATGAGCCACATCAGGTACGGCGCGCCCACCACGGCGGTGAGGACACCGGTCGGCAGCTCGACCGGGGAGAAGAGGCGGCGGGCCAGCAGGTCGGCGACCACGACGATCAGCGCCCCGGCCAACGCCGACGACAGCAGCGGGGTCTGGGCCGTGCGGGTCAGCCGGCGCGCGATCTGCGGGGCGAGCAGCGCCACGAAATCGACCGGGCCCACCGCGCCGGTGGCCACCGACGCCAGGACGACCCCGAGCACGGTGAGCCCGAGCCGGACCCGGCCGAGGCGTACACCGAGCGCGGTCGCGGTGTCGTCGTCGAACGACGCGCCGCGCTGGGCCCGCGCCGCCCACAGGGCCGCCGGCAGGCCGATCAGGAGTACGAGGGCGAGCGGGCCCGCCTCCTCGTAACCGCGGCTGTTGAGCGAGCCGGTGAGCCAGACCTTGGCCTGCTGGGCCACCAGATAGTCGCCCTTGGTCAGCAGCAGCTGGGTCAGCGAGCCGAGTGCGACCGACACACCGATGCCGACCAGGACGAAGCGCGAGGAGTGCAGCCCGCCGCGCCACGCGAACACGTACACGAGCAGGGCCGCCGCCAGGCCACCGGCCACGGAGACATAGGGCAGCGCGTCGGCGGCGACGGCGTTGAAACTCAGCGCCGCCACCGTGGCCGCACCCGCCCCGTGCGTGACGCCGATGACGTCGGGGCTGGCCAGCGGGTTGCGGGCGACGGTCTGCACCAGCGCCCCCGCGACACCGAACGCCACCCCCGCGAGGAGCCCCACGACCAGGCGCGGCAACCGCAGCGTGCCCACCACGAGTTCGTCGGGACTGGGGCGGCCGAGCAGGACGCGTACGACCTCGGACGGCGCCACGAACGATTCACCGACGCACAGATAGGCCACCACCGCACACGCCAGCAGCACCGCGAGCGTCACCGCGACCACGGCCGCCCGGCGGTGCACGAGGAAACTCGCCCGCCCGCGTCGCAGCACGGCATGCCCGCCGGGGCGCGGACGGGGAACGACGATGGCTTCGACGTCGCTCACGCGGCCACCACCTTCCGGCGCCGGACCAGTGCGATCAGGAACGGCACACCGATCAGGGCGGTCATGACCGCCACCGGCACCTCCGAAGGCGGAAAGAGAACGCGTCCCAGCACGTCGGAGCCGAGGATCATCACCGGACCCAGCAGGGCCGCCAGCGGCAGCACCCAGCGGTGTGCCGTCCCCACCAGCGCACGGGCGATGTGCGGGACGGCCAGACCGGTGAAGGCGATCGGGCCCACCGACGCCACGGCCGCCCCGGTGAGCACGAGCGCACCGAGCGCACCGAGGGCCCGCAGCCGCCCGACGTTGTTGCCCAGGTTCCGCGCGGCGTCGTCGCCCAGTGCGAGCGCGTCCAGGCCACGGGCGATCATCGCGACCAGGATCATCCCGGCCACCACGAACGGCCAGACCTGGCGGATCACTTCACCGTCGCGCCCACCGATCGAGCCGACCTGCCAGAACCGGAACTCGTCCAGGGCGCGGGCGTTGGTGGTGGCGACCCCGGACACCAGCGAGGCGAGGAACGCGTTCATCGCGGCCCCCGCCAGGGCGAGTTTGACCGGCGAAGCCCCGCCGCGCCCGCCGCTGGCGACCGCGTACACCCCCACCCCGGCCACCGCCGCTCCGGCGAACGCGAACCACACGTAGCCGTTCAGCGAGTGCACCCCGAAGAACGCGATGGCGGTCACCACACCGACCGAGGCTCCCTGGCTCACACCGAGGATGCCCGGTTCGGCGATGGGGTTGCGGGTGATCCCCTGCATGACCGTTCCCGCGAGAGCGAGCGCGGCGCCCGCGAGCACGCCGACCACCGTCCGGGGCACCCGCAGCGCGCGTACCACTTGGGCGTCGTCACTGCCGCCGTCGTGGAACAGAGCCTGCAGCGCGTCCCCCGGGGCGATCTGGCGGCTGCCGACGGTCAGGCTCAGCAGGACGGCGACCAGCAGCATCGCCGCCCCGGCCAGCAGCCAGCCCGCCCGCCGGCGGGTGAGGTTGGGTGGCGACATGCGCCGGGCTCACTCTCTCTTCTCGGTCCGCGGCCCTCAGGCCGTCAGGTACTTCTCGAGGTCGTCGAGGACCGCGTCCGCGGCGGTGACACCGAGACCCAGGTACCAGGTCTCGTCCGGCACGTCGAAGGCGTGGCCGTCCTTGACCGCCTTCAGGTTCTTCCAGAGCGGGTTGGCCTGCGCCTTGCTCTTGTCGGTCGCCTTGGCATCGCCGTACACGCCCGTGAAGATGTAGTCGGCGTCGGCCTGGTCGATGTTCTCGGCGCTCACCTCGGCCGCCAGGTCCGCGATGTCCTGGTTCTTGGGGCGCGGGATGCCGACGTCCTTGAGGATGGTGCCGATGAAGGAGTCGTTGGCGTAGAGCCGGATCAGACCGTCGGGCAGGTAGCGGACCATCGACACGGTCGGCTTGTCCGCCCCCAGCTTCTCCCCGAGAGCCTTTGCCTTCTTCTGGTACGCGGCGAGGTTCGCCTTGGCCTCAGCCGTCTTGTCCAGCGCGGCGGCGTTGAGGAGGTAGTTCTCCTTCCAGGTGAACCCGGGCCGGATGGAGAAGACGGTGGGCGCGATCTTCGACAGCTCGTCGTAGGAGTTGGCGGCGCGCAGCTGGCTGCCCAGGATCAGGTCCGGCTTGAGCGCGGCGATCGCCTCCAGGTTGAGGCTGTTGATCGTGCCGATGTTCTTCGGCGTGCCCGCGTCCTTCTTGAGATACGACGGCAGCTCCGGCGACCCCTCGGTCGGCGCGAGACCGACCGGCTTCACACCGAGCGACACGACGTTGTCGAGCTCACCGACGTCGAGCACGACCACGCGCTCGGGCTGCTCCTTGATCTCGGTGCTGCCCATGGCGTGCTTGACCGTACGCGGCCACTGGCCGGGCTTGGCGTCCGTGCCGAGCGCCGCGGTCTTCGCCGCCGCGTCGCCGAAGTCCTTGCCGCCCTTGGCGACGGACTTCGAGTCCTTGGACCCCTGGGAGGACGAGCCGCCGTCCTTCCCGGAGGAGTCGGCGCCGCACGCGGCCAGCGACAGCGCGGCAACGACGGCGAGGGCGACTGCGGCTGTACCACGGCGCCGATGTGACATGAGCGTGCTCCTCGATTTGTTCAGCCTTAAAAGATTAGGCGAGCCTCACCTTATGCCACCGTTATCCAGGGGAGGTACACGGGGTGACGGGGCCCACGCGACTGCCGGGCCGAGGACCGCCGTCGGCTCGGCACGAGCCTGATCCCCGGGGACGGCTTGGGTGCGCCGTCCGCCAGCGCCTGTCCCACCAGGCGGCGGGTGGCGGCCAGCCAGGGCGCACGTCCGTCGTCGTCGGGGAGGAAGCCACCGCCGAGCATGAGCAGCGGCCGGCCCCCGAGAACGGAGGGCAGCTCCTCACCGGCGTACGGCCGCAGCACCCGCACATCGGGCCCCGCCCCACGCAGCCGGGCACCGACCCGGCCGGGCCCCCGCGCGCGGTGTTCTGCACGACCAGGACCGGCACAGGACACCGACGTCCTCATGGCGCCGGACAGCCGCGACGCGCCGCCGGCACCTCCTACGCGTCAGGCGGGCAGCACCGGTGCCTCGGTGCGGCAGGCCCGCGTCACCGCATCCAGTGCGGTCCGGTCGTCCACCCCACGAAGCGTCGGGCGCGCCCCGTGTCCGCCGTTCCGTCCTCGCCGAAGGCGCCGCCCCCGGCGACCAGCGCCAGGCCCGCCAGCGCCGGGGCCAACCGAGCGGCCACATGCGCGGGGTGGCGGGCCACCTCGTCCGGCGCCCCCGCGACGAACCGCCGCTGCTGGGCCGGCGGGCACAGGGACAGGTGGAAGACCATCTGGCGCCACGCGTACGCGGCGTCCTTGATCGTGCGCAGGGGACGCGGGTTGTGGTGCACACGGGCGGTCAGCCGGCACACGGTCACCAGGCAGCGGTGGGCCAGATCGGCCCACCCGGACCGCGGGGCCACGCCCACCCGGCCGACCAGCGTGGCCAGGTTGTGCGTGGTGAGGATCTGCGCCTGCTCGATCACCATCCCGTTCGCCGCGACGGACCAGTGCCGCGACGCCGCTCCCGACCGCTCCGAGCAGAGCCGCGCGAACCCGGGGGACGTACGGGCACCGGCCGAGCGGGTCAGGGCCTCACCCGCCTCGACGATCGCCAGGTTGCGGACCGCCGCGTAATCGATGTCGTAATAGCGCTCGTACAACGTGCCGCCCAGGAGCTCGCCCGCGACCCGGGCCGCCTTGAGGAACTTCGGGCCGAACGTGCCCATGAAGATGTCGGCGGCCAGCTCTTCGACGAACGGTGCCCCGAGGTCGCACTGCCGGCCGAGTACACCGAACTCACGCACCAGAGGGTTGGGCAGGAGCGTTCCCGGGAAGGCGTGCACGGCCACTTCGCCGAGCTGCCGCAGCACGGCGAGCGCACCGCCGTCGTCCGACGCGCCCAGCACCGCGGTCCGCTGCCCGGACACCGCCCGCACCCAGGGCAGTTCCTCGACGCGCACCTGACGCTCCAGATCGAGCAGGAGCAGTGACCGGCGGCTCCGGAACGCCCGGTAGTTCGCTTCCATCACGGTGCGCAGCGTCTCGTCGCCGTACGCCTGAGCCGTGGCGGCCGCGACCAGCTGGGGCACCAGCTCGGCCATGACCTCGGCCGAAGGGACCACTCCCCGCTCGACGAGCGCGTCGAGCGGGGCGCTCGTCGCGGACTCGACCGCCCGGCTGATCCCGGCCGGCATGACGGCCCCGGTGGGCAGGCCGGCTTCCCGGCTCTCCTCCTCGGTCACCGGGGTCACCAGCGCGGCGACATCGGTGATGCCGCCGTCCGGGGGGAGTGCGGCGAGCCGGCGCAGCATCAGCTGGGCGAGCGCGTGATGGGAAGGGAGCGCCGCCTGCTCCTCCTGGGAGCGGCGCAGAGCCAGATGCGGGTCCGACCCCGGCAGCCCCCGCCGCCGCACCATGGAGCGCACGGCATGCCGCAGCAGACCGAGGCGGCGCGCCCCCAACGGCCGTCCCGCGACGGCCTCTTCGAGTGCTCCGCGCAGAATGCCCAGGTTCTCCTTGGGATCGAGGTGCTTGGTGCACAGGGTGTGCCGCGCGGCGAGTACCCGGTACCGGCCGAGCAGGACCTCACCGTGGGCCAGCCAGTCGGCGTCCGGAGTGGGCTCCGGGACCATGCCGTCCCCCGCCGTCCGCAGCCAGTGGACGAGCAGTTCGTCACCGAACGGCTGCCACACGGCGAGCGCTTCACGCTGGGTCTCGACGGCCGTGTGGGGCCGGCGTCGCGCCAAGGTGCCGACGGTGTCGGAGACGGTGCGCCGGTGCACCGACGTGCCGGCGCCCGGGGCGGGCCCGTCGGCCGGGCGGGGCAGGAACCGCAGCCGGCCGGCGAACGGCCCCAGCTCCGCGACGAGGTCGCACGCCGCTCCGGTCTCCCCGTGGCGCACCAGCCAGGCCGCGGTGAGCAGCGCCGCCTCCTCGGGCACAGCGATCTCGTACCCGCCGCTGTCCAGCAGGGACCACAGCCACGCGAGCCCCGGCTCGGTGAGGCAGTGGGCGAAAAGCGCGCGTCGCTCGGCCGGTACGCCGAAACGCCTCGCGGCGTCGGCCTCGTAAGGCTGGAGCGGGCCACCGGCGCTCACCGTCCCGGTGGAGAAGCCGCCCCGCACCACCTCGGGAGTCACCCAGGCCGGAAACCCGGTCACGGGCGCCCGCGAACCGACCGTCACCCGGCCCGTGGTCATGGCGGTCAGAACCTCCCGCCAGCGGTGCCCGCGCGTCTCCGCGCGGTGCCGGGTGCCGGCGTCCTCGTGGGTCAGCGCGGTCACGAAGGCTTGAGCCAGACGGCTCTCCGGAAAGGACGTGCCTGCGGCGAGGGGCTGCTGCTCAGCGTTGTCGTTCATAAGCCGACGTGGCAGGTTCCGCCCCTGCGCCCTCCGGGTTAAGAGCCCGGCGCTCTCCTGCTGAGCTACACGTCGATGGGCTCAGACGTTAGGCGCCGAGGTGACCGCTCCTCAACCCGATTTCCCGGCTCAGGGCAGCGGGATGCGGACGACCGGGTCGAACGGGCGCTTGTTCCAGCCGCTGCGGACATTGCGGCACGTCGGTGCCTCACACATGAAGAACTCATCCACCTTGCCACGCCCCGTTCGGTCCTTCAGCCAGGTCTTCTCCGCGGTGGTGAGAGGCCGGTGCATCTCGTCGGAATCGCATGTATAGCAGTACATGGTCTCAGGCTTCATGTGATCTCCCAGAAGGTCCGGATGAGCCGGACATCGACAGTAGAGAAAGCCGCGGCCGCTCCGGAAGGCGCCATTCGGCCGATTCGGCGCATGTCACCGGCGAGGTGGCGCGCGGCCGTTCCGGTGCATGTCACCGCCGTTGACAGCGCGTCGCGCCCTCCCCATGATGGGAGCGCTCCCACGAGCAACGCCCCCTCGCCGCAACGGACTTCGCGCGTCCAGCGGCACGCACCGCCCCACTCCGCCCGTGCCGCCGAGATCCCAGGGAGGATCCCCCATGGCGCCCTCGCACAGACCCCCACACGGCTTCCGCCCCCTCGCACGCGCCGCCGCCGTCCTGGCCGCCTCGCTCGCCGTGCTGGCCTCGCTGACCGGTGCGGCCCCCGCCGCACCGAGGGCCGCCACCGACGCGGACGTCGACGTACAGGTGAACGCCCAAGCGGCGCTGGGCACGCTGACCGGTGCCGCCCGCGGGGTCAACACCGCCATCTGGGACTCGCACATGAACGACCCCGAGGTGGTGGACCTGATGAAGGCGGCCGACGTCGGGGCGATGCGCTACCCGGGGGGTTCGTACGCGGACATCTACCACTGGGAAACGCACACCGCGCCCGGCGGCTACGTCGCCCCGGGCACCGGCTTCGACGCCTTCATGGGCACCGTCCGCGCCACCGGGGCGCAGCCGATCCTCATCGCCAACTACGGCTCCGGCACCCCGCAGGAGGCGGCCGGCTGGGTCAGGTACGCGAACGTCACCAAGAAGTACGGCGCGAAGTACTGGGAGATCGGCAACGAGATCTACGGCAACGGCCACTACGGCAGCGGCTGGGAGAACGACGAGCACGAGGACAAGAGCCCGCAGCAGTACGCGCGTGAGGTGCGCGCCTACGCGGCGGCGATGAAGGCCGTCGACCCCACGATCAAGATCGGCGCGGTCCTCACCAGTCCGGGGGAGTGGCCGGACGGAGTCGTCGGCGACGGCGATGCCGGCGACTGGAACCACACCGTGCTGCCGGCGGTGGCCGACGTCATCGACTTCGTCAGCGTGCACTGGTACGCGGGCGGATCGGACACCACCGCCGACGCCGCCATGTCCAGGCTCGCCAAGCTGCCCGGTGAACTCCGGGAGGTGCGCGACCAGATCGACCGGGTCGCCGGAGCGCACTCACCGGACATCGGGATCGCGCTCACCGAGATCAACACCAACACCGGCGGCGCCCGGCTCACCGCCCGCCCCAACGGACTCTTCGCCGCGGACGCGTTCATGACGGCGCTGGAGAACGGCGTGTTCAACGTCGACTGGTGGAACACCCACAACGGTGCGGGGGAGATCACCACCGTCGACGGTGAGACCGACTACGGCGACATGGGGATGCTGTCCAGCGGCGCCTGCACCGGTGACGTCTGCCAGTCGGCGCCGAACACGCCGTTCCATCCGTACTACGGGATGAAGATGACCGCTGAACTGGGCACCGCGGGCGACACCATGGTCGCCGCCGAGTCCTCCGCGCAGGACGTCTCGGCGCACGCCGTGCTCCGTGACGACGGGCGGCTGAGCGTCATGCTCGTCAACAAGAACCCGGACGCCGCACGGACCGTCGCCCTCGACTACGCGGGCTTCACCCCGTCGGCCGCCGCGCCGGAGGTCAGCCGCTACGCACGCGGCGACAGCGACATCACCGAGGTCACCGACGCCGACGCGTCCGCGTCCCGGGTCACGGTGCCCCCGTACGCACTGCTCACCGTGACCCTCGAACCGAAGGCCGGGACCGGCCCGGCCGCTTCGGCCGCGAGCACACCCGGCACCCCGCGCCTGGACGCGGTCACCGACACCACCGCGCGCCTCACCTGGGACGGCGCGACGGGCGCGACCCGCTACCTGGTCCAGGAGCGCGACGGCGCCCACACCCGCCTGGTCGGCGAGACCACCGGCACCTCCGTCACCCTGCGGAATCTCCCCCCGGGCAGCAGCCACACCGTCAACGTGCTGGCGGCGGACTCGGCGGGGCGGCTCTCCGGCGCCTCCTCGCCGCTGACCTTCAGCACCGGCACCCCGAAGGACGCGGTCTGCTCCGTGACGTACCACCGTGACTCCAGCTGGGGCAACGGCTTCGTGACCACCGTGACCGTGCGGAACCTGGCGGACACGCCGATCACGGGCTGGACGGTCGACTGGGACTGGCCGACCACGGGCCAGTCGGTGGACTCCGGGTGGAACGCCACCTTCCACCAGACCGGTTCCCATGTGCGGGTCACCGCTCCGGACGGTGCGGGCGCGCTGGCGCCGGACGGCGGGTCGACCGCCTCCTTCGGGTTCGTCGGAGCCAACGACGGCCCCAACCCCGACCCGGCGGTCTTCCGCCTGAACGGCGCGGTCTGCTCGGGCGGCTGACGCCCACGCACGGGGAGCCCGGCTCCCGGGCTCGGCTCCCCGTGCGTCACCCGGTCCGCACATGCGTGGCTCCTCGCATCGGCCCGCGGAACGTGGTCGGCTGGGCCGGACGACCCCGGGCACGAGGAGCAGCATGACCGACGAGCACCGCCGGCCCACGGACACCGTCGTCGTCGGAGCGGGCCTCGCCGGACTGGCCTGCGCGCTGGATCTCTGCCGCTCCGGCCTGAAAGCGGCCCTCCTGGAGGCATCCGACTCGGTGGGCGGCCGGATGCGCACGGACCGCCGGGACGGCTTCCTGCTCGACCGCGGCTTCCAGGTGTTCAACACCTCCTATCCGCAGGTGAAGCGGCGCCTGGACCTGAGGAGCCTGCGCCTGCGGCCGTTCACCGCGGGCATCATCGCGCACACCCGGACGGGCCCCGTCCGCCTCGTCGACCCGACGCGCGAGCAGGGCGCGGTGGGGGCGTTGCTGCCGGGCCGGGTCCTCTCCGCCCGCGACCTGGGCGCACTGGCGGCACTCACGGCACGGGACGCGGTGCTCCCCGCTTCCTCCGTCAGGCGCCGCCGCGACGAAACCACCTCCTCGGCGCTGTTCCGGGCCGGTCTGTCGGACGACGTCATCACCGACGTGCTCCGGCCGTTCCTGGCAGGGGTGTTCCTGGAGGACGGCCTGGAGACCTCCGCCCGGTTCTTCCACCTGGTCTGGCGGAGCATGGTGCGCGGGACGCTGTGCCTGCCCGCGCAGGGCATCGGCGCCGTACCCCACCAGCTCGCCCAAGGCCTCCCGGGCGGTGTCCTCCGGCTCGGCGCCGCCGTCGCGGAGATCACCGACACGGGGGTGGCCCTGGAGGACGGGAGCGAGGTCCCCGCGAGCGTGGTCGTCGTCGCGACGGAACCGGCGGCCGCCGCCCGCCTGCTCCCGGACCTGACCGTGCCGGACACGCGCACCGTCACCACGTACTACCACGCCACCGACCGCACACCGCTCGCCGAACCGACCCTGCTGGTGGACAGCACCGGACCGGTCCTGAACACCTGCGTACTCAGCGAGGTCGCCCCCACCTACGCGCCGCCCGGCACCGCGCTGATCTCCACCTCCGTACTGGGCACCGGCCTCCCGGGCCGCGCCCAGGCGGTGCTGCGGCGCCTGGCAGACCTGTACGCCACCGACACGAGCGGCTGGACGCAGATCGCCGCCCGCACGGTCGAGGGCGCGCTGCCGGCCATGCGCCCGCCCTGGCAGCTGAGCCGCACCACCCGCGTCCGCCCGGGCCGGTACGTGTGCGGCGACCACCGGGCCACCGGCTCCGTCCAGGGCGCGCTCGCCTCGGGCACCCGGGCCGCCCGGGAGGTGGCGGCGGACCTGGCGCGCCGGCCATGAGCCGCTGCGACGTGGCCGTCGTCGGGGGCGGCGCGGCCGGACTCAGCCTCGCGCACCGTCTGACGGAGACCCGCGCCGCCACCGTGACCGTGATCGAGCCGCCGGACGGCCCCACGCGCCCGGCGGAGCGGACCTGGTGCTACTGGCACGCGGAGGCGGACGGCCTCGACGAAGCCGTCAGCGCGTCCTGGTCCGTGCTGCGCGTGCACGGCGCCGACGGCCGCCCGGTCACCGTCGAACCGGCCCCTTTCACCTACCGCATGGTGCGCTCCGCCGACTTCGAGCGCCTGGTCCACCGCCGGCTGGCCCGAGCGGACGGCGGACACGTCCTGCGTGCCACGGCCGACGCGGTGCGCGCGGTGCCCGGCGGGGCCGTGGTCCGCTGCACGCTGCCCGACGGCTCCACGGCCGACGTGCGCGCGCGCCGCGTGTTCGACAGCCGGCCCCTGCCCGCCCTGCCACCCGCACGCACTCAGCTGCTCCAGCACTTCCGGGGCTGGTTCGTCCGCACCGCCACCGCACGGTTCGATCCCGGGGTCGCAGACCTGATGGACTTCCGCGTCCCCCAGCCCGCCCACGGACTCGCGTTCGGCTACGTGCTGCCCCTGTCCCCGGACCGGGCGCTCGTGGAGTACACCGAGTTCTCCCGCCGCCCGCTGACCACCGAGGCGTACGAGTCGGCGCTCGGCCACTACTGCCGCGACGTCCTCCGGCTCGGCGCGCTCACGGTGGAGCGCACGGAGCAGGGGGTGATTCCGATGACCGACGCCCGCTTCCCGCACCGGGCCGGACCCTCGGTGTTCCGGATCGGCACCGCGGGCGGCGCCACCCGCCCGGCCACCGGCTACACCTTCGCCGCCGTGCAACGGCAGAGCCGGGCCATCGCCGCAGCCCTGCGCGACGGACGGGCGTCCGTCCCCGCGCCCCACAGCCGGCGGGCGCTCGCCATGGACGCCATCGTGCTCCGTGCGCTGGACACCGGCCGGATCGACGGCCCGGACTTCTTCACCGGCCTGTTCCGCCGCGTCCCGGCCGAACGGCTGCTGAGGTTCCTCGACGGCACGGCCTCGCTCCGGGAGGAATGGGGCATCGGGCTGCGCACCCCCGTCCGGCCGATGCTCGCCACCGCCGCCGAACTGCCGTTCCTCCCGCGCCGGACCCGGTCCACCGCCACAGATGGAGAGAACCACCGATGACCCTTCTGCGGGACCACGACCTGGCCCGCGCCTTCGACCACGCCTCCCGTACCTACGACGGCCTGACCGCCCTCAACCCCGGCTACCGCGCCGACCTCCTGCGCTCGGCCCGCCGCCTCCGCCTTCCCGGCGGCGGCGCCGGACTGCACCTCCTCGACCTCGGCTGCGGCACCGGCGCGTCCACCCGCGCCCTGCTCACGGCCGCGCCCCTGGCCAGGATCACCGCCGTGGACGCGTCGTCGGGCATGCTGCGCCGCGCCCTGGCCAAGCCGTGGCCGGCCCGCGTGCGCTTCCTCCACCTGACCGCCGAGGAGCTGACCACGGCCGGCGAGGGGCCCTTCGGCGCGGTGTTCGCCGCCTACCTGTTCCGCAACGTCACCGACCCGGACGCGGTCCTCGGGTCCGTACGGGCCCTGCTGGCGCCGGGCGGACGCTTCGCCGCGCACGAGTACAGCCTCAGCGGCTCCCGGGCGCACCGGGCGCTGTGGACCGCCGTCTGCCGCGGGGTGATCATCCCCGCGGGCACGCTCACCGGCGACCGGGTGCTCTACCGCCATCTCTGGCGCAGTGTCCTCTCCTTCGACACCGCGCCCGTCTTCGCCGGCCGGCTCGCTTTGGCCGGTCTGACCTCGGTGCGGGTCGCCCCCGTCGCCGGATGGCAGACCGGCATCGTGCACACCTTCCTCGCCCGCAACGGCCACCCGGCCACGACACCGGAGCACGCCCCGTGAACCCCCGACCCGCCGCCGCCCGACGAGGCCGCGACCGCAAGGCCGAAGTCCTCCTGCCCGCACCCGGTGCACCACGCTTCCGACGAGGTGACGAGCCGTCCGTCGCCGTCGTCGGGGGCGGCATCGCCGGCCTGGCCGCGGCGACCCTGCTGGCCGAGCGGGGCGCCCGGGTCACCCTGTACGAGAAGGACGACGCACTCGGCGGCCGCCTCTCCGGCCACCGCACCGTGCTGGCCGACGGCTCACCGGTGACGATGACCCGCGGCTTCCACGCGTTCTTCCGCCAGTACTACAACCTGCGCGGCCTGCTCCGGCGTACCGACCCCGCCCTCGCACGCCTCGTCCCGCTGCCCGACTACCCCCTGCGGCACAGCGGCGGCCTGACCGACAGCTTCGCCCGGGTTCCGAGGACGCCACCGCTCAGCGCGCTCGGCTTCGTCGCGCTCAGCCCCACCTTCGGATGGCGGGACCTGGCCGCCATGGACCCCCGGGCCGCCCTCCCGCTCCTCGACGTCCGGGTCCCCGAGGTGTACGAGCGCTTCGACGGCGTCGGCGCGACCGGCTTCCTGGAGCGCGTGCGCTTCCCGGAGGCCGCCCACCACCTGGCGTTCGAGGTGTTCTCCCGCAGCTTCTTCGCCGACCCGCGCCGGCTGTCCGCAGCCGAACTGCTCCTGATGTTCCACATCTACTTCCTCGGCTCGTCCGAGGGCCTGCTCTTCGACGTTCCGGCCGAACCCTTCCCCCAGGCGCTCTGGGAACCGCTCGCCGGGTACGTCGAGCGCCTCGGCGCGGACATCCGCACCGGAACGCCCGTGCACCGGATCGCCCCCCGTGACGGCGGTGGGGCCGACGTCCACACCGGGACCGGCGCCCACCGGCACGACGCCGTGGTGCTCGCCCTCGACACCGAGGGCCTGCGGCACACCGTCGCCGCGTCGCCCGGACTCGGCACCACCCCCTGGCGCGACGGTGTCGCCGCCCTGCGCACCGCACCGCCCTTCCTCGTGTCCCGCCTCTGGCTCGACCGGCCCGTCCGCGCCGACCGGCCCGGCTTCCTCGGCACCAGCGGCTACGACGGGCTCGACAACATCAGCGTCCTGGAACGGTACGAGGGGGAGGCCGCCCGCTGGGCCGCGCGCACCGGGGGCTCCGTCGTGGAACTGCACGCGTACGCCGTCGACCCCGGGGCCGAGCACAAGGAGGTGCAGGAACGGCTCGTCGACCGGCTGCACCACGTCTACCCGGAGACCCGCGACGCGCGCGTGGTCGACTCCCGGCACGAGTGGCGCTCCGACTGCCCGCTCTTCGAGGCCGGCACGTACCCCCTGCGCCCCGCCGTACGCACCCCGCACCCGTGGCTGGCCCTCGCGGGGGACGGGATCCGCTGCGACCTGCCCGTCGCCCTCATGGAACGGGCCGCCACCACCGGCTTCCTGGCGGCGAACGCCCTGCTCGCCGAGCGGGGCGTCCGGGGCCAGGTGCTGTGGACGGTGCCCCGGAGGGGCCGCTCCCGCGTGCTCCGGGCGCTCGCCGCCGCTTGCGCCTGAAACCCGTCAGCCCGGGAAGCGCCCGGTGCTGCGCAGCGCCCAGCGCCTCTCCGCGTACGCCAGGTCGTCCACCCACAACCGCCCGGCCGTGCGGCGCATCAGCGGCCGCAGCACCGGGGCGGCGGCCCGCGCGACCGCGAAGCCCGGCCGGTCCGAGGTGGCGATCGTCGCCTCGACGACGGCGGTGCGCGGGCGCGCGTGATCCGGCCGGGTCAGGGGCGTCGCGTGCGTCTCCACGACGGAGGACACGCCCTCGCCGTCCGTGATGCGCATGACGACGGTACGCGGCCCCGGCGCCGTGAACTCGGCCCGCACCGGTACCACCAGGCGCCCCGCCACCCGGAAGGAGACGTCCACCACGAAGGCGTCGTCCTCGTCTCCCCGCGGTTCACGCACCACCGACAGATCGATGAACGAGTACGGGTGGAACCACGAACCGTGCCACGGGTCGAGCCGGTTGGCCACCACGTCCTGCGGTTCGCACCGCCCGGCCGCCGTGAACACCGCGTCCACCGCGCCTTCGCGCGCGGGCCGTACCGGCACCACCGGCCGCTCGGTGGGCTCCTCGCCCCCCACCTCGTCCAGCCGCACCCACACGAGTACGCCGTCGTCGTACACCGGAAAGGGCTGCCAGCCGGCGAACGGGGCGCCGTCCAGGGCGAGTCCGTGCCAGTGGCACACCAGCGTGCCGCACACCACCCGGCTGTCCCGCAGCGGTGCGCCCAGGTGCGGGCAGACACCGGACCCGGCGCGCGGCTCACCGCCGTCCGTCCGCCACAGCACGACCTCCGTGCCGCCGACCGTCCGGCCGTACGGGCGTTCACCGACGCGCACCTCGCGCGAGGCGCCCACCACGTACCAGTTGCCGGACGGGCGTGTCATGGCCCGCTTCAGCGCCCCGGCGACGAGCGCGGGGCGCGCCTCGCGCCAAGTGGGCTCCTGCGCCGCCCAGTCGGCGCCGGAGCGCCGCAGCCGCAGCGGCGGCGACCACCGCTTCCCGTTCCGCCGGCTCACCGCACCGGCTCCTTCCGCTCGGCTTCCGGGCCGTGGGCCGACGCCCGGCCACGATCGCGCGCACGCCACCGTGCCCCGGTCACGCGCAGCACCCCGACGGCGGCCGTGGCGGCCCGCCGTCGCCGGGAGACCACCGCACGGCGGTGCAGGACGCGGTAGTCCTGCTCGGCGACCGCGTCGAGGATTCCGCCGTAGAGCGTGAACGCCGCGCGGATACAGGGGCGCACTCGTGGATCGAGCATGCCGATGCCCGGCTCCGCCGTCCGGTACACCCCGCGCGTCAGCTCCGTCGCGGCCACCAGCGCGGCCCGGATGCGCGCGTCGCCGCGCCCGGTGCGCCGGCTCCACTCCAGCAGCGCCCTGTCCACGCCGTGGGCGGACAGCAGATCGCCGGGCAGGTAGACGCGGCCCCGGTCGAGGTCCTCGCCCACGTCCCGCACGAAGTTGGTGAGCTGGAACGCCACGCCCAGCGCCGCCGCGTGCGGCTCGGCCTCCTGCCGGGGCACGACCGTACCGAGCACCGGCAGCATCTGCAGACCGATCACCGCGGCCGAACCGTGCACGTAGGTCTGCAGGTCGGCATAGGTGGGGTAGTGGCTGACGGTCAGGTCGGCGCGTATCGAGGACAGGAAGTCGGCGAACAGGTCGTGCCCGATGCCGTACCGGGCGGCGGTGTCGGCGACCGCCCGGACCACCGGTTCGTCGCCCGTGCCGGTCCTCAGCCCGTGCGCCAGGTCGCTCTCCAGACGCAGCAGCAGCCGGTCGCGCTCGGCGGGCGTCCGGTGCCGGTCCAGGTCGTCGACGATGTCGTCGGCCCAGCGGGCGAAGCCGTACAGGGCGTGCACGGCGGACCGCCGTTCGGGCGGCAGAAGCCGGGTGGCCAGGAAGTACGTACGGCCGTGGCGGGCGTTGAGCTGCCGGCACCGGGCGTACGCGGTGCGCAGCCCGGGGTCGGTGATACCGGCCGCGTCCAGTTCACGACGGGTCATCGGCACCTGCCCGGACCAGGGCGGAAGGGCCCGTGCGCACCCGGCGGGGCCGCGGTCCGGCGACGCCGGTGATCCGCGCGGCGGCCAGCTTGCCGCTGATGAGCACTGTCGGCACGCCGACGCCCGGTGTCGTGCCGCATCCCGCCAGGACCGCGTTCTCCGTCCCCCGCACGAGGTTGCGCGGACGGAAGGGACCGGTCTGGGCGAAGGTGTGGGACAGGGAGAACGGACTGCCGGCGGCGTGGCCCCGGGCCGTCCAGTCGAGCGGGGTCACCAGAAGCTCCTCCTCGATGCTGTCCGCGAACCCGTCCAGACCCCGGCGTTCGAGTTCACGGACCAGGGTGTCGCGGTAGCGCGGGCCGAGGTCCGCCCAAGCGGTGGCCGGGGGACCGGTCGTGGTGTTGGGGCACGGGGCGAGGACGTAGTGCAGATGGCGGCCCGGGGGCGCCAGGGACGGATCGTGCGCCGTGGGGCGCGTGATCAGCAGCGAGGGGTCGCTCATCAGCGCGCCCGTACGGGTCAGCTCCTCGAACGTCCGCTCCCATGCGGCGCCGAAGGAGAGGGTGTGGTGTGCGAGGTGCGGCCAGGTCCGGTCGGTACCGGCGTGCAGGACCACGGCGGACGGGGAGTGGCGCGGCCGTGCCGGGCGCAGCGGGCGGCGCCCCAGCAGCCGGTAGGCGGCGGCCGGTTCGCACGTCAGCACCACCGCGTCGCACGCGACGCGCTCGCCGGACGCCAGGCGCACGGCCCGTACCCGCCCCGCCGAACGCTCCAACGCGCTCACCTCGGCCGCCCACCGCAGATCGGCGCCCGCATCCGCCGCCGCGTCGGCCATGGCCCGGGGGAGGGCGTGCATCCCGCCCTTCGGGAACCAGACACCGGCCACGGTGTCCATGTAGGCGATCACGGCGTAGGCCGCGAGCGCCCTGGCCGGGGCCACACCGGCGTACAGCGCCTGGAACGAGAAGACCCGCCGCAGACGTTCGTCCGAAAGGAAGCGGCCGATCCGGGCGTCGAGACGTCCGAACCCGCCCAGTGCCGCGAGCCGGGCCAGGTCCGGGTGCAGCAGCCCGAACGGCGAGTCGAAGTTCGTGTCGATGAAGCGACTCATCTGCGCCTGGTACAGGCGCTCCAGCCACCGCCTCAGGTCGCGGTAGCCCGCCGCCTCCGCCGGGCCGGCGAAACGCCGCACCTCGGCCTCCATCGCCTCACCGTCGGTGTGCACGTCCAGCGAGGACCCGTCCGCGAAGCAGGCCCGGTACGCCGGATGCAGGGCCGTCAGTTCGACCCGGCGGTGCAGGCTGTCACCCACGGCGGCGAACGCCTCGTCGGCCAGGTGCGGCATGGTCAGCACCGTGGGACCGGTGTCGATCTCGAACCCGCCGAGCCGCACCCTGCCCGCCCGGCCTCCGGGACCCGCGTCCCGTTCGACCAGGGTGACCTGGCGGCCCGCCCCCAGCAGATGCAGGGCACAGGCCAGCCCGGACAGGCCCGCGCCCACCACGACGACATGGCCGGTGGGCCCCGGGACGGCCTTCACGCGGCCTCCCCCTCCGACGGTCCGGGCATGCGGGGCCCCCTCTTCGCTCTCGCACGCGTGCCGGCCTCCTGCCGGAACGCGTATCGGGCGATCTCACCCCGGTCGCCGGTGGATGCGGCGTTCATGACGGCGTGTCGCCCCGCGCGTCCGCCGTTCGGAGTACGTCCCGGAAGCCCGCTAGCAGGCCACGTGCTATTCGCGTACCGGAAGGCCGTACATCACTGCCAGGCGGCCGAGTGCGTCACGGAGCGCGGCCTGCTGGGGCGGGGTGAGGCCGGCGTCCAGGCGCGCGTCGATCGCGAGCGCCGAGGCCGTGCACCGTCCGAGGAGTTCGCGGCCCTCGCTTGTGAGGCTGAGGATCTGACGGCGGCGGTCGGCCGGATCGCGCAGCCGCTTGATCGCGCCCTTGGACTCCAGGTGGTCGGCGAGGGACACGACGAGGCTCGGGGCCACCCGCATCAGCCGGGCGATCTCCAGCTGCGAGGCGGCCAGCCCCGCATCGAGGACGCCCAGTACACCGACGTGCTTGGGCTTCAGACCGACTTCGGCCAGAGCCTCCGCGTACTGATCGGAGATGAGCGCGCCCAGGGTCCCCAGGCGAAAGCTCAGCGTCTCGGTCCACTTGACGTCGTTCACGGACAACATGCTACCTTCCTCGAACCATTCAGGCCGTGAATGATTTGAGGCGAGAACAGTGATCGACCCTCGTACCGTGCAGGTGGTCTTCGCCGACCTGCAGGACAGCATCGTGGCTCTGAGCCGCACGAACAGCCCGGCGGCCATCAGGCGCTCGGCGGGAGTCCTCGGCCAGGTCGCCCAGGCGCTCGACATCCCGTTCAGCGTGTCGGCCGCACCCCGGCCAGGCGGCCCGGGCACCATCGCCGAACTCCCCGAAGCGGCCCCGTACGTGCGCGGCGGGCCGTCCTGCTGGGACGACCGGCCCTGGCGCGATGCGGTGGCGGCCAGGGGCCGCGACACCCTGGTCCTCTGCGGAGTGACCTCCGAGATCGTGGTGCTGCACACCGCGCTCGACGCCCGGGCCGACGGGTACGACGTGATCGTCCCGGTCGACGCGTGCGGCGGCATGTCCGAGCGCACGGAGACGGCGGCGCTGCGCCGCATCGAGGCGGCGGGAGCCACCGTGACCTCGGTGGCGAGCCTGGTCACGGACATGGTCCGCGACTTCACCGATCCCCCCCCGCCGCCAGGTCATCACCGCACTGCACGCCCTGATGAGCCGGCCCGTGTCCGTAAAGTCCTGACCCCGTTCCCTGAGGAAGACCCATGAAACTCGCACCCCACCTGCACCGTCTCGGCAACGACATCGTGTCCTGCTACCTCGTCGACACCGACGAGGGCATCACCCTCGTCGACGCCGGACTGCCCGGCCACTGGCGGGACCTTCGGCGCGAACTCCGCGCCCTGGGCAAGTCCGCCGCCGACATCCGCGGGATCGTGCTGACCCACGGCGACTCGGACCACATCGGCTTCGCCGAACGCCTCCGCACCAGCTACGGCGTACCGGTGTTCGTCCACGCCGACGACGCGCTCCGGGCCCGTACGGGGGAGAAGCCCAAGGTCGCCGTCGGCCCCATGCGCCCCGGACCCGCCCTCGGCTTCCTCGGATACTCCCTCCGCAAGAACGGGCTGCGCCCCCGTTACGTCGGAGCGGTCACGGAGATCGCCGACGGCGATGTCCTCGACCTGCCCGGCAGCCCGGTGATCGTGGGCATGCCCGGGCATTCCCCGGGGAGCGTGGCCGTGCACGTCCCGCAGGCCGACGCGGTCTTCGTGGGGGACGCCCTGACCACGCGGCATGTCCTGACCGGGCGCACGGGCCCCCAGCCGGCGCCCTTCACGGACGACCCGGAGCAGGCGCTCACCTCGCTGGACCGGATCGCCGGTCTGTCCGCCTCCTGGGTGCTGCCGGGCCACGGCGCGCCCTGGCGCACCTCGCCGGCCGGGGTGGGCGGGGCGGTACGAAGTCGTCGGTGACCACCGGCGGCGTCCGGCGGCCGGATCCACCTGACGATGTGTCTGCCGCGCGCTGCGCCGCCCACCTCATCGCCATGCGCGACGGGCGTGCCGCCGCCGAGGCTCCGCCGTCCGGCGTCGTCACCGCCGACCTGGTCCGCGCGGTCCTCGGTCTCGACGCGACCGCCGTCCCGGCCCGGTCACGGGCAGGCCCCCTCGTGGCGCCCGGCCGGCGAAGGTCAGGTGGCGGGGGCGCCCGGACCGACCGGCCCGGTGCCGTCGCCCACCCGGTTGTCCGGGGCCACCGCGGCGGGGCGGTCCGGCGAGGCGTCGAAGTCAGGCCCCGGGGCGGAGGCGTACCCGATCGCGATCATGGCCGCGTCGTCGTCCAGACGCCCGCCGACGTACCGCAGCAGATCGTCGCGGAACCGGTCGATGAAGGCGTCGGGGTCGGCCTCGGCCCACCCGGTGACCCGTTCCGCGAGCGGGTAGAAGGCGCGGGAGGCGTCGCGGGCCTCGGTCACACCGTCGGTGTACAGCAGCAGAAGGTCGCCGGGTACGAACCCGAAGCTGTCGATGGGATAGCGTGGTTGCGCCAGGCCACCCAGCCCCAGCGGGGGAGCGGGCGAGGCGGCGTCCATTGTCAGCGGCCGTCCGTCGCGCAGGACCACCGGCGGAGGATGCCCGCAGGAGACCATGTGCACGCGGTCGTGCCGGTCGGGGATGTCCAGAACGGTGGCGGTGATGAACGACTCCCCGGGGCCGCGCCCGTCCGGCTCGGGCAGCCCCCAGGACACGCTCTCGTCCAGATAGGCGACCAACTCGTCCAGGCTCGTCCGGTGACGGGCCGCGGCGTGGAACGCGCCGAGCAGCAGCGCCGCGTCGCTGACCGCGCCCACCCCCTTGCCGCGTACGTCACCGATGATCAGCCGCGTTCCCGTATCGGTGCGCGCCGCCGCGTACAGGTCCCCGCCGATCTGCGCCTCGGCCTCCGCGGCGAGGTAGAGCGAGGCGGCGCGCAACGGCCCCAGACGCCGGGGCAGCGGGGGCAGGACGACCCGCTGGACCGCCTCGGAGACGTATCGCACCTGCGCCAGCTCCCGGGCGCGGCGCTCCCGCAGGACGCAGAAGACGACGAGGCAGATCCCGACCAGTGCCAGAGCGACGGTCTGCGCCTCGTGGTTGGCCGAGAGCAGTTCGTCCGGGTCGCGCAGCACCCCGACCGCCGCCTGCGCGATCACCGCCAGCGCGGCCACGAACCCGACCGCCCGGGGGCCGCCGATCGAGGGGGTGATCGCCGGGGCCGCCACGAGCAGCGGCCCCAGATGGATGCCGGGCGGTGCGAGGACGTCGATCAGGAAGACCGCGACGATCCAGCCGATGGGGACAGCGAGCAGCGCCCGGCCTCCACGCAGCGGCCGGCGGCGTCTTTCGGCGTACTGCGGCATGACTCCTCTCTACACCGAGCCCGCCCGGCCCGCACCGGCAGGCCCCTGGGGGCTGCGCCCGTGGCATCCGGACACAGCCCCTCGGCCAGGTGCTCAGGAGAAGACGACCGACCTCAGGAGCAGGCGGTCGGAAGCCCCCCTGCCGGGCGGCAGGACGTAGTAGGTGTCACCCTCGCAGTCGGCGTCCAGGAAGACGATGGCGGTCGCGTCCGTGAGGTTCTTGGGTGCCCGGGAGGGGGCCCCGGGCACGGACGCGGGCGCGTCCAGGTTGACGCACCGGCCGCTCTCGGGGTTGTTGAGGAAGCCGACGGCCTCGTACCCGTCCGCGGTGGTGTAGGAGTACCGGAACTGGCCGGTCGCGGCCGACGCCGAGCCGGGCACGGCCACGAGAAGCACGGCCGCGCCGGCTGTTGCGCCGAGAGCCTTGGTGAGAGAGCGAAGGGACACCGGGGATCGACCTCTTTCTTGTTGTCCTTCGGGTCGGTGCCAGGGATGCCCCGGCCGGCGGCGAACCAACACGGCTTCCCCCGACCGGGGAACGTCGAATCGATTCTTCAAGGGCGAATGGCCTACATGCGCAGGGCCGTTGACCGGACCCCGCCGCAGGACGGGCCGGAGCGCGATGGGAGCGTGGAACCATGACTACTGACGCACCGGCGGACGCACGGGTCACCCGGGCCTGGGCCCAGATCCTGGAATGGCTGGCCGAGTACACCCCGCCGTCGTACGCGGCTCTCCGGCCCGGCGCATCCGACGAGGAGATGGCCGAGCTGGAAGCGGTCGCGGGCGCCGCCCTCCCGGCGGAGCTCAAGGCGTTGTGGCGGCTGTCCGCCGGTGAGGACGGCGTGAACGGCACGGGGCTCATGCTGGGCGGCTGGACCCTCATGCCGCTCGACGCGGTGGCCGAGGTCCACCGCCGGCAGATGGAGGTCGAGAAGGAGCTCGGCGAGGACGGCCCGGCGTTCTGGGAGCCCTGGTGGATCCCGTTCTGCTCCCGCGGCCCGGACCACACCGTCGTCGGCCTCTTCCTCGACGGCCGGACCGGCGAGGTCCGCCGCTGGAGCAGATACGGGGACCGCGAACGCGAGTACACGTCACTGGCCGCCTACCTCGAACTCATGGCGGTCAGCCTCGAAGCACCCCTGACGGCGGCGGGCCCGGAGAAACCCGGCATGCTGCGTGGGGCCCTCGTGTGGGGACCGCCCGACGGGGAGTCCCGCGACGAGTGGATACGCCACCTCGGCCAGGCCCCGCCGCGCCATCCCGCCAAGACCCTCGGCGCGATCCGGGAAGCCCTGCCCCACGACGAGCGCGACGCGTTCGACGTGCGGCGCGACGCCCTCGACCTGGCCGATCCGGAGGCCGTCGCCGCCTTCCTGGACCACTGGTGGGGGCGCGCCGTGCAGGCCCAGGAGAAGCTGGAGGACGACGTCGCGTCCGCGCTGCGCGGCAACGTCCTGGCCCAGCCGGGCGGCAGGCTGGCGCCGGAGTACGAGGCGGCGCTGCCGCCAGCGATACGGCACAGGCCGCCATCTTTCTGGGACATCCGGGCCGCCCTGCGCCACGAGAGCGTGCGCGCACGGTTCGACCAGGACCACCTGAAGGCGATCCCGCCACACTTCCCGGCGCTGCTGCTGCGCTGGTGGGACATCGCCCGGCTGATGGCCGACCCCTGCGGCGACCGGGCCGTCCGCGCGGTCGTCAGCGGTCGCCACGAAGCGCGGAAGGCCCGGCAGCCCCGGCCCTCGTGAGCCGTCGCGTGCCGCGCGAGACCCGGGAGCGCCGGAGTGCGACCGTACGTACAGCCGGAACCGGGCGCACGGCACGTCTCTGGCCAGTTACGCCCTCACGTCGCAACCCAAGTGGCCGTTACATTCACCCCGACCTGACTCGTACACCCGAGGGGGAACACGTAACGATGCGAGCCACACGCTTACGCTCCGGCAGCCGCACTGTCGGTGCGCTGATCGCGGTGACCGCCACCGCGACGGCCCTGGCGGTCACCGCGATCGGCCCCGCCGCCGCGCCGGCTGCCGCGGCGCCCGCCGGAGCGACCTCGCACCAGCCCGGCGACGCCTGTACGGCGGCCGACCTCGGCACCCGCCACCCGTACATCAAGAGCACCGAAGTCTCCCCGACGATCACTCACTTCAAGGGCTGGTACGTCACCGAGGGCACCACCGGCGAGCAAGCCGTCACCACCACGACGACGACCACCATCACGGTCTCCGTGGGCCTCGACGACAAGATCGAAGCGAGCTTCGCCGTCGACGCCCTCAACAAGGCCGGCGTGAGCGTGGGCCTCAGCGTGAAGATGGAGTCCTCCACCACCAACACCGAGTCGAACGCCGTGACCTGGAACTTCAACCAGCCCGGCTATTACGGCGTCTACAAGGGCACCAAGAAGGTCACCGGAACCTACGGAAGCCTCAACTGCAACCGGGCCCAGCAGACCGACGGCAGCTGGGCGCTGCGGTGGACCGAGGGCCCCGGCAGCGGCAGCTTCACCACGTACACCACCCTTGAGGAGGGTGCCGTGCGCTGCCAGGACCAGGTTCCCGCGGGGAGCGTCATGGCCAAGGCGCAGACCCTCCTCGACTGCGGCGCGCCCACCGCGAAGGCCGCACATCCGGCGGGCGCGGTGGCCCCGACGGCGAAACAGGGCCAGAACCACGTCGCCCAGCCCGCGGCTCCGGCCGAGCGGCCCAAGGCCGCCGCGCAGGCCGCCCTCGACTGCCAGTCCGCCGTCTACAAGATCGAAGTACCCGGCAAGCCCCTGTCCTGGGGCGCGCCGCTCCTCGCGAACGACGGCGTCCGCCTGCGGCCCTCCTCCATCTTCAGCGCCCACCTGGACAACTGGCGCCTGTGCGACGTGACGGAGAGCAACGGAGTCCTCGAAGCGACCCTGTGGAACTGGGGCAACGGCGGCTGCGCGACCATCGCCGACCAGGACGCGTCCAGCGAACGCGCGATCCTGACGACCGCCTCCTGCGCGGAGGACGACCTCCAGCGGTTCTACATCTACCGCGACGTACCCGGCAGCACGTCGATCGGAGTGCAGAACAAGTACACCGGCTCCATGATGGGCCACGACCGTTACGCGGACGGCGAGTTCATCCGCCAGTACTCCAGCGGCCGGCAGGACGGAACGGGCACGTACAACCTGACCGGAGTCTGAGGCCCGGTCACTCCGCGCCGCCCCGCACACGTGCCTCCGGATCGGGTGCGGGGCCGCCGGTGTCACCGGATGATTCAGCTCAAGGTCCCGCCGCTCACCTGGTCGGGCCCGAAGTAGCGGGCGGTCACGGAGGCGAGGGCGGGCAGGGGTTCACCCTCCTCGAAACCCCTGGCGTGTTTGAAGGTGTGAACCACGCAGGTGCGCACGGGATGCACCGGTCCGTCGTCCATGTCTCCGAGCGCGTGCGCGGACAACGGCCGGTTCTGCGGGCGGGCCAGGGCGAAGCACGCCAGCGTCGTGCGTCTGTCCTCGGACCCGAAG
Source organism: Streptomyces sp. DT224 (assembly GCF_049844595.1). Lineage (NCBI taxonomy): Bacteria > Bacillati > Actinomycetota > Actinomycetes > Kitasatosporales > Streptomycetaceae > Streptomyces > Streptomyces sp. DT224. The sequence continues at coordinate 534,805 of NZ_JBNCLI010000004.1, forward strand.
TAGTCGGTGATCGCCCGGTTGCCGAAGTCCATGTGGGCGAAGACGACGGCGACGTCCTCGACCCCGTACGGGGCGGCACGCAGCGCCACCGGCAGATCGAGCAGCTTCTCACCGGAGGCGAGCAGCCGCGCCTCCTCGTGCGACGGGCCCCACGGCGGCGGTTCGTCGTCGGGCTCCGTCGTGTCCCACGGAAACTCCTCGGTCCTCAGCACCGTACCCACGGGCGGCCTGTCCCACCTGGCCCGCCCGCTGACGCCGCCCCAGTTGAGAGTCGCGTTGACACAGAGCCGCCCGGCGACCAGCGTCCACGGCGTCCGCACCACACGCTCGCGCGCCAACTCGACCGCCAGCCGTCCGAACGCCTCCGGACGGAGGAGTGCCGGCTCGGGGGGTGCGACGAAGGCGTCGGTCCATATTCCCATGCCCCACTTGTAGCAACGGGCGTCGGGCGGGCGCGAACGTGTTTCCGCCGTGCCTATCCGCGTGCGGCGAAGAACGCGAACATCCCCGCTCCGGCGCCGAGAACGAGAACCTGCAGGACGCCGGTCACCCAGTAGTGCCGGAGAAGAAGGAACCCGCCGCTCACGACCGCGGTGCCCAGGACGATCCACGCCGCGCGTCGGGCCTCCGCAGGGGCGGCAGGCGCGTTGACGGGGTCGTCGTAACTGTCCGACCACCCCGTCATGCCGTAGCGGAACAGCAACCAGCCGATCAGGGCCACGTCGACGACGATCCATACGCATCCGGCCGCGACCTGGAAACCCTTTGACGGCTCGCCATACCTCACACACGCCACCTCCCGCCCCACCGCGCCCGTTGGGGGCTCGGCCCAGGGTGCCCGTACGCCAGTGCATCGCGCATGAGTACGGCTACTCAGGGAGAGCGGGAGCTGGTTGTCGATGCCCGCGCGAGGCGAGTGGGTCAGTGCGCGGGCGCCGCGACGGTCCGCAGAGGCTCCTCGTCTCCGCCGCCACAGATCCCGGCCCCGCCGCCGCAGGGCTCCGCGCCGCGCGGGCCCGCGGAGACGGACAGCGGGACGCCCTCATCGGTCTGGGTGGGCGGCATCCGGATGTCCACCACCGCCACGTCGGGCCGGTGTTCGGCCACCGCGTCGATCAGCCCCGGCGCCGTGCCCGCGGTGGCCACCACCTCACACCCGCGTGCGCCGAGCAACTCGACCATGCCGTCCCGCAGAACGACGGAGTCCTCGGCCAGCACCACGCGCAGGCGCCGGCGGATCACGCGCCCCGCCGTCTCCGGGCCGGACGCGCCGGCCGCCCGGCCCCTGACGTCGTGCGTGCAGTCGTTCATCGGCCCATTACCTCATGCGGTCATCCCTCGGCCGCCCCCTGGTGCCGGCCCGCCTCGGGTGCCCGCCGGACGCCGGTGACCGCCAGGAGCATGCCGATGACGGCCAGTACGGCGGAGACGAGCGCGGCGGTGTGCACGCCGTTCATGAACGCCTGGTGGCTGCCCTCGGCCACCGCGTCCTTCAGCTGCTCCGGCATGCGCGCCGAGACCGGGGCGACGCCCATGGAGACCGCGTCCTTGGCCGCGGCGAAGCCCTGGGCGTCGGGCGCGGGGACGCCGGCCGCGGTGAGTTCACCGGTGAGCGTGGAGCCGACGCGGCTGCTGATGAGCGACACCAGAACGGAGGTCCCCAGGGCGCCGCCGATCTGCAGGGCGGTGGCCTGCAGGCCGCCCGCGACGCCGCCGTCCTCGACCGGCGCGTTGCCGACGATGGCGTCGGAGGAGGAGGCCATGACCATACCGACGCCCAGACCGAGTGCGACGAACGGCGGCCACAGCGCGGCGTACGAGGACGTGGCGGTCCAGCCGAGCATCACGAAGCAGGCGGCGGCCTGCAGCGCCATGCCGAGCGGCATCGTCAGGCGCGGCCCGAACCGCTGGGTGAGCACGGCGCCCAGGGGAGAGGCGACGACCGAGGCGAGGCTGAGCGGCAGCGTCCGTACGCCCGCCTGGACCGGCGTGAAGCCACGCACGTTCTGCAGGTAGAGCATGACGAAGAAGATCACGCCGAGCAGGATGAAGAAGTTCAGCGCGGTGATGACGGTGCCGATGGACAGCGCCGGGTTACGGAACAGGCGCATCGGCAGCAGCGGGCGCGCCGCCCGCGTCTCGTACCAGCCGAACAGCAGCAGCACCGCGACCCCTGCCCCGATGGCTCCGAGCGTGCTGCCCGAGGTCCAGCCCCACGTCTCGCCCTTGACGACACCGAACACCATGGCGAGCAGGCCGACGGCCAGCAGCACGACGCCCGGCAGGTCGAACTTCTCGCCCGCGGCGGCGGTGTTACGGGTCTGCGGCAGGACGGCGACGCTGAAGACGAGGGCCACGACGCCGATCGGGGCGTTGATGTAGAAGACCGACTCCCAGTTCACGTGCTCGACCAACAGGCCGCCCACGATCGGCCCGAGAGCCGTGGAGACGGAGGAGACCATGGCCCAGATGCCGACCGCGATGCCGAACTTCCGCGGCGGGAAGACGGCGCGCAGCATCCCGAGCGTGTTGGGCATCAGCAGCGCGCCGAAGAATCCCTGTACCGCGCGGAAGGCGATGACCCCCTCGATGGAGCCCGACAGGCCGATGGCCACGGACGCGGCGGTGAAGCCCGCGACGCCGATCAGATAGAAGGTGCGGCGTCCGAACCGGTCACCCAGCTTGCCGCCGAGAATCAGCGCGGCGGCCAGGGCCAGCAGATAGGAGTTGGTCACCCACTGCAGATCGGCTGTGGTGGCACCGAGGTCCCGGCCGATCTCGGGGTTGGCGATGGAGACGACCGAGCCGTCGAGACCGACCATGAACAGCCCGAAGGCGACGGCGATCAAGGTCAGCCACGGGTTGGCGCGCACGCCACCCGGACGTGGCTCGGCGGGGGGCCCGGCCAGGGCCGCGGGGGAGCTGAGAACTTCGGAGGGCAAGGCGGTTCAGTCCTTCGGAGGGGCGCGTGCCGGTACGCACGCGCGGAGAAACGGTGGCGGCCGCCACGAGGAGGGAGGGCAGCGCGAAGAGGGGTGTGTGCGAAGCAGCACACCCTGGAAACCGGCCGTACGGACGGTCTACTGGTCGTAGTGCAGCCGCTCGGCGAGTGAGTTCAGCGTCCCGAGCGCCGCGCCGAGAGCCTTCAGATCGCCGTCGGTCATGGTCCGCAGCGCGCCGGCGATGTGCGCACTCATCAGCCGGTGCACCTCGGCCAGCTCCCGCCGCGCCTTCGCGGTGAGATACAGGTGCGCGACCCGCTTGTCGGCGGCGTCCTGCCGCCGCTCCAGGAGCCCTTGCTCGGTGAGCTGCGTGACGAGCGCACTGACGTTGTTGGGCTTCATCAGCAACGACTCGGCGGCCCTGCGCACCGTGACACCCTCGTGCGCCTCGACATGCCGCAACAGAGCGAGCTGCGCCTCCGGCGGCTTCGGGGCGGCGAATTCCTGCCCGACGCGCCGGTCCAGGGCACGGGACAGCGCGGGCAGGCACGCCACGAGGCCGGAGGCCACCTGGCTGATGCTCTGCGCGGACGCGCTGTTCTGACTCACGCCGGCGAGCATAGGTATCTAGCGATACCTATGTCAAGGTAGCTAAATTGCGCGGTGGGGCACACGCCCGGCCGAGGCCGACCGCATCGCCGCGCGGAAGCGGTGCCCCGGCACTTCGGCGCCGGTTCCACGAGCGCGCCGGAGGCGAGAGCGTGCGCCCATGACATGGCGGTGGCCGACGTATCGGATGGTGGACGGGGAAGGAACTGACGGGGCCTGGTGTCACATCTGGCGGCGGAACGAGAGGGGCGGCGGGTACTACGTCGACGACCTGGCCGTCTTCGCCGACGGAAGGATCACCTGCGGCGAACGGACCGACCTGGCCGGTCTCGCGGAAGCCGGCAGGGGGCCGTGGGACGGTGACCGACCCGGAGGCGCCACCGCTTCCCGACCCGCCGTCGAAGTGGGAGTCCCGCTCCGGCGAACCGCTGACACCGAAGGGTTCCTCCTGGAAGTCGCCGACCGCATCGAAGCACTCAACGGGCGGCCGACTGCCAGGCAGCGCTGCTGGGATGCGATCCGGCAGTACGAGCAGCAGCCGACCGGGCCGAACCGGCAACTTCTCCGCGCGGCCCACCTGGCGGTTCCCGCGCACCTACGGATCTACGTCCTCGGCGACATGGACCGCCCCTTGCGCATCCTGCTCACGGACATCGACGAGGCCGTCGACGGCGACGGCCCGGTGGTCACGGCCGGATGTACTTGCCGTACGCGGCCTTGAGGCTGCTCCGGAAGGGCGCGTGCAACCCGTCGATGATCAGCTGGCGGGGTGGGCCGCCCGGTGCGCGAACTGAGGGCATCTTGTGCCAACCTGGCGCCTGTAGTGGGGTGTCCGCCATGAAGACGAGAAGTATGGCGGCCCTGACCACGATCCTGGTCGTGGCCCCCTTGGCCGCGGTGGCGCCCGGTCCGCAGGCAGCCGCTCAGTCCCGCCCCGGCGGCTCGGCACGATCCGCCGAATCCACGCTGGTCGGCGGCATCGACCTCGACACGGTCACCATCCCCGAGCTTCAGACCCGCATGGCCCGCGGGTCGTTGTCCTCGGTCCGGCTGACCCTCGCCTACCTGCGGCGGATCAAGGCCGTCGACCCGAAGATCAACGCGGTCCTGCACACCAGCCCCACGGCCCTGGGGCAAGCGGTGGCCAGTGACATCAGGCACCGCCTCGGCCGGACGCGCGGCCCGCTGGACGGCATCCCCGTCCTGCTCAAGGACAACGTGAACACCCGTGACATGCCGACGACCGCCGGGTCGCTCGCCCTCGCCGGCAAGCCGCCGGCGGCCGACGCGGAGCTGGTCGCGAAGCTGCGGGCGGGCGGCGCGGTGATCCTCGGCAAGGCCAATCTGTCGGAGTGGGCCAACTTCCGTGCGGCGAAACCCACATCGGGCTGGTCGGCGGTGGGCGGTCAGACCCACAACCCGTACGTCCTGGACCGCAACCCCTGCGGCTCGTCCGCCGGATCGGCCGCCGCGCTCGCCGCGTCGCTGGCACAGGTGGCGATCGGCACCGAGACGGACGGCTCCATCGTCTGCCCCGCCGGGATGAACGCCGTCGTCGGCCTCAAGCCGAGCCTCGGCGTGGTGAGCCGGTCGGGCGTCGTCCCGATCTCCGCCGAACAGGACACCGCAGGCCCCATGGCGCGGAACGTGATCGACACCGCGCTCACCCTGTCGGTCCTCAGCGGCGGCGACCCCGCCCCCGGCCTCGCGGCAGCGGCGGCCCGCCCCGGCGCACTGCGCGGCAAGCGGATCGGGCTGTGGCGCCTGCCGGTGCTCGGCACCGAGGTGGACGCCCTCATGACGCGCACCGCCGAACGGCTGCGTGCCGCGGGCGCCGAGATCGTGGAGGTGGACCTGCCGTATCAGGAACGCCTGGCCGAACTCGAATTCCCGGCGCTGCTCAGCGAGTTCCATCGGGACATCGACGCGTACCTCGCGACCCGGAAGGGGCCGCGCGACCTGGCCGAGCTCATCGAGTTCAACCGGGCCCAACCGCAGGAGCAGACCTGCTTCGCCGGCCAGGAACTCTTCGAGCAGGCCCTCACCGCACCGCCCACCACCGACCCGAAATACCTGGCGATGCGGGCCGAGCTGGCGAACCTGTCCCGCCGGTCCATCGACGAGGTCATGACCGAGCGCAACCTGGACGCGATCGCCTCCCCGGCGAACCCGCCCGCCTGGACCACCGACTGCGGCCGGGGCGACAACGACGTGATCCCGTCGTCGACTCCCGCCGCCGTCGCCGGATACCCGTCCCTGTCGGTGCCGGCCGGTTTCGTGGGCGAACTGCCGGTCGGGCTGCTCCTCATGGCGGGCAACCACCAGGACGCCGACCTGCTCTGCCTGGGCGCGGCGGTGGAGCACCGACTGGACGGCCGGCGCGCGCCCCGGTACCTGCCGACGCTGCCGACCGGCTGAACCGCGCGGCGGCGAAGGCGAGTTGCGCAGGGCGCGGCTGAGTACGACGACATGCGTGCGGCTGAGTAGCGCAGCTCATGAGGGGCCCGGCGGCTACGGGGAATCATCGCGGCATGAATACTCGGACCCAAGCCAAGCCCCCGGCCCCGTGGGGCCCTGCCCCGTCGACTTCCGCTGTGCGGCCAGGAGTTGTCGTGGCGACGGCCCTGCTCGGCGCCGCCACGGCCGTGTCGGTGGCGTGGCTGACCTCCCTGGTGTGGATCGTCTCCGTCTGGGGAGCGGCTTCGGGCGCGGCGGCCGGTGGGTTCCTCGCGACGTACGCGGCGTGCCTGGTCGGCGGAGCCGCGCTGCTGGCCGCACTCGCCTTCGTTCCGCCGGTGCGTCGCATGGCCCCGCCCCGGCGTGCGCTGTTGCTGTGTGCGGTGGCGTGTCCCGTTCCGCTCACGCTGGCGGTCGCGACCTGGGTGACCGTCGGCTGACCGTGTCCTGGTGCGGCCCGCCCGCCCGGGGGCGCGCCGGTGCGGGAGGGGACGCCGGAGGCTCGGCGACGGCGGGCCGAGTGAGGCGGGCGCCGCCTCGGCGGCCGCCTGTAGCGTGAGGCGGCATGACTGTCCTGCTCATCGGCGGCAGCGGCTTCCTGGGCGCCGAGCCGGTACGCCGACCGGCCTCCATGGACGGGTCCCCGGCCGCCATGTACCGCTCCCGGCCGGGCGACCCGGGCCGTGCGGCGCGGCACCGCCCGGACCTACGCGCCCCGCTCCGCCCGGCAGAGCTCCTCGACGCGGTGGCCCCGGCCGCGGTGATCAATGCGATGGGCGGCGATCCGGACGCCCTCAGCCGCCACCGGCCGGCCGAGCTCATCGCCCGCCGCGACGGCCTCGGCCCCGCACGGCTGCCTTCCGCACGCCGCTGCGAAACGGGGCTGCCCGGCGGTATCGACGTACGACGGGACTGCCGTGCCACGCAGCGGAAGCTGCGCACCCGGCTCCGGGGCGCCCGCGAGTTCCTGCGCGAAACGGACCGGGCATGACGAGGACCACGCCGGCCAGACCGGTGTCCGTGGAGGCGGTGTTCCCGGAGCTGGCCCCCTACCGGGCCCGGACGACACGGCTGCACCCCAGACCCGGGCGGCCCGGCATACGCGACAGCCATATCGGCGGGCCGATGCTGTGGCCGGCGGACGAACCATGGCCGCTCTGCCACGAGCCGCACCGGCGTGAGACCGAGGGGTACGCGCCGGAGGAGATCCGCAGTGCCCGGGCCGCAGGCACATGGCCGTCGAGCACGCCGTGGCCTGAAGAGTCCGCCCCGGACGACGGCCCGGCGCCCTTCGTGGGGCTGGCCCAGCTCTTTTGCCGCGACATCCCGGGACTCGCCTGCGGGCCCGGCGGCGCGGACCTGGCGCAGCTCTTCCGCTGCCCGTTCACCCACGGCCCGTCCCTGGAACGCGGCTACCACCTGCGCCGACGACAGGCCGCACGGACCGAGCAGGCGGAACGCTTCCTCCCCGCGCCACCTCAGCCGCCTCTGCTGCGGTGGGAGGACGAACTCCCCGAACCGTGCGTCCTGCACCTGGAGGAAGTGGACATATACCCCTGGGCGGAGGGCGACGCGCTGCCCGCGTCCCTGATCGCACGCATCGACGCCTGGGACGACGCGCAGGCGGCGGAACACGGATCCGACGCCCCGAGCTACCAGTACGACCTGTCGATCCCTCCCGGCTGGCGTGTCGGCGGCTACCCCAGCTGGGCGTCGACGGGCCCGATGGTCATCAACTGCGCGTCCTGCGGCACGTCCATGGAGCTCCTGCTGACGGCTGAGGGCTGCGAGATGGACGGCGGCTCGCACAGCTGGGCGCCCCTGGAGGACCGGGACCCGCTACTGAAGGGCAAGGCGTCGATCCGGGGTGGCGTCTCAGTCACCCGGCCCACGCGGCTCCGCTTCGGCCGGGTCCGCGATCTGCACGTCTTCGTCTGCCCGGGGGCGCCCGGTCACCCGCCCCGATGGGTGCTCGCGTAGGCCGTCGGCCGGAACTGACACAGACGCTCGGTGGATTCCTGCACGTGCGAAAAAAGGCATCTGCACCACTTAACGGTGAACCTAGCCGCTATGTCCCTTGAAACGGCGCTCAGTTGGAAAGGCTGGCCGTGCACCTCAAAGAGGCGCACGGCCAACCCGAGGAGAAGACCTTGAAGCGTGTCCCGTTCCGCCGTTCCGCCGGACTGATGGCCGCCGCGGCGGCCCTGATCGCCGGTCCTGCCCTGTCCGCCCACGCCGTGACCCCCGCCGCCCCGAGCGGTCAGCAGACCTACGCCGCGCAGGCGCGGGCCGCCGGCCTCACCGACCAGCAGACCGGGGAGCTCCAGCGACAGGTCGACGCGGTCCGCGCGCAGGAGCCCCAGGCCCGCCAGACCTCCGCGAACACCCTCGCCATTCCCGGGGGCACCGCCACACTCCCGGTCCCCGGACAGGCCGAAACCCGTAACCTGGCCTCGCCGGGCACGGCCCTGGCCTGCGGCAACGGCCACCTGTGCATCACGGACGGGCGCGGCGTCAACTACGACTACTACCGCTGCGGCTACTACGACTTCAACGGCGTCGGCGACGGCACCTTCAATAACAACCAGACCTCGGGAACCCGCGCCCGCTTCTACAACAGCGACGGCAGCGAACGCTGGTCCCACGTCGCCAAGGGCACCGGCACCGCCTCCTGGACCCCCGTCTTCCACATCCGCCCCTGCTGACCCCGGCACCTTCCCCGCCCCGGGCCCGGGGCGGGGAAGGTCGCCCTACTCGCCACGCCGGCGCCTGGGAAGGAGCGCGTCCTCAGAACGCCGTACGGATCTCACTGCGCGGGTCCTCCAGCGGTGTGAGTCCCTCGTACAGTCCGGCGCGGGCCGAGCGTCTCCACGGGCGGGCATGGCGGACGGCCAGGGTGATGTCCTCGCCTGCTGGCGTGGCCCGCTCCAGAGGTCCGGAGCGAGCCCTGGGCGACAGTGGTGGCACCGCCTGCCAGGGGCGAGACGCGGACGAGGATCGAAGGGCAGGCAGCGGATCGGGTCGCGCTTACCTCCGGCAGGTGGCATCGCATCGCAATGATGGTCCCGGGCAGCCCTTGCCTTCGCCACACTTCAACGTGAGGTTGGAAAAGGCTCACTCAAGCATCAGGGAAACACAGGCGTGTCGATCGGGTCGCAGAGCACCCGGTACGTGATGTGGCGGCACTGGCAGTGCCCGGTGGGGGCTGGCCCTGAAGGCGGTACGGGAGCGGTGGCCATCGGATTCTCCATCGGTACGGGCGAAGCGCTACCAGGCGGTGGCGCGCGTGACCTCGGTGACGGGCCGGGGGTGCGCGGCCTCGGGGATGCCGAGCATGACGCGGCCCCGGTGGGCGGCCGCGAGCTGCGCGGCCGACTCGGACGGCCCCCAGTCGAAGAACTCCAGGGCCTGCTCCGGGGTGGCCAGGACGCGTACGTACGTCTGACCGGTGGCCGGATCCACGGCGGCCTCGCCGAGGCTCGCGAGCGTGGCGGCGTAGCGGACCCTCGCCCAGGGGCCGGACGGGTCGGACAGATACCCGAGGTAGCGGGTGTCGCCGAGCTCCGCGATGGCCTCCTCGCGGCATTCCCGGACGGCAGTCGCCAGCGCGTCTCCACCGTCCTCCGGTTCCGGCGTGCCGCCGGGCAGGCAGGGCGCGCCGGTGTCCGGCCCGAGGAGCACGAGGACGCGTCCGTCCGGGGCGAAGGCCCAGACCCAGGACTGGCGGACCGTGAGGCCGGCGGGCACGGGTGCGGGGTGGAAGGGCAGGTGGTGACAGGCCCGGGCGGTGCGCAGGACGCCGACCCGGTCGAGGACAGTGGGGGCGATCGGGAGCCCGTCCTCCAGGAGCACGGGCCCGGCGCCATTGATGCGGGCGCGGAGCGCGGACAGGGCGCGGCGGGCATCGTCGGGAGACATCAGCGAGGGAAGGGCGGCGGGTTCGGCGAACTCGACGCCGTCGATCTCGCCCGGGGCGGGCCGGATGGCCGCGATGCGCTCGTCGTCCCAGACACCCCCGTCGAAGACGTGCAGCACTTCGCCCGGGAAACGCATGGCCGGGTGCGTCGCCCGGCCGCCGGGAGAGACCCAGTCGACGGCCAGCCCACGGGCCACGGTCGCCGCGATGCCCAGCTCCTCCTCCAGCTCGCGGGCGGCGCCCCGGGCCGGTGACTCGCCCTTCTCGACGGCTCCGCCGGGCAGCAGACGGGTGGGCCGGTAGCTGACCCGCTGGAGCAGCACCTGCCCGCGCCGGTTGGTGATCAGCACACTGGTGCCGGCCCACAGCGCGGCCGAGGCGCGCAGCGTTCCGTACGCCTCCTCGCGCATCGCCACTCCTGGGAGTTCGTCGGGTGCGGATGTCGTGGTCATCTCTCTCCGTTCAAGGGGTACTTACGGTGGTGGCCGGGGATGCCGCCGGGCCGGAGCCGTACCGACGGGCACAGTGTCCCGTCCGCCCGGCTCCGCCACAGGTCCGCACAGCCGGACGATCAGGCATCTCCCGAGGCCGCCGGGACCGATTCCCCGTGTCCGACCGGGCCCGGCAGACGTCCGTCCCGGCCCGGCCAGCGGAACACCAGCCGGGAGGACGCCTTGTCCAGGACGTTCCCGGCGGGCAGCAGACGGTCCGGCGTGCCCGCCGGGTGGACGGTCAGGACGGGATCGGCATGCCGGTCGTCGTCGGCGGCGCGGATGTGGCGGTCCCACCCCCGTACCATGGCCGCGACCATCTCGGCGAGCAGAGCGCCCTCCGCGCCGAAGGCGTGGACCACCCACTCCCACTCCTTGCCCTCGGAACACTCACCGCGCCGGGTGGGGAGGTGCACCAGGTAGACGAGCGAGGCGGCGCCGAGGACGGCCGGCGCGTCACGGCCCTTCGCCACAGCGACGACGTCCGTCTCCGCCTGGGCGTGCAGACGGCAGAAGCGCGGCAGGGTGGTGGCCGCGTACAGCTGGAGCGACCCGAAGTAGATGCCGGCTCCGGCCCCCATCGTGATGCCGGTGGCGATCTCGTGACGCGGCCCGCGCAGCGCCTCCTCCACACCCTCCGTGCCGGCCGCCGCACCCTCGTCGAAGCGGAGCGTCAGCGCGCCGCCGAGAAGGGGCACGACCGGGGCCGGGCGGGCCCGCCGGCCCTGGTCGCGGACGAAGCCGCAGTACGTGAAACGGCGGGCGTGGAGCACCTCGCCGCGTCGCTCGAACGCGACCGCCCGCGTGTAGCCGCCCATCTCCAACGGCAGGACGAGGCGCCCGCCTTCGGCGAGCTGCTCGCGCCAGGCGGGGGCGATGTCCCAGCAGTTGTACGTGATCACGCTGCCGTCGAAGCCGCCGCGCGGCACGAGACGGGCCGGGGCGCCGAGCGAGGCGTCGGCTTCCACGGCGGTGACACGTCGGCTGCCGGCCTCCGTGGTGAAGGCGCGGGTGCGGCGCACGACCCACGGATCGATGTCGGCGGTCACCACTCGCCCCTCGGGGCCGACGACGTGCGCGATCAGCTCGGCGTTGTATCCGCCGGACCCCGCCTCGTACACGAGCGCACCCGGCCGGAGGCGGAGGCTCTCGATCATGTCGGCCTGGAGCCAGGCAGCGGACACCGAGCTGATCGCCGTCCCGGTCTCGTCGCGCCTGGTGACGACGGCCCGGTCGCCGCCGTCGTAGGCGGTCGCCAGGTCCGCTTCCGGGGCGAACCGATGGCGCGGCACCGTCCGCAGCGCCTCCCGGACGGGCTCGGACGGGGCCCATCCGCCGGCGATCACCGTTTCGGCCATCGCACGGCGCAGCCGGACGGCCTCGGCCGGCTCACCCGGCACTGCCGGACGGCCGGCGGCGAGCGGGTAGGAGGCCACGGGCGGCAGGCCCCGAACGACCCCGGGCCACACGGCGTCCAACGCATGGGCGGCCGGGGTGAACACATCACCGATACGGGAGAGCGTGTGCAGGTCGGCGAACTCCCAGCGGGCGAACTTGTCCTGCTCCGGATTGCCCGGGGTCCCCGACCAGGCGGTGACGCGGACGACGGCCGTGAGCCGCGGGATGCCGTGGCTGTGGTCCACCAGCATCGTCACCACGTACGCGTCCGCCGGATCGGCCACCAGGCCCGTCTCTTCGGCGAGTTCGCGCACAGCGGCCTCGGCGAAGCCTTCCGGGCCGCAGGTCTTGCCACCGGGAAGTTCGAGCATCCCGCGCCGCGACCGGCCGAGCAGGACCCTGCCGGCGGCGTCGGTGACGACGGCGAGCGCACCGGTCAGGGCGTGGGGGGCGGGCCGCCCCTTCTCGACGGCCCGGGTGCCGGCAGGGCGGAAGCCGCGCAGGACCAGGAAGGCCATCCCGTTCGCGTCCAGCCGCTCCACGGCCTCCCAGCCGGCGGCGAGAAGCGCGATCTCGTCCTCGTCCAAGGCGATGCCGCGCCGCTCATCAGGCGTGTTCCGCGCCACCGGGGTGATGATGACGAGAGCGCCGCCGTCCCGTAACCGCTCGCCCAGAACACGCACAAGACGGCCCCTGTCCTTGAGGAAGGGGTACACCAGGCGCATCGCGACCAAGTCGTACCCTTCCGCGTGCAGCGGGGCCGGGTCGTCGCGCTCGATGTCCAGGCGCAGCCACCGCACGCTCTCGGTATCGGCGTGCTCCGCGCGCGCACGGGCGATCGCGGCGTCGGCGAAGTCGACGGCATCCACGGTGTAACCGAGCGAGGCGAGGCAGGCGGCCAACTCGCCGGTTCCGCACCCCACATCGAGCGCCCGCCCGCCGCCGGACGGGGGAGGAGTGTGCTCGGCGAGCAGCTCCCGCTCGCGCTCACCCACCTGCCGGAACCCCCGCCCCTCACTGAAGTGCGCTTCCCACTGACCGCGCGTGGTGTATGTCAACGTGTCGCTCCTCGTGGGGTGCTGTGGTGGTCGGCGCAGAGCCGGGACAGCGTGCGCCGGCCGCGTTCCACCGGTTCGGGGTCGCCGTGTGCGGCACCGTAGGAGATTCCGGAGACGGCGTCGAGGTCGGACAGGACGCCGAGTTGGGCCTCTTCCTCGCGCGTGATCGGGCGTCCGTAGCCGTCCGTGACGGCGGCCAGGAGACCGGGGCGACCGAACCGCTTGTCGGACAGCCGCACGAAGAGACCGGTCTCCTCACACGTCTCGCGTACGACGGCGTCGATCATGGTCTCGTTCTCCACACGGCCCGACGGCGCGTGCCACAGGCCGGTCGCGTACGCGTCACCGGCCCGCCGGGACAGCAGCACCTCCGGCCCCCGGTCCCCGTCCCGGACGGCCGGCAGGTGCGCGTCCACCGGCGCGCCGCAGGCGTCAGTGCTGGTCAACGCGCCCACCCCAGCTCCGTGTAGACCCGTCCGTGCCGGATGCCCTCGATCGCGGCGCGTGTGCAGGGGGCCAGCGGCTCGGGCAGGTCCTTGGCGTTCCACCACTGCCAGGTGACGCACTTGCCCGGCTCCTTCAGCTCGGGCGTGCCCTCCCAGCGCCGTGCGCGGAAGAACAGACCGATCCCGGGACCGTCGCCCGGCCGGCCGGCCGTGTGCACGGTGTGGACGAGTTCGGCATCCGCCGGGTCGATCACCAGCCCAGCTTGCTCGTACGCCTCCCTGACCAGGCAGGCCGTGGCCGCCTCCGCCGCGCAGTGGCCCGCGGGCATGTGCCAGGAGCCGCCCGCGTACGCCGGGTCGGGGTGCCGCAGTCCCAGCAGGACCTGGCCGTCGCGCTCCAGGTAGAGGTGGACGGCGACGACGTGGGGAAACGCCCCCGATGCCCGGGCCCCGGCGGCGGGCGCGTCGTGCTGGGCGGCGTGCCGTTCCAGGAGTGCCCGGGTCGAGGGCAGCATCGTCATGTACGGGAACTTCTCGGGCCGCACCCAGGCGACCATCACCCCCTCGGTGAGCGGCAGACGGGCCGGGTCACCGTTCCAGCGGCCGGTGAACACCTGGACCGGCACCCGGGTCCCGTCCGTGCCCGTGACGCATTCGACCGCGTACGGCTCCAGGCCGCCGACCGTCAGGCCGGCCTCCTCGCGCAACTCCCGGCCGACCGTGTCGAGCAGCGTGCGGTCCTGTGGCTCCCGGCCACCGCCGAGCAGCGACCAGCACCCCGGCTCCCAGATCCACGGCTTGTTCGCGTCCCGCAGGTGCAGCAGGTACCGGCCGTGGCCGTCGTGGATGATCGCGGAGGCGTTCACGGGCTCGGGCCGCCCGTCCAGTCGCGCGTGGAGGAGCTTCGTACGCAGGGCCGGTGACCTGACCTCCGCCAGGGGGAGCCACTGCGCGCCCGACACCTCCTCGTCCTGGAGGGTGATCGCCGGCGGCTCCGCGTCGGCGAGGTGGAACACGTAGCGGAAGTCGTAGTGCCGGTGGGCCGGTTCGCCCTTCGCGGGGCGGGCGTCGATGTCGTGAACGTCGATGTCGACGGGGGAGCCGAGCAACTGCCGGGTCAGGCACACGGCGTCCGGCGGGATGCCGGTCTCCTCCGTGAGCTCGCGCAACGCGGCGACGAGCAGGCTGCGGTCGCCGGACTCGGTGTGGCCGCCGGGGGTGAGCAGGAGTCCGCCGGAGGCCCGGTGCCGGATGTGCAGCACCCGGGACCGGCGGTCGATGACGACAGCGCTGCACGTGATGTGGGCGGGGAGCGTCGCACGGTCGGCCGGGTCGTCGACGCCGTCGAGGAGCGACAACAGCCCGGCGAGGGCTTCCCACTCGTGCGGGTGGTGGGCCAGATACGCCTCGGTGGTGGTGCGGATGTCGGAGCGGGTGAGCGGCATGTCATTCCCTCTCGGGGCGGCGGCAGGGGTACGGGGAGGCCGGGATGGCTCACGCGGGGGCCTCGTGCTTGTCGTCGTCCGGCTCGGACGTGATCTGGTACGCCAGCAACTCCCGGAACAGTCCGGGCTGTTCGCAGAGCTCGGCGTAGGTGCCCTCCTGGACGACGCGGCCCGCGTCGAGAACGACGATGCGGTCGGCGACGGCCACGTTCGCGATGCGATGGGTCACGAGGAGCACCGCCCGGTCCCGGGCCAGGGATCGAAGCCGCTGGAAGATGCGGAACTCGGCACGCGGGTCCAGGTTGGCCGTCGGCTCGTCGAGGACCAGCAGCCCGGCCCGGCGGAAGAACGCCCTCGCCAGGGCGATGCGCTGCCACTGGCCGCCGCTGAGTTCCTCGCCGTTGAGCCATTCGCGGGCCAGCAGGGTGTCCAGGCCCGCGCCGAGCGTGTCGACGACCTCGTCGGCGTCGGCCGCCTCGCAGGCCTCACGGACCGCCGCGTCGCCACGGGCGGTGGGCTGCCCCTGGGTCACGTTCTCGCGCACGGTCAGCGGCCAGTGCGCGTAATCCTGCGGTACGAGGGCGACTTGCCGCCACAGAGCCTGCGGGTCGGCGTCACCGGTGGGGACGCCGTCCCACAGCACCTGCCCGTCCGTGGGCAGGTAGAGGCCGCTGACCAGCTTGGACAGCGTCGACTTGCCGGAGCCGTTGAAGCCCACCAGCGCGGTGACCTCGCCCCGGCGCAGGGTGAGGGACACGTCGGACAGGGCGTCGTGGTCCTTGCCCGCGTAGCGGTGGGTCACCGATGCGACCTCGATCGTCTCCGGCGGCGCGGGCTGGTGCGTGCCCCGGCGCATGCGGAAGCCGCCTGCCTTGTCGAGGAAGCCGGTCCAGTCGTCCATGTACAGCCCCGTCCGGACGGCCCGCGCCCCGACGGCCACCAGGCCGCGGACCGACATGCCGACCGTCTGCAGGGCGAAGACGGCCGTGCCGGCCCGGCCGACGCTGATCCGGCCGGTCGCGAGCAGCCACACGACCGCCGCCCACACCACCGCCGACCCCAGACCCCCGCACACCGCGCCGACCAGCGACATTCTCGCGCCCTGGTCGGCAGCGGCCCGGTCCTCGCGGTTGATGCGGGCGACGGTGTGCCGGTACCGGCCGGACAGGAAGTCGGCCATGGTGCCGGCGCGGATCTGGTCGGCGGCGTCCTTGGTGTAGATGTGCCACCGCAGCACGGACAGCATCCGGTTGTCGCCGTTGCTGCGGAGGTTGGCCAGGTAGCGGACGCGTGCGGCGCTGACCTGGGCCACGGCCTGCGGGAGGCTGGCGGCGACGAGGAGGGGGAGCAGCACCCAGTGCACACCGGCGAGCACGACGGCCCCGGCGAGGAAGGCGGCGGCCGAGGCGATCAGGTCCTGCCCCTCGTTGATCAGGTCACCGGTGACCTGGGCGCCGCGGTCGGCGGCCTCGCGGTCGCGGTTGAAGTCGGGGTCGTCGTACGCGCACAACTCGACTTCGGCGCAACCGGTGAGCAGCATCTGCTCGGCCTCGCGGGACATCAGCGGACCCAGCCGCGCGGAGAGCCAGTTGACGGTGATGCCGAGGAGCGCGCGCACCCCGGCCGCCCCGGCGAGCAGGGCGACGGACGGCCACGCGTCGAGGAGGCGGTGGTAGACGTCCCCGTCGCGCAGCAGAGCCGTCAGGGTGCCGGCGATGGCGACCAGACCCAGGGCCTGCATCACCCCGGTCACCAGCTGGCACAGCAGGAGGCCGACCGTCGCCCGCCGGTCGACCCGCCATGCCAGGGCCAGTGAGCGGCGCACCAGCTGCGGCAGACGGCGGGCCATGTCGCGCATGCGGATCGACCGGCCGGCCGCCTCGCGGCTGCCCGTGAGGTCGACGTAGCGCATCTGCGGCTCGGGCGAAGGATCGGACGGTGCGGGCGTCAGGGGGGTGGTGCGCGGTCCCGGAACGCTGTCGGCCGGTACATCGGCGGGCTCACTCATGCCGCCCACCCCGCGGACGGGTGTTCCGAGGCGCGGGTGCCGTCGACGCCGCCGGCGTTCGCGGAGTGTCGCTGTTCGATTCCGGGAGGCTGCTGAGAGGGGGAAGGGGCGGGATACATGGCGTTCCTCCGTCTGGGCGTCGATGTGGCACTGATGCTCTAAAAACGCGGTGGATCCGGTCCCGTAACGGCCCGATCGGAGGGCATGTGGTGAACGCAAGTTCGTATGCAGGGTTCAGGCCGTGGGCCCTCTGGGGTGTCGCCGCTGAAACTCGTTCGATCAGGGCGGGTCACCCCTGCGGGGGATTGCGGACGGCCCGGGGCCCGCGCTTGCGGCTGGCGCGCGTACGGACGTACGCCCTCTCCGCTGAATCCCGCGGACACGCCTGAGGCCGGACAGGCGGGACGTTCGGCACAGCCTCAGGACATGTCCCCCCGGCACACCGTCCCAGGGGCCGGGGCGCGGCCCGCGCGGAGGTACCGGTCGACCGCCTCCGTGACACAACGGTTGCGCGGGTACGTCCCGTGGCCCTCCTCCTCGGCCGTCAGGAGCACGCCCACACCGTCGCCCAGGGCGCGGGCCATGCGGCGAGCCCCGGCGTACGGGGTGATCGGGTCACCGGTGCCGCCGACCACCAGGACGAGTGCCGCACCATCGGCGTTCACTCGCGGGGTGATCCGCTCGCCGTCGAACGGCCAGTCGTAGCAGAGGTAGACACCGCTGGACCAGGCCGCGCCGAAGACGGGCGAGGCCGCCTCGACGCGTGCCGCGTCCCTGTCGAGGCGCTCGAAGCCGGGACGCAGGCTGGAGTCCGCGCAGGTGATCGCGGTCCGGGCGGCGCGGCTGTCGTCGTGCGGGGTCCCCGCCCGGTCGGCCGAGCCGATGTCGTCCGAGCCCTTGGCCAGCGGCCGGCCGTCGTTGTGCTCGATCAGCGCGGTGAGGGCCTTGGCGAGTGACGGCCAGCCGTCCGTGCCGCGGTCGAGGTGGTCGGCGACGGCGTACGCGAGGTCGTCGGCGTCCAGCGTCCTTCCGCCGCCGGCCGGCGCGGGATTCTTCTCCAGGCGGGCGGCCAGGCGTGCCATGCGGCGGGCGGCCTCCTCGGGCCCGTCGCCGGTCGGGCAGCCGCGGATACGGGCCGCGCAGTGCCCGGCGAACCGGTCGAAAGCCGCCTGGACCGCCTTGACCTGCGACACCTGCTCCTCGTCGAGGTCCTCGGTCGGATCGACCGACGCTTCGAGGACGAGCCTCCCGACGTGCGACGGGTACAGGTGGGCGTAGACCGCGCCGAGCTCGGTGCCGTACGAGACGCCGAAGTAGTGCAGCCGCTCGTCGCCGAGGAGGTAGCGCAGCAGGTCGAGATCGCGCGCGGTGTGCGAGGTGCCGATGTACGGGAGGATCGCTCCGGAGTGCTCGGCGCAGGCGTCGGCCCCCTCGTATCCGGGATCGTCCGCGGTCTTCCCGCAGCGCACGGGGATGGTCGCGCCCACGCCGCGCGGGTCGAAGGAGACCAGGTCGTAGCGGTCGAGCAGTGGCTCGTACTGGTTGCGGAACGAGGGCAGCCCGCTCACCCCGGAGGCGCCGGGACCACCGAAGTTGAGGACGAGGGAACCGATGCGCAGGTCGTTCGGCCCGGTGGCCTTGAGGCGTATCAGCGCGACGTCGATCGTCCGGCCGTCCGGTTTCCGGTAGTCGAGGGGGGCCTTCATGGCGGCGCAGTCGTAGTCCCCGCGGGCGCTGGGCGGCGAGGCGCAGCGGGACCAGCGGAGGTGCTGACCGGTGGTGAGCGCGGCGGGGAGGCCGGCGGGCGGGTTGGTCGCGGTGAACTCCGTCCGCGGCTCCGCGTTCTGGTGGTGGACGTCGCGCTGGAGCCAGGGGCCGACGGCTCCGATCACGGTGAGGACGAGGACCGCGATGATGCGCGCGCCGATGGAGAAGCCCGGTGTGCGTCTCGGTATCGGATGTGCGCCACTCATGGAAGACCCCGCGTCCCGCCCCCGGACGCCCGCCCCCGTGCCCGCGCCCGAACTGATGCCCATCGAAGAGGAGCAGCGTACAAGCCGCCTCCGACAGGGTGGGCGGCGTCGTCGCAGGGGGCCGCACAGCGGGGGCCGGGTCACCGCCATGTGCACACACAGTGACGGTGAACCGTCGTCGCGTGGCTGTGCCGCCCCTGCGACACGTCTGTGTCATTCCTGGTCCAGTGTGAGTGGGGCATCGCGGCGCGCCGCATTGACGCGCTGCCCTCGCCGTGACGCCCGGCACACCCGGACGCGCGGTCCGGTTGTTGAACACTCCGGCTGTCGTACAGCGCAGCCCTTACCGCGAGTTAGGTCAAAATGATACGCAAGGGACGCATTGTCTTCGCAGTTGCCCTCACCGCCCTGGGCCTCGGGCTCACGGCCTGCAATGACGGCGAGGACGAGGCAACGGGGCAGGAATCGCCCTCGGCCTCCGCCCCGGCCTCGTCCGCCCCGAGCAGCGAAAGCCCCTCCGCGGAGCCGAGCGACGACGCTTCCGCCGTGCCCAGCGGTGACGTCACCGCACCGGGGACGAAGCTCAAGGTCGGTGACCGTGCGGTCCTGCCGTTCACGTACGGAACCTCCAAGAAGGGCACGGTCGCCGTGACCGTCACGGCGATCGAGAAGGGTACCGAGGCCGACATGGCCCCCTTCGGTGAGAAGGCCAAGGGCATGACGCCCTACTACATCCGCATGAAGGTGGAGAACGTCGGCGGTACCGACCTCTCCTACTCGTCGCTGAGGCTGCGCGGCAAGCTGGCGGGCGGCGCCCCCACGGGCGTCATCCTGATCGGTGACCTCCCGGGCAAGTGCGACAGCGAGACGGCCCCCCGCGACTTCACCACCAAGGGCGCCTCGTACGAGACCTGCTCGCTCAGCGCCACGAAGACCGATCCCATCGCGGTCGCCGCGTTCGAGGAGGGCGACGCGTACAGCGACAGCCCGGTCCTCTGGACCAGCTGACGACCCGTTGCCGAGCTCGCGGGCCAGGCCTCCCGGTTCGACGGGACGCCAGGCCCGCGACCTGCACCCCAGAGGTTGTCAGTGCCGGTTGGCATGATGGCGGTCATGAGTCACAACATCGCGTACTCCACTGCCGACAAGGCCGACGTCCTCGCCTTTCTGGGCGCCGAGGGCGATCTGAACGCCGATCAACGACGCCGCCTCGACGCGATGCGCGAGGCCGCGCAGGCCCACCAGGACGACCTTGACCACCAGGGCGTCGACTGGGGCCTGTCCGTCGTTCACGCCCTCGATCACCTGATCGCCGGACGCACCGACTCGGACGCCGAGTACGCGGGCAACGCCTACGTCAGCGCCTTGCAGCACATCATCGACCACAACGCATCCGACCCGATGCAGCTGGGCACCTACTCGAAGCCCTCGACGTTCTTCGGGCTGGTCGACGACCAGATGCGACGCGTCGGCGTCCCCGCCGAGCTGTTGCCCCACGGCTTCCTCTATGGCGGGCTGCCCCGCGGCTTCCCGTTCGTTCCGCACTCGGTCGACGGCTATCCCGCCATCGGCCATCTGCCGCTCGCCGCAGCCAAGCCCGCCGCCGAGGCGTACGGCGCCGTCCTGGACGAGATACCCGCTGACTTCCGGTACGACGTGCGAGAGCTGATCGAGAAGCTCGAGCAGGAGCACGACGAGTGGGAGTACGCCACGAAGAAGGTCGACTGGTACACCCAGGACACCCTCTTCTTCAGTCTCACCTAAGGCCTGTCCGGCCGAGTGCGCTGAGGGCCCGCATCGCCTCGTGTTCGACGCGCGCGAGCTCGCGGAGAACCGTCCCGGCCTCCGAGAGCCGCGTCGCGTCGCCGGTCCGCCCGGCCGCCGCAAGGAGTGCGGCGACCTGCGTCCACAACCCGGCGGCCTCGGCGTACAGGGCGGAACTCCCGGTCGGCCAGATGCCGGCCGATGGAGTCGATCACCGCGGCATGATGGGTCAGGCCGTGGGTGTCGACTCCGCCGGTGATCTCCGGGCCGTCGTGCGTCATGCTGGTCATGTCCGTCCTTGTGGCGTGTCCGTTGCGAGGGCGGCACGTGCCGGTCGGGCGGGTGGACAAGACAGTGACGGGGCTTCTGGACCAAGCTCCTATGAAGTCACAAACGCCCGTCCGGCCGCGTGCGTGGTGACGGCCGGCGGGCCGACAAATCCCAAACAGGACAGTCGAGACGTCAGTCAGTCGGAGGGTCAGACCCACCGGCGGCGTCACCACGAACATCATCACTGTCAGTCGTCGAGCATGGCCGCTCCGTACCCCACCGGCACCGAGAGGAACAGAAAGAACCAGTCGCGGTCCTGGGCCTCGGCCTTGAACAGGTGCGCCGCCTGGCCGGTGTCGTTGGCGAAGAGGTGCCAGGCGTCGCTGAAGTCACCTCCGTAGGGAGCGACGGCGATGAGGCAGAGGCCCAGAAGCGTGCCCAGATAGGTGCCCAGCGGAGTGGCGACGGCGCAGGTGACGGCCACCGACTGGCTGTGGTTGCTGTGGCTTCCGGCGACCAGACCGGTGACTCCGCCCATCACCAAGGCACCCCAAGTCATCAGCTCCGCTTGGTCCTTGATGATGAAGGCCCAGACCAAGGACAGTCCGGCCGTCATGCCGAGTGCGATCAGGATGCCTGTGCTGTCGTCGTCGTCGCTCGACTCGCTCACGCCGTCCCTCCCCCGTGAGATGAGGCGGCCTCCGCAACCCAGCGCGCCCCCGTGGCCGTATTCCACGATAGAGAAAGGACACGGAGCTGGACAGGTGTAGTGCTCACGAGAGTACGGCCCTCGGTCCGGCCGGCCCTCGGACGCTCGGCAAGGTGGCCCCGACGCCTCGGGGAACGTGCTGCTGGGCCCGCAGGCGATGACGGGCCGCGTCCCGTCCCCGGCCGCGGACGAGCCCCCGACTTCGCCGTCGAGGGCTCGTTCCGCATCCGGCGGCTTGCCTGGTGCCGCGTCAGCCAAGGTTCGCCCCGTCGCGACGCCCTGCACGCACCTTGGCTGACGCGGCATTAGGACAGGGACAGCAGGCGGTCCAGGACCCCCGGGTCGGCCTTCACCCCGTCGTGCAGATGGGTCTCGGAGACCCACGTCCGCAGGCCGCGGACCCGGGACGCCGTGGTCAGGGCATGGTCGTGGTCGACGTACATGTCCTGGCGGTACACCGCCGCGGCGACCGGCACCGTGTTGGCCGCGAGCCGGTCGAGGTCGTAGAGGGCGGGCCAGTCGGTGCGGTGGGCGAGCGCGTCCGCGGTCGCCTTCAGGGGGACGAGGGCCGGATCCTCCTCGAACATCCAGGGGTACATCATCTCGCCCGTGAAGTGCAGCGGCCCGCCCGCGGAGGCGTCGAACTCGGGGAACTCCGCCCGGACCCGGTGGGCGGACCATGCCGTGGGACGGCCGCCCTGCGCGTAGATCGCCTCGTGCAGGACCGCGTACAGCGGACGCGGCGCCAGGGAGACGACGGAGTCGACGCCCCGCAGGAACGTGTCGGAGAGGACCGGCCCGCCCCGCCCGGGGACGAAGGCGCACTCCAGCAGATAATGCAGGGAGTCGAAGGCGGACGCCGTGCCGAACGTGATCCCCAGCGTCTGGAACCGCCGTACCGACAGGCGCTCGCCCGACGGCATACGGACATCGTGGTCCGCCAGGTGCGCCGCGACGCGCCCGGCCAGGGCACGGTCGAGCGGGTAGCGTTCGAAGTACCGGGCATTGGCGGCGAGCGTACGCCGGTACGCCGCGCGGTACACGTCATCGGCGTGACCGGTGAGAGTGGGCAGGCCACCGGTGATCAGGGCCCGGTCGAGGCCCTCGGGGGCGAGGCCGAGATAGGTGAGCGTCGCGAAGCCGCCGAAGCTCTGGCCCAGGACCGTCCAGGGCCGGTCGCCCTGCATCCGGCGGCGCAGCAGTTCCGCGTCGCGGACGATCGAATCGGCCCGGAAATAGGCGAGGTACTGCGCGGCATCGGCCCGGCCGGCCAGTGTGGTGCGGTCAGCCGGGGTGGAGCGGCCGGTGCCGCGCTGGTCGAGGAGGACGACGCGGAACTCCTTCAGCGCGCGGCGCAGCCAGGCGCCCGCCGCGTTGGGCCGCTCCGCGCGCCCGCCCGGCCCGCCCTGGAGCCAGAGCAGCCGCGGCAGCTCACGGCGCTCCATGCCCTCGGCGACGACCTCCCGTGCGAAGACGGAGATGCCGGGCCCGCCGGGCCGGGCATGGTCGAGCGGTACATCGAGGGTGTGGTCGGTGCAGACGAGGCCGCCGTGGCGGTACGTGATCTGGTCGTCGGTCAAGTCCGGCTCCTGGGGCGGGGTGAACGGGGGCGGGTGCGCGGTCGTCGGTCAGTAGCCGGCGACGCCCAGCTCGCGGCAGATCTCGACCAGCTCCGGGTGCACGTACACGCCGTCCTTCTCGATGCACTCGCCGTCGAGGAAGATGGACGGGCCGAGGATCGAGCCGTCGGTGTGGGCGGCGGAGACCCACGGTTCGCCGCCGATCCAGGCGCCCTTGGTGCCGATGCCGAGCTCCACGCAGCCGAAGACGCGCTCGTCCTCGACGATGCGGCCGGTCGGCGCGGGCACACCCGGGTTGAACCCGAGGGACCAGTGGGCGACGCGGAACATGTTCGGGTCGTCCCAGGACTCCATCCAGCGGCGGAAGATCTCCGCGTCCTGACCCTCGCCGTCGATCTTCGTGACGACGCCCTTCTCGACGGTGCAGCGGACCGGGGTGCGCAGCAGACCGAGCTGGTCCGGCGGCCACAGGGCGCCGTCGAAGACGAGGACGCCGTCCTGGGTCTCCTCCAGCGGGTTCCAGGAGATCTGGCCGGAGAGCATGACGGTCTCGCCGGGATTCTCGGCGGGCTTGCCCCGCAGATTGATGGGGCGGTCGCCGTTGCGACCGGTGATGTCGGTGCCGTTGGCGGAGGTGATGCGGACCTCGTCCGCCTGCTCCAGGAGGCGGACCAGCGCCTTGCCGAGCTTGATGACGCCCTTGAAGTCGGGGCGGCCGACCGTTGCGACGAGCATGTGCACGTCCATCGCGGTGAGGTTGGTGTAGCGGCAGCCGTTCGCCATCGCGCGGCGGAACGCGTCGGAGTGCATCACGTACGAGACGGCGAACTCGATCCACACGTCGGCGTCGGCTATGGCGCCGGCGACGGGGCGCGGCGGCTCCATGGACGAGCTGGGCATCGTCTCGTACCAGACGACGACGGGGTGCGCCCCGGCGGCCGCGACGGCCTGGGCGGTGGCGTCCACGACCCGGCGGTCGCTGCTGGTGTCGCCGGTGAGGACGACGTGCTCGCCGGGCTTGACGAGCATGACCTGCTCGACGAGCTTGCGAGCGGCGAGGGCGAGTTCGTAGCTCAGGTACTCGGACCGGGGTTCGAGCCGGCTGAACATCTCCATGGATCTTCTCCTTGCGGTGGTGCGGGTGAGCGAAGGTGGTCGAGGGGGCGGGGTCAGCTCGCCTTGATGATCTGGGCGGAGTCGCCCAGGGAGCTGCCCGCGATGAGGCCGGCGCCGACCAGGTTCAGTTCCTCGTCGGCGGCGGGGCCGCGCCACTTGCGGTAGCCGACGCGTACGGCGAGCGCGGCGAGGACCATCCAGCAGGCGTTCGGGGTGAGGATCAGCAGGCCGGTGGCGAGCATGACGCCCATCTGCCGCTTGGTGCCGCCGATCAGCTGGATGGCGGCGCCGGGGATGGCCCACAGCAGCAGGGTGCGCAGCACACCCGGCTCGCCCAGGCCGTTCTTCACGGTGTCGGCGTAGACCTTGGCGACGGGCGGGATCAGCCCCTGCCTGAAGTACGACTGCCACAGGACGGCCACCACGACGAGGGCCGCGGCGAAGCCGATGAGGGCGGCGCGGAACTGCTCACGGCGCCCCTCCCGCTCGTACGGGTCCCAGGGCCGGTGCTCGCGGCGCAGCAGCCATCCGGCCTTCAGGTCGTAGCCCATGTCCGCGAAGGCGGGGCCGGTGGCCGACACGTAACCGACCAGCAGCGCGAGCGGCACCGACGGGATGCCGATGAGCAGCCCCAGGACCAGGAAGATCAGGGTGACGGCGAACGACGGGAACCAGCCGGACTGCATCGCGGCGAGCCCGACGATCAGCTCGTGCACGAGCGCGGCGAACGCGGCGAACAGCACCCAGCCGAGCAGGCCCAGCGGACTCATGTCACCGATCAGCCCACCGAGGACGGCGAGCAGCACGGCTCCGGCGACGAACAGGGCGTAGCCGCGTACGAGCGAGCGGCGCAGTGCCTTCTCGTCAACGGTGTACGAGGCCGTCTCGTCGTGTCCCGCAGGGGTCGCGGTGGCGGGCTGCCGCTCCGAGCGGCGGCGGACCAGCAGCACGACCGCCTGGCCGAGGGCGACGACGCCCGCGCCGACCATCACACCGTGCGGTACGTACCCGGCGCCGAGGTCGGTGTGGAACAGATCGGGGCTGAACTCGCGCAGACCGAGCCCCACGCCGAACATGAGCAGCGCCCAGACGTTTCCGAGGAAGGCGACACCGGCGGCGGACAGCGGCAGGCTGAACAGGGTGCCGCCCAGCCCGACGAGCGTGCCCGCGCCGAGCACCAGGGCCCGCTTCCCGCCCCTGTCACCGGCCTTGATCGTCTCGGCGGCGGCCTGCCCGGGCGGCCAGGCCGCGTCGGCGGGCAGCAGCCGGGAACCGAAGGAGCGGTAGAGCACCCAGGTGTCGATGAGCAGGCCCACGAAGGAACCGGCCAGCATCGGCCACACCAGGTCCTCGCGTCCGAAGACGTACGGCACCGCGATCGAGGTGAGCAGCGCGTTGGCGGAGGCGAAGGTGGCGGCGGAGATGGCGCTCTGGGCGAGGTTCTGCCGGTGCACGGAGCGCATCGAGCGCAGTCCGGCGAGCGGGATGCGGCCGATGAGCATGGCGAGCAGCGCGCCGACGACCGAGGTGTTGGCGGAGATCCCCAGCTTGGCTACCAGGTCCGCGCCGATGACGGCGCCGACGACGGACAGCACGGCGAGGACGACGAAGACGACGGGTTCGCGCACGCGAGGGTGGCCGGCGCCGGAGGATGTGGCGGCGGGGCCGGCGTCGGAGGGCGGCGGCGCGGTGGCCGACGGCGAGGTGTGATGCGACACGGAACACCCCTTGGTGGGTGGGCCCTGCCCCGGGGCGGGGAGGGACTTTCGGGCGGGCAGCGCTGATCCGCGTACTCCGGCACGATGCACGTCGTACGGATGTGTGGCCCGCCGGACAGCGCCGCCGGGCCGGGCGGGTCAGGAGCCGAAGGCGGCCGTGGCCTCCTCGGCTCCGGCCAGAACGAGTTCGGTGATGCGGTCCACGGCACGGGTGACGCGGTGAGCGGGCCCGATGACGGTGAGCGAGGCGGCGATGCCGCCGGCCTGGAACACGGGGGCGGCCACGGCGGCGACGGCCTCGTCGTACTCTCCGTGGCTGACGCTGTACCCCCGGGAGCGAACGTCCGCGTACCGGGCCAGGAGGGTGTCGAGGCCGGTGACGGTGTGGTCGTTGAAACGTTGGAGCGGGGTGGCTCCGAACAGGCGGCGGATCTCCGCTTCGGAGTAGTGGGCGAAGATCGCGTGGCCGGAAGCGCCGGCGTGGCCGGGCATCACGGCACCGACGATCGCGGTGTAGCGGACCGGGCCGGTGCCGTCGACGGCGGCGGCGCACCGGTATCCGGCGCCCTGCGGCACGTTCAGCACGACACTCTCGCCGGTCTCCCGCAGCAGCCCCGCGAGGATCGGCCGGACCAGTGACGGCAGCACACCGCTGTGCTCCCCGGCGCGCGCCAGCCGGGACACGGCGGGGCCGAGCCGGTAGCGGCGGGTGGTGGTGTCGCAGGTCAGGAAGGAGCGGGAGGCGAGCGTGGTGAGGATGCGCTGGGCGACGGCCTTGTCCCAGCCGTGCCTGCGCGCCATCTCGCTCACTCCCCACTCGGGGCGCCGCTCGGTGAACGACAGGAGGGCGAGCAGGGCGCGATCCGCTCCCTGCAGCACGCCGGGCTGGGGCGGAGCCAGGAAGTCCACGTCGCCGCCCTGGCCGGCTTCGTGGGCGGTGCCGCCGGCGGACGCGCCGTTCACCTCGTTCATGGCCTCGTCCCTTTCGTCGCTGGTCCCGGTGCGCTGAGCGCAACGCCGTTGCGCTCAGCGGTGAGAACTATGTGATCAGGGGGCCGTGGTGTCAAGGGTGTTTGTCCGATTGTTCGCTCGGCGGGCCTTACACCCCATGACATGGCCGAGACAGTGGCGCCTGGCCGCGCCGCCCGCGCGGTCCCACCGCTCGTTGCCCCCGGGGTGGCGCGCGGCCTGGCAACGGTTCGACGGGACGGCTCGGCCGCCGCCCGCGCCGGCCTCCTCGGGTCCGCGCAGCCCTGTTGCTGGCGACACTGGCCCGACGGGGACGGACCGCCGCCGGAGCCTTCGGGAAGCTTCCGCAGCCGCCATCACTGGCGGAGCCGCATCGCATCCGGCGACGACGTGGCGGTCTGCGTCGGCCGATGGCAAGATCGCATGCGCAAGGTACGGAGAACGGGGGAGGCCGGATGCGTTTTCGTATCCTCGGCCCCCTCGAAATATTCGACGGCACCCACTGGCGGGGGATCTCCGCCGCCAAGCCGCGGGCCCTGCTCGCCACGTTACTGGTGCGGCGCGGCACCCCCGTTCCGACGGACCGGCTGGCAACGGAGCTGTGGGGCGAGCGCGAACCCAGGGCGGCCGCCAACCTGATCCAGCAGTACGTGTTGCGTCTGCGCCGCGAACTCTCCGACCCGCAAGGCCGGTTGATCGTCACCCGGCCACCGGGCTACCAGGTCGTGCCCGACGGCGCGGACGATCTGGACGCCACCGCCTTCGCCCGGCTCGGTGAAACCGGCCGTGCCGCCCTGGCGGCCGGCGAGGCGGAACACGCGGCGGCTCTGCTCGCCGAGGCGCTCGCGCTCTGGCACGGCCCCGCGCTCGCCGACGTACCGGCCGGGCCGGTGGTGGAAGCCGAGGCGGCACGGCTGGACGAGCAGCGGCTCGATGTCCTCCACGCCCGTGTCGAGGCGGACCTGGCCTGCGGGCGGCATACCGAACTGGTGCCGGAACTGAGGCAGTCCGTGCGCGAGCACCCGCTCCGGGAAGGGCTCTGGGAGCAGCTGATGCTGGCGCTGTACCGGTCGGGGCGGCAGGCGGAGGCGCTCGACGCCTACCGGGAGGTGCACCGGCTGCTGGCCGACGAGCTGAGCGTCGAGCCGTCCGCCCCGCTGCGCGAGCTGCAACTGCGCATGCTGCGCGGCGATCCGGGACTCGCCGCCCCCACACCCGGCCCCCGGCCGCCGAAGGGGCCGGCCCGCCCCGGACGGGATCCGGCGCCACCGCGTCAACTCCCCGCCGCCGTCAGCGGGTTCGCGGGACGCCGGGCCGAGTTGCGGATGCTGGACGGGCCGCCCGGTGACGCGGCCACCGGCACGGGCCCGGCCGTACGGGCGATCACCGGCACGGCGGGCGCGGGAAAGACGGCGCTGGCGCTGCACTGGGCACACCGCGCGGCACCGGACTATCCGGACGGCCAGCTGTACGTGAACCTGCGCGGATTCGACTCCACCGCCGGGCCCATGCCGCCCGGCGAGGCGATCCGTGGATTCCTGGAGGCGCTGTCGGTGCCGCCGGAGCGGATCCCGGATCCACTGGAGGCGCGGGCGGCGCTGCTGCGCACCGAGACCGCTGGCCGCCGGCTGCTGTTCGTCCTCGACAACGCCACCGACGCCGCCCAGGTACGTCCCCTGCTGCCGGGCGGTGCCGGTTGTGCCGTGGTCGTCACCGGCCGAGGCCGGCTGGCCGGTCTCGCCGTCACCGACGGCGCCCTGCTGGTCTCCCTCGACGTGCTGCCGCGCGCCGAGGCGCACGAACTGCTCGTCGCCCGCCTCGGCGCGGACCGGGTCGCCGCGGAGCCGGAGGCGGTGGCCGAGCTGATCGAGCTGTGCGCCCGGCTGCCGTTGGCACTCGCCGTGACCGCCGCACGTGCCCTCGGCCGTCCCGGGTTCGCGCTGAGCGCGGTCGCGTCCGAACTGCGCGACACCAGAGGAAGGTTGGACGCCCTGGACGCCGGTGAGGGGGTGAGCAGCGTACGGACGGTCTTCTCGTGGTCGTACCTCCGGCTGGACGCCGGCACGGCCAGGGTGTTCCGGCTGCTCGGGCTGTACCCCGGCCGGGACGCCGCGACGCCCGCCGTAGCGGCACTGGCCCGGCTGTCGGTCCGGCAGGCCGCGGCGGCGCTGACCACGCTGGCCCGCGTCCATCTGATCGACGAGCACCACCCCGGCCGGTACTCCTTCCACGACCTGCTGCGCGCCTACGCGGCGGAGCTGGCGGCGACCGAGGAATCCGAAGCGTCACGCACCGAGGCGCTGCGCCGCCTGTTCGACCACTTCCTGCACACCGCGCACGCGGCGGGCCGGCGGCTCGCCCCGGTCCGCGCCGAACTGCCGCTGTCGCCGCCGGTGCCCGGTTCCGTGCCCCACCACCCGGACGGCTACGAGGAGGCGATGGCGTGGTTCGAGACGGAGCACGCCGCGCTGCTCGCGGTCACGGAAGCGGCGGGCCCGGCAGGCTTCGACGACCACGCCTGGCAACTGCCTCTCGTCATGGGGGACTTCCTTCACCTCAGCGGTCGCTGGCACGACTGGGCGGCCATCCAGCGCACGGCCATCGCCGCGGCCCGGCGGCAGGAGGACCGGGCCGGGACGGCCCTGTGTCATTGCGAGTCGGGCCGGGCCGCGATCCGGCTGGGGCGGTACGAGGAGGCCCGGGACGAGCTGTCGCGGGCACTGGAGCTGCAGCGCGAGCTGAACGACCTGGCGGCCCAGGCCCACACGTTGCGGGCGCTCGGCTGGTCGTACGAGCAGCAGGGCGACTACCGTGCCACGCTCCGCTGCGTCGAGCAGGTGCTCGAACTGGAGCGCGCGGCAGGCAACCGGGCCGGGTGGGGCGGCGCGTTGAACAATCTCGGCTGGTGCCATACCCATCTGGGCGACCACGAGAAGGCGCTCGCCTGCTGCGAGGAGGCGCTGCGACTGCACCGGGAGGAGGGCAGTCCGCTCGGTGAGGCGTACACCTGGCAGACCCTCGGCGTCATCCGCCGTGCCATGGGCCGGTACACCGAAGCACTCGACTGCTTCCGCCGGTGCCAGGAAGGGTTCCACCGGCTCGGCAACCGGTACGGCGAAGCGGTCGCGCTGCGCGGCCTCGGCGAGGTCATGCGCACCGTCGGCGACCCCGCGGGCGCGCGCGAGGCGTGGCGGTCCTCCCTCGCCCTCTTCGACGAACTCGAGCACCCGGACGCGGACGCCGTACGCGAACTGCTGCGGGCGACGGACTGAGCGACCGGCGGCGCGGGGCCGGACGGGCTTCTCCCGGCACCGGCCCAAAGCGCCGTCAAAGCGGAAGTTCAGCGCCGGACAGCAGAGTTGCGGCCATGCCCTGGGGGGTCCGGGGTCCGCTGAGGCCGAAAGCGAGTGGGTTGATGCGTGTCGCGCTCAAGGAGTGCACCTGGCAAGCGGTGGGGGAAGACCTGATCGTCGTCTTCGACCCCCGTGAGTCGATCACTCTGGAGGACCCCGAGGGGAAGGTCGAGGCGCTTCTCTCCGTGCTCCGCGAGGGGCCCCGCAGCGTCGACGGACTGCGGGCGGCGCTCGCCGCCCGGGGGGTCGAGGTGACCGGCCGGGAGCTCGACGGCGGACTGGAGGGGCTCGCGGGTCTGGGGCTGGTCGAACGCGACGAGGGCAGGTTCACCGGTGATCCGGCGGTGGACGAACGGCACTTCTCCAACCTGGCGTTCTTCGGCACCTTCTCGGACCTCGACCGGCACCGCACCGACTTCCTGAGCCGGGTGCGCGACGCGCACGTCCTGGTGCTCGGTGTGGGCGGCGGCGGTTCCTCGCTGGTGCAGTGCCTGGCGGGTCTCGGCGTCGGCCGGCTGACGCTGCTGGACCACGACCGCGTCGAGACCCGCAACTTCGCCCGCCAGTTCCTCTACCGGCACGAGGACGTCGGACGCTCGAAGGTCGAGCGCGCCGCCGCCTGGGTGCGGGCGTACGACCCGGAGATCGAGGTGCGCACCGTCGACCGCTGGGTCGCGGGCCCCGAGGACCTCGCCGACCTCACCGACGGGATCGATCTGATCGTGGGCGGCCTGGACGGCCATCCCGACGCCGGCCTGTGGGTGAACGAGGCCGCTGTCCGGGCCGGTGTCCCCCTGGTCGCCGGCGGCGCGACCCGCACGCTGCTCTCGTACATGTCCGTCGCCCCGGGGAGGAGCGCCTGCCTGGCCTGCGAGTTCTCGCAGCAACCGGAGGCGGGCACCGGCGCGGCGGCCGCGGAGGACCTCGTGCACGGCATGCGGACGACCAATCCGCTCATCGGCCCGGTGGCGATGCAGATCGGCTCGCTGATCGCGCTGGAGGGCCTGCGCTACCTCACCGGGTTCCAGGAGCCGCTGGCCGCCGGCGCCCGCATCCGGCTCGACCTGAGGGAGGGCCTGGCGGCCGGCCGGGTGCCGTTTCCCGACGTGCCGGACTGCCCGGTGTGCGCGCTGGCCCCCTCCCGGGCGGCCGCGGTATGAGCGAGCTGGACGGCCCGCCGCGGACCACCGTGCGGCTGCGACCGCTGAGCCTGGTGCCCGAGGGGGAGGACGAAGTCCTGGTGGGTGACCCGGGGACGGGGCAGTTCGTCGCCATCCCGAAGGTCGGCGGTGTGGTCATCGAGGCGCTGCTGCGCGGGGCGACGATCGCCGAAGCCGCCGCCGAGGCCGAGGAGTTCGCCGGGCAGCCCGTCGATGTGCCGTCCTTCGTGGAGACCCTGCGCGAGCTCGGCTTCCTCGACGAGGGACAGCAGGGCACACCGGTCCGCTCGGCTCCCGTGCAGGGCGGCCGGTGGCTGGACGGCGTCCGCCAGGAGGTCGCGCGGCCCTTCTTCGGGCGGGTGGCCTGGAGCTGCTACGCCGCGTGCGCGGTGCTCGCCCTCGCGGTGTTCGCGTCCCGGCCCGGCCTCTTCCCCGATCCGGCCACCGACGCGTTCGTCGTGGACGACATCGGCCTCGGCAGCCTGATCCTGATCCCGCTCGCCACCGTCGCCACGGCGATCCATGAGCTGGGGCACTGGTTCGCGGCCCGTGCCCTCGGCCTGGGGGCCAGATTCGGCATGGACCGGCGCATGGGGTTCCTGCTGGTCTTCGAGACCGACCTGACCCAGCTGTGGACCGTCCCGAGACGCAAGCGGTACGGGCCGCTGCTGGCCGGCCTCGCCCTCGACGCGGTGCTGCTCGCCGTGCCGCTGGTGGCGCGGCTGCTGATCGACACCGGGGCGTGGGCAGCGCCGGATCCGCTCGACGCGGTTCTCGCCACCTGGATCTACGTGAAGCTCACCGCGATGCTGTGGCAGTGCATGGTCTTCCTGCGCACGGACCTGTACGCGGTGCTGGTCAACGCGCTGGGCTGCCGCGACCTGTGGCGGGTCTCGACGCTGATGCTCCGGCGAGCCGTGGGGCGCCTGGACGCCGCAGGTGCGGCGGAGCTGGCCGACGCGCATCCGGCCGATGCGCGGGTCGGGCGCTGGTTCCGCTGGGTGCGGTTCTTCGGGGCCGCGCTGACCCTGGTGTGGGCGGGGCTGTTCCTGGCGCCCTCCGCGTGGGAGGTGCTGCGCTGGGCCGCCGACCGGCTCGGCACGGGCCCCGCCACCGGACAGTTCTGGTGGGCGCTGTTGTGCACCGCGGTCTGTCTGACTCCCTTCGTTCTTCCCGCGGTCCTCTCGGTCCGTGAGCGCGCACGGCGGCTCACGACGAGGACCTGAGACCCCGCGGGTACCGGTCCACCCGGCCAGACCACTGGCCGGGGCAGGTCATCCAGCCACGAGGAGGTGAATCGCATGGAGATCAAGGTCCGCAAGGTCGAGGACGTGAAGGCCACGGGGCTTCAGGTCTGAGCGTCCGGCGGCGGCCCCGCCGCCGCACGCGCCCGACCCGCCGCACCGCGGATCGGGCGCGCAACAGCCGCTGGGGAGGGAAAGGGACTCCGGTTCCTCCCCTCCCCAGCGGGCACCCGCTCCTGGCACACCACCTCGCCGAAGGCGTACGCGTCCGCCGCCGCCGTGGGGGAGAGCGGCGGCTACGGAAGGACGATGTCGCGGCCGTCCCCGCCGTCGAGGGAGTCCTTCCCGGTGCCACCGCAGAGGAAGTCGTCGCCCCCTTCACCGTGCACCACGTCGTCGCCCGAGCCGCCGAAGACGATGTCCCGGCCGTCCCCGCCCATGACGTGGTCGTCGCCGGGGCCGGCGTACACGGTGTCGTCACCGCCGTAGCCCTCGATCATGTCGTCGCCCCGGCCACCCCACATCCGCTGGTTCTCGCTGTCGCCCATCAGGTGGTCCATGCCGTCGCCGCCGTACAGGGTCCCGGGCCCCATGACCATGTCGTCCCCCGCGTCGCCCAGGACCGTGCGGGCGGTGTGGGCGTGCAGCTCGTCGTCGCCCGCGCCGCCGCTGACCGTGTTCATTCCGGGGGTGAAGGCGGCGACCGTGTCGTCGCCGTCGCCGAGGAAGACGTCGATCCTGTCGGGGCGCGCGCGGTCGGCGGGCAGCTCGCAGACGACGCCGGTGGTGTCCCCGGCCCCGGCGTACGCACAGTGCTCGCCGGGTGCCAGCGGGACCACGTCTCTGAAGCCGATCCGGCGGATCCCGTCGCTCGTGTACATCGGGTAGACGCTGAGGTCGTTGGTCTGTCCCGCGGCTGCGGTGAAGACGATCGACTGCGTCTCCCAGTCGGCCCCGACGCGTGCCTTCGCCTCGGTGGCGGGCACGGCGGCGGAGGCGCCGGCTACGGGGCCGGCGGAGAGGCCGGCGCATAACAGGGCCACGGCGACGGCGCTGACGGCGGCTCGGTTCCGGTTCATGAGACCTCGTCTCGGGGGAGTGGCGGTGGACGGTCCGACCCGGTCCGCGCCGGCCTGTGCGGTGTGGTGCTGCCGGGGCCGGGGGGACCGGGTGGTGAAGGGCAGTCTTCCGTGCCGGCGCGGATCCGCAAGAGGGCAGAGCCGGAAGGCGGCCCTTGCCGTCCGGGATGACCGACGTGATTTGTTCATTGACATGTCCCGTGAAAGTCGTACCGTTGGGAGCGCTCCCATGACAGCTTCGCCACTGGAAGGAGTTCCCCCCACATGTACAACAAGACCCCGTTAGCGGGACGTTCGAGGCCGCACCTCCGCCGGCCCCTCCAGGCACTCGTCATGCTGTTCGCCGCCGTCGTCGGCGCGCTGGCCTGGTCGACCCCGGCCCAGGCGCACGGCACGATCATCGACCCCGCCAGCCGCGCGTACCGGTGCTGGGAGACGTGGGGCAGCAACCACATGGACCCGGCCATGCAGACGCAGGACCCCATGTGCTGGCAGGCATGGCAGGCCAACACCGACACCATGTGGAACTGGATGAGCGCCCTGCGCGACGGCCTCGGCGGCCAGTTCGAGGCGAAGACCCCGGACGGCACGCTCTGCAGCAACAACCTGTCCCGGAACGCGAGTCTGGACAAGCCCGGGGCCTGGAAGACCACCACGGTCGGCGACGACTTCTCGGTGCACCTGCGCGATCAGGCGTCCCACGGTGCCGACTACTTCAAGGTCTACGTGAGCAAGCAGGGCTTCGACCCCAAGACCCAGACCCTGGGCTGGGGCAACCTCGACTTCATCACGCAGACCGGCCGCTACGCGCCGGCGCAGGACATCACGTTCCCCGTTCAGACCTCCGGATACACCGGACACCACATCCTGTTCGTGATCTGGCAGGCATCGCACCTCGACCAGGCATACATGTGGTGCAGCGACGTGAACTTCGCCTGAGCCGAGGGGCATCGCACGTGGCACCGGTCCCGACCGGGTGCCGCTGAGGTGCCGCCCGGCCCACCGGGCTCCGCCGGGACAGGGAAACCCTGCCCCGGCGGAGCCTCCGGCATTCGGCACGGCCTCTCGGCGGACGGCCGCACCGCCAGGCCGTGACAGCCGTCAGCGGGGGCGGCTCCACCGCATCAGTACACCGAGTCCCGCTGGTCCGGGACGACGCTGCCGTCGCCACGCCGCACGGGGCCGAGGCTTCCGTCGGGCCTGGTGTAGGCGGCGGTCGCGCAGGGATAGGCCGTGGTCCTGCGGGGCAGCGGCCCGATGAACATGGGGTTCACGACCCAGCGGCCGTCGGCGTTGTCGTAGGCACGGCACATCACCTCGTTCTTGTTGCGGTTGAGCACCAGGTGCGCGCCCGTGGCATCGCCGACGAACGTCACGTCGGTGTCGGCGTCGCCGCCGCCGAGCGTGATCCGCCGATGGGGGGCCTGCTGATTCCAGGCAGCGCGGCCCTGGATCCCGTAGATCTCCTGGTTGATCCAGCAACGCTTGCCGTCGATGTATGGGATGGCCTCACCCTTCGTGACGCCTACACCGCCGCAACCCTCGTTGCTGGTCGTGATGCGGCCCTTGGCGTCGAGCACGGACCGGATGGCGACGGTGTGCGCCCGGTCGATTCCGATGCCGCGCGACCACACCTCGGTCACCGGTTCGGAACCCGCCGAGACGATCCAGACGTCGAATCCGGCCTTCTGGAGCGTCCGTACCAGGTCGCGTTGCTGTTGGTAGTACCGGACGTAGGCGGGCAGCACATGGGTGCCGACGGTGCGGGTCGCACCGACGGGCGCGGCAAGGGCCTCGGCACGGGCGGCCTCGGTGTACGCGCGCAGTTCGGGGACGGTGTGTCCGGCGAACAGCTGTGGCACCCACGCGTACTGGGGGACGGTACGTCGGTGGTTCCACTTCCCGGCGAAGGCCGCTGCGCCGCTCATCGTTCTGCCGTCCTCGCGGATCTGGAGGATCTCGTCGGCGCAGCGGGCGTTGGTGGAGGTGGGCAGGGGCGTTCCCACGGCCACGTCGGTGCCGCAGGCATCGGTGAGGGCCCTGTTCGCGGTGCTGGTCAGCCATGTGCTGGTGTCTTTCCAGCTGGCGGGCCGAAGGATCTTGTCGTGGCGCAGGGACCAGCTGATGGTGGCGTCGGTGACGTCGTTCTTGGTGATGGTGTTGTCCCAGTCGAACGCCGCTACGGGGCGCGGCCCGCCTCTGCCGTGGCAGGAGCCGCGCTCGTCGATCACACGCTGCAGCTGGGCTCTGTTGCCGCCGTACCAGGCGAGAGCGTCGGAGAGCTGAGGGCAGCGGGCCGCGTGCGTCACGGACGCGCGACCGGCCGGTGCCGCTGTCACAGGTCCGGCTGCGGCTGCGGCCGCGACCGCGAATGCGGCCGTCACGGCCGAGGTCCACGCGAGAACTGGTCGGATGCGCATGCGAGTGGACGGTACATCAATGTTCCGGTGATGTAGAGGGGGCGCGCGCCCGCCTGCAAAGGGCAACTGACGGGCACTCACCTCCGGTCGTCCCGGCGCGTCCATTCTCCCGCGCAGGCCGCCGCGGCAGGCGAGAGGCGCGGCAGGACCGGAGACGTCAGCGGCTGAAGAATGGACAAGTGCACGAAGTCTCCGGGGAGAGTGCTCTTAGGCTCAACCGACTTGTCAACTGCCTGAGTTGACATCGAAACGCTGATTACGCCCGATCGATGGGTTTCCCGGCGAGATCCCAGCCGCGACAGGGCGAATGACCGCGTCATATGCAAGCCTCGTGTCGAGGCCCTTCCCTCGATCCCCGGCGGATTCAGTGTGCGTCTCAGGTGTGGTCTCTCGCGGAACGCGGCCCTCCTGAGGCCCGCGGGAAGTCCTCATCGGCTCATCAGCGGGCGCCGAATCGCTTCCGGCGACTGGTGGGAATGTCACCGGGCTGTTCGGCCCGAAACCGGGGTGAGGTCACCCCCAGACACGGCAAGGGGCATCAATGACGTCTTTCGGCGGAACAGACCCGGTGATCTTCCCATTGGGTGCTGCGACGCAGACCAGCGCAGCCGAGGCCGCGAGAGGTGAATGGGATGCCGTGATCGTCGGCGGCGGCATGGCGGGTTCCATCGTCGCCGAGCAGCTGAGCCAGTCCGGCTACAAGGTGCTGATCGTCGAAGCCGGCCCCGGCAAGGACCTGGACCTCGCGGAGTACGAGTCGTACCTGACGCGGTTCTACGGCGCGGTCATCAAGGACAACCAGTCACCGTACCCGTTCAACCCGAATGCCCGGATGCCCAGGAGCACCGACACCATGCCGGTGGACCCGGGCACTCCCCGAGACGATTTCTACCTCGTGCAAGAGGACAAGTACTGCTCGGACACCACGTTCACCCGAGTCCTCGGCGGCACCTCCATGCACTGGGAGGGGAAAGCGCTGCGCATGCTTCCCGAGGACTTCAACCTGCGGACCACGTACGGGCAGGGGCTGAACTGGCCGCTCGGCTACGACGATCTGGAACCCTATTACCGGCAGGCCGAGGCCGAACTGGGCGTGGCCGCCGAAGTCGAGGACCAGGCGTATCTGGGAATGCATTTCCCGAAGGGATACGTGTTCCCGATGCACCGCATGCCGCCGTCCTATCTCGACCAGACGGTCGCCCGAGGCGTGGACGGCATGCGGGTCAACCTGGCGGACGACGACTACACCCTCCAGGTGCGGAGTTTTCCGCAGGCCCGCAACGGCGTGCCGAATGCCGCCTACGACGGGGGAAAGGGCTTCGTCCCGGTCGGCGCGGTGAGCACGAACCAGGTGGAAGAGGGCGAGCGCTGCCAGGGGAACACCAACTGCGTCCCGCTCTGCCCCGTGCAGGCCAAGTATCACGCGGGAAAGACCCTGACCAAGGCGCTCCGCAAAGGAAACGTCAAGATCCTGACGCAGGCGGTCGCGTCCAAGGTCGAGGTCAACGAGGAGGACCGCCGGGTCACCGGGATCACCATCAAGAACTACCAGTCGCTCGAATCCAGCAGCTACGAGACGTACACGGTCAAGGGCACCGTCTACATTCTCTGCGCGCACGCCATCGAGAACGCCCGGCTCATGCTGGCCTCCGACATGCAGCGCATGAGCCGCAGCAAGCTGATCGGCCGCAACCTGATGGACCACGCGTACCTGCTGTCCTGGGGCCTGCTGCCCGAGCCGGCCGGCACGATGCGAGGCACGTCCTGCACGAGCGGAATCACCGACCTGCGCGGCGGGCGGTTCCGCGCCACCCAGGCAGGATTCGGCGTGGACATCCACAACGACGGCTGGGGCTGGGCGACCGGCTCGCCCTACACGGACCTGGTCGAACTCGTCGACGAGCGGGGCCTGCGCGGGAAGGAGCTGCGCCGGACCCTCGGCAACCAGATCTCCCGGCAGCTTCTGCTGGCCTTCATGATCGACCTGCTGCCCGACAAGAACAACACCGTCACGGTGGACGACCGGTACAGGGATGCCCTCGACAACCTGAAACCGGTCGTGTCGCTCACGATTCCGCCGTACACCATGCGGGGTGCCGCGTTCGCCCGCAGCCTCGCGACCGACATCTTCGCGAAGCTCGGTGCCGAGGAGCGGACCACGTACGACAAGGACCGCTACAGCGCCGTCGAGCACGAGGGCCGGTGG
The DNA here is from genome assembly GCF_049844595.1 of Streptomyces sp. DT224. Lineage (NCBI taxonomy): Bacteria > Bacillati > Actinomycetota > Actinomycetes > Kitasatosporales > Streptomycetaceae > Streptomyces > Streptomyces sp. DT224. The sequence continues at coordinate 573,136 of NZ_JBNCLI010000004.1, forward strand.
TACAACATCGTGGGCGGCAACCACCTCGCGGGCACCCACATCATGGGCACCGATCCGACGAACTCGGTGGTCGACCACACCCAGCAGTCGTGGGACCACGACAACCTCTACCTCGTCGGGCCCGGCAGCTTGCCCTCGATCGGTACCTCCAACATCAGCCTGACCATGGCGGCGCTCGCCTTCCGCAGCTCGACCCACATCGTCAGGTATCTGCGCGCCGCGAAGGCCCCGGCCACCGTTCGCGGCTGAGGGCTGCCCGCGAAGGCCCGCCAGACAGACCCGCGGCCCGGCGAATCCGGCCGCCGCCACCGCCCACGATGGGGAGAACATGTCCGTTTCGGAATCGGAGCCGTCCCAGGACTCCAAGATCAAGACCGTCGAGGAACTGCGCGAGTACCTGTACAAGGGGCTCCAGTTGGAGCATGCGACGCTCCCGCCCTACCTGACCGCCCTCTACTCGCTGCACCCGGGGAAGAACTCGGATGCCTGGCACGTCATCAGGGTCGTGGCCGTCGAGGAGATGCTGCACCTCACCCTGGTCGCCAACGTCATGAACGCCGTGGGCGGGACTCCGGACCTCACCAAGCCCGGCTTCGTACCGAACTACCCGACGCGCCTGCCGTGCGGTCCCGACTACTTCGAGGTGCATCTCCGGCCGTTCTCGCGCGAGGCCCTCGACACGTTCCTGAAGATCGAGAAGCCCGCACAGGCGGCCGACGAGGAGGACAGGTTCGTACCGATGGACTGGGCGGCCCTCGGACTGGCGTCCGACGGGGCGGCGCCACCTTCGGAGAAACTGGCGGAACTCGAGGAGTCCGGCGCGGTCCTCGGTCTCGTCCCTGGTGAGCCCACCCAGCGCTTCCTGAGCATCGGTGAGTTCTACGAGGAGATCATCCGGGGAATCAACCACCTGGAGGACGAGGCCCGGCAGGCGGGTGCGACGATCTTCACCGGTGATCCCGCTCGCCAGGTGACCCCCGAGTACTTCTACTCGGGTGGCGGCGATGTGATCAAGGTGACGGGGCGCGACACCGCGGTCGCGGCGCTCACCCTCGTAGCGGAGCAGGGCGAAGGGCTGCACGGCGGCATCTTCGACAGCCAGGACGAGATCGCCCACTACTACAGGTTCCAGCAACTGGAGAAGGGGCGGTATTACCAGAAGGGTGACACACCGGGTAACCCTTCCGGCCCGGATGTGAACGTCGACTGGGATGCCGCATATCCGGTGAAGCCGGACATCAAGCTGGCGGATCTCGCCGGAGACCCAGAAATCCTGGCAGCGGCCGAGGAATTCAACCGGTCCTACGCCACCTTCCTGACCCATATCAACCTGGCTTACAACGGCCGGCCCGACCTGCTGCTCAAGGCGGTCTGGGAGATGTTCCGCATTCGCGACAGCATGAACCGGCTCATCCGTAACCCGCTCACCGGGCACGGGGGAGTCAACGCCGGCCCGACATTCGAGCTCTAGATCGTCCGAGGAGGAAACACCGTGGCGCACACAGTGACCACAGAAGAGAAACTGCGCGCATTCGTGAAGTTCTCTGCCACTGTCACCGGCTTCAGCGAGTTCGACCTGTGGGGAACCGGACAGGCGGAGGCGTACTACGAAACGGTCGTGGCTCAAGAAGGGCCGGACGTGCTCCAGAGGGTGATCTCGTCCGATCCCTCCGCCGTCCCCGCCGATCCGGTGGTGAAGAGCATCATCAAGCTCTGGTACGTCGGCGTCTGGTACGGCCCCGAACTGACGGGACGCGTGGACGTGGCGGCCTGGACGGCGCCCGGCCGCAGCGGAGCGAAGCCCGCCGTACCGGATGACAGCCGGCCCGAGGAAAGCCTGCCACGGCAGGCCGCCCCCGAACGGCAGCAGGCCGGGGAAGGCCGCGCGGGGGACAGCGAAGACCGCGTCCCTCCATTCGTCGTCTCGCCCGACGCCTACACCGAGGGCCTGCTGTGGCGGGCGATCGGCGCCCATCCGGCCGGCGCGAAGGCGCCGGGCTACGGCTCGTGGGCCAGTCCGCCCGCACTCGAAAACCACTGAGCGGAGGAAATGCGCATGACCAGCACCGTCCCGAACCCGGGCCCCGACAAGGTGACGCCCGGCGTCACACCGGGCCTGTGGTGGAATCGGAATCCCGTTCGAGCAATGCGTACGCCCTGATCTGGCGGACAGGTGCGGAATCGGCCCGGACTCAGGCTTTCGTCGAGACCGCCGTCGCGGCCCTCACTCCGCGCTGAATGACGTCATCGAGCGCGTTACGGGCCTCCAGCAGCCGCTCGGCGGACCGATCGATCCGTTCCCGCTCTCCGCGTAGGCGTTCGACTACTCCCCTGCAGGCGGGGCTCGGGAGGGCGTCTTCGCGCAGGCACGGGCTGACCCTGGCGGATGGTGGCGGTGGGCAGTCCGGCGGCCAGCAGCGCGCGGATCCTCGTCACCGCGCCCACGTCCGCTTCGGCGTACTCCTGGTAGCCGTGGGCGGACCGATCGGGCGTCAGCAGGCCCTGTTTCTCGTAGGAGCGGAGCGCCTGCCCGGCCTGTGAGTTCTCGCAGCAACCGGAGGCGGGCACCGGCGCGGCGGCCGCGGAGGACCTCGTGCACGGCATGCGGACGACCAATCCGCTCATCGGCCCGGTGGCCCGCAGCGGGCCAAGGCGTCCCGCTGGGCGCCGGTGACCGCACGCCCGCGGCGCCGAGCTCGGCCCCTGGGCGACGGGTGCGGGCCAACGGGTCAGCCGGTGACGGCCCTTGATGTGGTGGGTCCAGGCTTCCTTCGGTGTGATGCCACCAGGCGCCTCGTGCCGCACGCACCGCGCCACATAAGCTCGTACGGGGAGACCCGCATGTGGATGTGGTGAATCTACTTCCAGGAGTCGAAGGTGACCGGAACAGGCGCGCGGTGGCTTGCGGGCGCGCTGGTCATGGCCTGCCTGCTGCTCGCCGGCCCCAGCGTGTCGAACAGCGCCTACACGGCCGGGCCGCTTCCGGCCGATGCCCCCGAAGAGGTCGTGGCGAACCGTGTCATGACCTGGAACATCTGCAACCCCTGCAAGGGCGGCGGGCGGAACGGTGGCAGAGCGGCGGAGATCGCCACGTACGCGCCTCAGGTCGTCGGCCTGCAAGAAGCGTGCGTCGGCGATGTCCGCAGGATCCGGGACTATCTGCGGTACCGCTACGGACTGGTCTACCACGTCGAGTACGGATCGGTTCTGCCGAGTTGGAGCCGGTGCGGGGGACTTCCATGGAGCCCGGGAGGCTTCGGCCAGGCCATCCTGTCGGCCGCTCCGATGACTGACCAGGTGAACGTGGAGTACCCCCACGGCGGTTCCGAGTACCGTGGGTACATGGCCGTCACGACGCTCGTGGACGGCCTGCGCGTCCGGGTGTTCAACACCCACTTGGCCCAGCGAAGGCAGGAAGCCGTCCGTGCGGAGCAAGCCGAGGTACTGGCCAAGGCGGTTGTCCGGTACGACCGCACGATCGTTCTGGGTGACTTCAACGCGGTGCCGGACGCCTCCGAACTCGACGTGATGTGGCGCACGGCCAGGGACGCGGACCCCGAGTGCGGTCCCTCCGGTGCGGGTACGTGCGAGCCGACCACCGACTGGCGCAGCAAGTTCGACTACATCTTCCTTCGTGGCTTCGACCCGCTGGAGCAGCGGGTGCATCCCACCCCGTGGTCGGACCACGATCTGGTGCGGGCCGATCTGCGTGCGGACGTGTCGCAGCGGCCAGCGCGGTGATCACGCGGCCCGACTCATGAGCGACACCGGCCGTGATCCGTTCGCCGGCGGGGCGCCTGGCTCCGGCGCCCCCGTGCAAGCTCCCAGGGCTGTCAGGTGCCCGCCGCCCGTGCTCCCAGCACCGGCAGCAGTCGCAGCTTCTCGTCGTCCGCCGAGCCGGGGGTGGCGGTGTACACGAGCAGCGCCTGGTTCTGCTCGGGGTCCAGCAGGACCTGGCACTGGAGGGTGAGGACGCCCAGCTCGGGGTGGCGTACGAGCTTGGGGTCCACACGCGGTACGTCGATCTCGTGGGCGCTCCACAGGGCGGCGAACTCCCGACTGCGTTCCAGCAGGAGGTCGCGCAGATGCTCGGCGCGGCCTCCCGCGCCTTGCCGTGAGTAGGCGGCGCGCAGGCCGGAGGTGAAGAAGCGGCTGTGCAGTGCGTGGTCCTCCTCCGGGTACAGCAGCCGGGCGGCGGGGTCGGTGAACCAGCGGTAGGTGAGGCTGCGTTCAGGCCCGGTGAACTGGGTCTGGTCGCCGAGGAGCGCGGTGGCCGTCGGTGTCTGGGCAAGGGTCTCCGCCACGTCGTTGATGACCTGCGCCGGGGTGTCGTCCAGCCGCCCGAGGATGCGCATCAGGCCGGGCGTGATGTGGTCGGAGCGCAGGCTGCCGGGGCGGGAGGGCGTGTTGTGGCCGGCGATGCGGAACAGGTGGTCGCGCTCGGCGAGCGAGAGCCGCAGACCTCGGGCGATGGCCGCGAGCATCGGCTCCGAGGGCTGCGGACCGCGCTGCTGCTCGAGTCGGCTGTAGTAGTCGGTCGACATGCCGCTCAGCGCCGCCGCCTCCTCCCTGCGCAGGCCGCGGGTGCGGCGGCGCGGCCCGCGGGGCAGCCCCACGTCCTCGGGTTGCAGTGCTTCGCGCCGGGTGCGCAGGAAGTCCGCGAGTTGTGCTCGGTCCACGGTTCCAGTCTCCCTCGTGGTGGTCCCGGGGCCTGACGTCCGGGGCGCGGTGGTGGGCGATGTGCGGGCCGGTCCGGGCGGGCCGGGCCTTCAGAGCAGCATGCCGCCCGATGCTTCGATGCGCTGCCCGGTGATCCAGGAGGTGCCCTCGGCGAGCAGCGCGGCGGCGGCAGCGCCGATGTCGTCGGGTTCGCCGGGGCGGCCCATCGCGGTGACACCGCTCAGCACGGAGCGCATACCCTCGTCGTCGCGGACCCCGCCGCCGCCGAAGTCGGTGCCGGTGGCACCCGGTGCGAGGGCGTTGACCGCGATGCCGCGCGGCCCCAGCTCCTTGGCGAGGTAGCGGGTGAGGATCTCCACGGCGCCCTTGGCCGCGGCGTACGCGGCGGTCGGCGCGGCGATGAAGCGGGTCAGGCCGGTCGAGACGTTGAGGATGCGGCCACCGTCCTTGATCAGGGGCAGCAGGGCCTGGGTGAGGAAGAAGACCCCCTTGACGTGGACGTCCATCAGCCCGTCGAACTGCTCCTCGGTGGTCTCCTCGAATGGCGCGTGCACTCCGTGTCCGGCGTTGTTGACGAGGATGTCGAGGTCGTCGCGGCCCCACTCCCGGGCCAGGGCCTGGCGTACCTGTGCGGTGAAGGCGGGGATCCGGGCCGTGTCCCCGGTGTCCAGCCGCAGGGCGACCGCCGTGCGGCCCAGCTTCCCGGCCGCCTCGACGACGGCCTCGGCCTCGTCGGCGTGCGAGCGGTAGGTGAGGATCAGATCGGTACCGGCCTCGGCGAGGTGCAGGGCTGTGCTGCGGCCGAGGCCGCGGTTGGCGCCGGTGATCAGGGCGATGCGGGACATGGTGGCTTCCTTCCGATCGAGGTGCCGGCGAACCGGCCGGTCCGCCGCCTGCCCTCAACGGTCGCGCGTCCCGGGATCCGGATGAAGGCCGCGGTTGTCCAGGGATCGCGGATCCCCCCTTCGCCCTCGTACGGGAGGCCACCGTGGACAAGCGCCCCGGGAGGCAATCCCCGCGCGGATCTCCTCACCGCGCCGTTTCCGCCAGGTACCGGTTCGTGCCTGCTCCCGGCCCGGGCCCCGTCCGTGCGGCTCAGGGCCGCCCGTTGCCGTACACGCGTGCACGCGGAAGAGCGGGGACGGGAACGGGGCGCCCCTCGGCGCGTGAGCGGGTGGCTGCCTCGGCGACGGCCAGAGCCGCGCGGGCGTCCTCGCCGGTGCATGGGCTGGGGCGGGATCCTGCCACGACTTCGGTGAACGCGGTGAGTTCGGCGCGGTAGGCGTCGTGGAAACGCTCCATGAAGCCGGGGTAGGGGGAGCCGGCCGGATAGGCCGTTCCCTCGGCCGAGGCCAGCGGGGCCTGTTCGGTGAGGCCGGCCACCACAGTCCCCTTGGAGCCGCACACTTCCAGGCGTACGTCGTAGCCGGCGCCGTTGTAGCGGGTGGCGCTGCACGTGGCAAGGGTGCCGTCGTCCAGGGTGAGTACGGAGACGGCGGTGTCGACGTCCTGGGCCGCGGCGAAGAACTCCTCGCCGCGGTTGGCGCCGGTGGCGTAGACCTCGGTGATCTCCCTGCCGGTCACCCAGCGGACGATGTCGTAGTCGTGCACCGAGCAGTCGCGGAAGATCCCGCCCGAACCGGGGATGTACCCCGGGTGCGGCGGAGCCGGGTCCGCCGTGCACGCCCGCAGGGTGTGCGTCCAGCCGAGCCGTCCGGCCGTGACGGCTTCACGCGCGGCCTGATAGCCCGCGTCGAAACGGCGTTGGAAGCCGATCTGCAGGGGGATGTCCGAGTCCTGCAGTGCGAACAGCACCCGGTCGGTCTCCCCCAGTGTCGAGGCGACCGGCTTCTCGCAGAAGGTGGGCAGCCCCGCCCGGTGGGCGGCCAGGATCAACTCCGCGTGGGAACCGGTGGGCGCCGCGATGACTATGCCGTCCAGCCGGGCTCCGAGCAGCGCGTCGATGCTGTCGGTGCACTCACCGCCGACCCGGTCCGCCACGGCCCGGGCGGAGCGCGCGTCGGGATCGTGGAGCACGAGTGCGGTGACGGCCGGCAGAGCGGCGAGCGTGGTGGCATGGAACGCGCCGATGCGGCCCGTGCCGATGAGTCCAATACGCATGTGCGACCTTTCGTGCGGGCAGGGACGAGCCGGGGACGGCCCAGCTGATTTCTATCCCCCCGGCCGGGAGAAGAGCAAGAGTTTGTTCAGACATAAAGACATACGAATCTAAGGGGGAGTGAGGCATACTGGCAGGTGTCGGCAGCAGAGCGCGGGAGGGTGTCGTGGAACCGCTCACGGAGAAGATCACGATCGACCGGAGCAGCCCGGTCCCCTTGTACTTCCAGTTCGCCCAGCAGCTGCAGAGCCTCATCGAGGCGGGCGAACTGCCGCCCGGCACCAGGCTGAGCAACGAGATCCGGATGGCCGGCGAGTTCGGGCTGTCCCGCCCGACCATGCGCCAGGCGATGCAGCACCTCGTCAACAAGGGGTTGCTGGCCCGCAAGCGTGGTGTGGGCACGCAGGTCGTCACCAACCGCATACGCCGGCAGGTGGAGTTCACCAGCCTCTTCGAGGACCTGGAGCGGGACGGCCGGCGCCCGTCGACTCAGGTGCTCTCCGTCGAGACCGTCCCGGCCGGTGCGGCCACCGCCGCCGCACTCGGCCTGGACGAGGGCAGCCCGGTGCTGTCCGTCGACCGTCTGCGCCTCGCCGAGGGTCAGCCGATCGCACTGCTGCACAACTTCCTCCCGGAGGGTGTGATCGAGCTGAGCGCCGACTCGCTGGCCGAGGGGGGCCTGTACCAACTGCTGCGCCGGTCCGGCGTCGCCCTGAGCACCGCCGACCAGACCATCGGCGCCCGTAGGGCGACCGCCGCCGAGGCCAGGCTGCTCGACGAGGCCCGCGGCGCGACGCTGCTCACCATGACCCGCACCGCCTTCGACGGCTCGGGCAGACCGGTCGAGTACGGATCGCACGTCTACCGCGCCTCCCGCTACGCGTTCGAGATGACCGTCGCCGCACACTGACCCGCGGCACGTGGGCACCCTCGCAGCTGCCCGTACGCGCCCGGTGGCCCGGCGTCGCGGGATCAGTGCCCTCGCTTGAGCAGGGCGTCGCACAGGCCGGAGGCGGCGTCTTTGAGGCGCCGCCCGATGCCGTCGAGGCGGCGCAGCAGCTCCCGGCGGGACTGCTCGTCGGCTACGTCGTGGTCCGCGCCGGCAGCAGGGCAGGCTCGCTCCTGCGGCAGATCAGCTTCCTGCCGTACATGGTGCCGGGCATCGCCGCGCGTCAGTTACCTGGATGGACGCGGACTGCTGCGCGACATCGTCCGGGAGTGCACGGGCGCGGGATTCCACGTGGCCGGTCTGCGGACGGCCGGATGCCCGCCGGCGGACGTGGTTCCCGCCCAGGCGGGCGTCCTGCTCGATTGGTCCGGGAACGGGGTGCGCGACACGTCGCTGCCTCGCCTCTCCGACCGTGAGGGGATAACCGAGGTGACTCTGTTGCAGGATGAGGTCGACTGAAGGACTCCGCCCACGCCGCTGAACGCGGTCGCCGGACCGCTCCGCCCACAGCTGTCTCCGTGACGGGCTCGCGGGAATCCTTCAGTCGATATGTAAGGACAATAGGTTGACAGGTCGCCACATGGCGGAGCAAGCTCGATCACGAAGGCCGGGCAGTTGTCCGGCCACCCACCACGGAGAGAGAAGAGGCACGGCATGCCGATCAGGCCGGCCCACGCCGTACACGTCGCCGAAGGAGGCAGGCCGTGACCGCACCCCTCACGCAGCGCATCGCGGGAGCACCCATCTCCTGGGGCGTCTGCGAGGTCCCGGGCTGGGGACACCAGCTCGACACGGACCTGGTCCTGCGCCAGATGCGCGAAGCCGGACTCGCCGCCACCGAGTTCGGACCGCAAGGCTTCCTTCCCGACGCCCCCGCGGCCAAGGCGGCGACACTCGCCTCGCACGGTCTGCGCGCCGTCGGCCAGTTCGTGCCGGCCGTCCTCCACGACCCGGACCACGACCCGCTCCCCGAGGTCGAGACCGCGCTGACCGGTCTCCTGGCGGCCGACGCCCGTACCGTCGTCGTGGCAGCGGCGACCGGGGCCGAGGGCTACGACGACCGGCCCGCGCTCGACGCCGCCGGGTGGTCCGTCCTGCTCGCCAACCTCGACCGGATCTCCGCCGCCGCGGCCGACGCGGGTGTCCTCGCGACCCTCCACCCCCACGTGGGCACGATGATCGAATCGGGCGAGGAGACGCAGCGGGTCCTCGACGGATCGGGCATCGGTCTGTGCCTGGACACCGGCCACCTGCTCATCGGCGGCGGCGATCCCCTGGCGCTCGCCGCCCGCCTGCCCGGCCGCATCGCCCACGTGCACCTCAAGGACGTACGCCTCGACCTCGCCGACGACGTACGGGCCGGGCGCATGACGTACACCCGGGCGGTCGCCGAGGGCATGTACGTCCCCCTGGGCGCCGGGGACATCGACATCGCCGGGATCGTCCGGCTGCTGGAGGCGGACGGATACGCCGGATGGTACGTGCTCGAACAGGACACCATCCTGCGCGCCGCACCCGGCGAGGACGGCGGAGCCGATCCCCTCGACGACGTCCGCGCCTCGGTCGCCCACCTTCGCTCCCTCGCCGCCGGTGACGGGCCCGCCGCCGGCCCCGTGGTGGGCTGACCATGGCCCACGAGTTCCTCGCCATCGGACGGGCCGGCGTCGACATCTATCCGCTCGACCACGGCGTCGGTCTTGAACAAATAAGCACTTTCGAGAAGTTCCTCGGCGGAAGCGCTATGAACGTCGCCGTCGCCGCGGCCCGCCACGGCCGCGACGCCGCCGTGATCACCCGGGTGGGCCGTGACCCCTTCGGCCGCTACGTCCAGCAGGAGGCCGCCCGCCTCGGAGTGGACACCGCCTTCGTCACACCCCTCACCGCGCCGGACGGACCGCCCACGCCGGTCACCTTCTGCGAAGTCTTGCCGCCGGACGACTTCCCGCTCTCCTTCTACCGGTACGGCGCGGCGCCCGACCTCGTGATCGAACCCGGCACACTGCGCCTGGAGGACATGCACGAAGCGGCGGTGTTCCGGGCCACCGTCACCGGCCTGCTCAGCGGCTGGGACCTGCGCCGCGTCATCGAGTTCGCCCATGCCGCGGGCGCCATCGTCGCCTCCCGGCTGGCCTGTTCCACCGCAAAGCCGACCACGGCCGACGTACAGGCCGTCCTCGCGTCCCGGTCGCCGGCCCGTGCCGAAGGGATCGCCTGATGGATGCCGCACAACTGACCGAGATCCGGGCCCGCGAGCCCGGCCGGATCGCACGGTCCTGGCAGAAGCGCTCCCGCCGGCCGCTGACCGGTGAGGACGGCCGGCTGCTCATCGTCGCGGCCGACCACCCCGCCCGCGGTGCCCTGGGCGCGGGTGGCGACGAGGCGGCCATGGCGAGCCGCAGCACGCTGCTCGACCGCCTGGCGACCGCCCTGTCCCGCCCCGGGGTGGACGGCGTGCTGGGCACCCCGGACCTCCTCGACGACCTGCTGCTGATGGGCGCCCTGGAGGACCGGGTCGCCATCGGCTCGATGAACCGCGGCGGACTCCAGGGCGCGTCCTTCGAATTCGACGACCGGTTCACCGCCTACACCGCCGAGGCGATCGCCGGGCACGGGCTCGAGGGCGGCAAGGCACTCACCCGCATCTGCCTCGACGACGCCGGCACCGCGGCCACCCTCGAAGCGACCGCCGCCGCCGTCACCAGCTTGGCCGAGCACAGCCTCATGGCCATGATCGAGCCGTTCCTCACCGTCCGCGAGGACGGCCGCGCGCGCAACCTCCTCGACCCCGACAGCGTCATGAAGTCGATCCACATCGCGAGCGGACTCGGCGCCTCCAGTGCCTACACCTGGCTCAAAGTGCCGGTCGTCGACGAACTCGAGCGCGTCCTGGACGCGACCACGCTGCCCACCCTGCTGCTCGGCGGGGACCCGCAAGGCGATCCGCACGACACCTACGCGTCCTGGGCGAAGGCGATGTCGCTGCCGGCGACGCGAGGACTGGTCGTCGGACGCACCCTGCTCTACCCGCCCGACGGAGACGTCGCGGCCGCCGTCGACATCGCGGCCGGAATCGTGCACGGGAGCGGCACATGAGGGACAACAGCCGATGGGTGCGCCCCCGGGGCACGTCCGCCGACACGGGATGGCAGACCGCCGTCACCGCCGACGGCCGGGACTGGCGGCCCACCAGCCTGCGTGTGACGACCTGGCCCCGTCACAAACGCCCGTCCGGCCGCGTGCGTGGTGACGGCCGGCGGGCCGACAAATCCCCAACAGGACAGTCGAGACGTCAGTCAGTCGGAGGGTCAGACCCACCGGCGGCGTCACCACGAACATCATCACTGTCAGTCGTCGACGGCGTCGGTGACCTTGCCCAGGTCGACGAACTTGAAGTTCGTGGACGGACGGTCACCGTCGCCGGGCGCGTCGTGTCCGTCCTGGACGACCAGGAGGCCGTTCGGGTAGCGGCGGCCCAGCGGCTCGTTCAGCGCGGCGGCGCCGTCGCACTCCTCGGAGCCGTCGAGCGTCGCGGAGGCGGCTGCGACGCGGAAGCCGCCCTCGTACTCGTTGGCGTCGGAGACCTCGCGGTCGTAGGCGGCGAAGGTGTCGTCGCCCTGACTGGAGGCGAGCAGCAGGCCGTCCCCGTCGTCCTCCCGCACCAGGGTCAGCCCCTCGACGTCCGCGGTGAGCCTCTTGCCGCCGAAGCCGGGGTCGGCGCCCGCTGCGCATTCCTCGGTGGCCTCGTCGTACGTGCCGGGGACGCCGTACTCGCGGACCTTGTCGATCAGCTTCGGGGTCCCGGTCAGGTCGGCCTTGAGACGCCAGATCCCCACGTCCTCCTGGCCCGCGTACAGCATGCCGTTCGCCGGGTCGACCACCATGCCCTCCACCTGCGGGAGTTCGCCCGGCTCGCCGCACGGTGACCACGAAGTCCCGTCCGGGAGGCGGAAGCTGTGCGGGAGATCGAGCGTACGCACCTTGCGGTAACCCACGGAGCCGTCCGCCCGGGAGGTCAGCTCCAGAAGAGCGAGACGCGTGCGCTCGCGCCGGCTGACCAGCGCGAAGGAACGCCCGGTCGCCGGGTCGGTGAAGGTGGCGAGGCCGTAGGCGGTGCGCTGTTCGTTGATCTCGTCCTGCGACGCGGAGAAGACGGCGGGCACCGTACGGTCGGTCACATCGGCCAGCGGGCCGCCTGCGCGGTTCCGGTCGATCCGGTAGATGCGCAGCCGGTCGTTCCCCCGGTCCGTGGTGACGGCCAGGTCGCCCAGACGCGCACTGTGCACGAGGTCCACGTTGTTGAAGCGGCCCGGCGCGTCGTCCGCTCCGGGTCCGGCGGGCGCCGGGATGGACTGCACCTCGCGGGCATCCAGGTCGTACACGCGCAGTCCGCCCTGCTTCGCCGTCGCGACGACGAGGCTGCGGTCGGGGTCGGCCGGGTTGCGCCAGATCGCCGGGTCGTCGGCGTCCGCGTCGCCGCCGGCCTCGTCGTCGTGCAGGGCGGCGGTCTCGGCGCGCGGGGTGACAGCGGGCAGGGGGCCGGTGGCCTCTACGGGGCCGGTCGCCGCCACGGCGAGCGCGGCGACGGCGGTGGCGAGGACGACCAGGGACTTGCCAGGGGCGAGCATGCAGGGACTCCATCATGTCGGGAACACGCGGAGAGCATCGTGTGATCTTGGAGTGAGGAGCCGGGGGGTGCCCCATGGCGCGCGAGCGTGGGAGAGGTGAACTCCCGGTGACGCTCCCTCGTGGTGCGTCGTCCCTCCCCGGCCGCCGGCCCGCCGGCGTACCGCCGCGGCCCCGGAGCTGTCGGCGCTCCGGGGCCGTACGGGCGGTCTACAGCCGCAACAGCACCGCGCATGTGCCCAGCAAGGGCACGTCGACGGTCAGGGCGCCCTCGTCGTCCGGCGTCAGGAGGTCACCGGCGGCCCCGAGGTAGTCGGCCGTGCGGGCCTCCGTGACGGGGAAGCCGGGGGTGATCCGGCAGGCGACCGGCTCCTCGGCGAAGGACTGGAGCCTGACGAGCACCTGGCCGGGCGCCGGAACGGTGAGCCCCACGACGCGCACGCGCCGGTCGCCGACCGTCAGCAACGCGTACGACGCCTCGGGGGCCGCGCTCTCCTCGCCCAGCGCGCGGACGGCGAGCAGCGGACGGCTGCCCGCGGCAGCGGTGTGCATGCCCAGGACGGGACCGCTGGTGTGCGGGGCCTGCCCGAAGCCCACGCTGTAGCGGAACACGTGGTCGAACGCCTGCTCGGAGGGGAAGTTGGTGTCCCAGATGTTGTTGTGGACCCAGGAGAAGAGCGTGCCGGGCTCGTCCTGGGCGAGCGACTGCGGATAGGGCGCGTACGGGACGGCGATGCCGCCCACCTGGACGAGCGGCGCGTCCTGCGTGGCGACGGCCGCGACCACCGCGTCCTCCTCGAAGCTCACCCAGCGCCGGACCGCGCGCATGTGCTGCGCGGACCCCGGCACGACCGGCAGGCCGGTACCTGTCATACCGCCGGTCGCCTCCATGCGGACGGCCGGCCGGTGCATCGCGAAGGGGAACGCGAAGAACGCGCTCTCCTTGGTGAGCGTCGCGGGCTTCACGATCCGGTTCTCCAGATCGATCCGGGCCTGCCCGTGCGGCAGGTGGACGCGCACCCGCAGCCGCTCGGTACCGGCCGGGGCGCACTCGTAGACCAGCGTCTCACCCGTGGCGTCGCGGAAGCGGTCCACCAGCGCGGCCGGAGGCGCCGCCGTCCGGGAGGCGAGGAGGTGCATCGAATCGTTCGCCGTGGTCTTGCTCGACTGGTGGTTGAAGCCGCCCGCCGTGGCGTACTCGTCGTACACATAGGCGTTGAGCCCCACCGTCGCGTCCTGCCGCACCAGCTCCCGGCCGGTGCGCTTGTCGACGACCGAGCCGATCCAGGCCGACCGCAGGTCCACGCTCACCCGCAGGAACTCGTTCTCCAGGACCGCCGACTCCTCGGAACGGCTTTCGGGGACGGTCGGCGGCTCCTGCCCCGCGACGATGTCCACCCGCACCGCGCCGTGAGCCGGCACCTCCGCCGGCCGGAACAACAGGAAGCGGCCCGCGGCCCGGTGCAGCTCGTTGGACTGTGCCTCCTCGGTGTGCTCCAGCACGGAGCCGTCACGCGCGTCGAGCACCCGGACCGGATCCTCCAGCGCGACCGTGCTCTCGGGAAGGAACAGCCTGACCGTCTCCGACCGCGGCCAGCTGCACGTATTGGTGACGTAGAAACCGGCGAGCGTCCCTTCGCGCGGGGAGAGCCGGCCGCCGAGGGCAGCACCCGCGCCGTCCAGGAGCGTCTTCGCGTCGTCGTGGGCGCGCAGCGCCTGGGCGTACTTCCAGTGCCACTGACGTTCACCGGAGGCGTGTCCGTGGTCGCCGTGCGTCCAGGGATCGCCACCGCCCCAGGTGTGCTCGTTGAACAGCGACGCGGCCCGGTAGACATCGGGTGCCGACGCCGTGGTGCCCGCACCCGCCGCGCCGAGGATCTCCGCGTGCCCGGCGACCGTCTGGGCGTCGGCCAGCGCCGCCTGACCGTCACGGGTGGCCGCCAGCGGGACCGCGCCGGCGCCCACACCGTCCACCCACCAGTCGCTCCAGTCGCCCTCGAACGTCTCCAGCCGGTCCCCGTAGCGGGCCTCGGCGTCCACGAAGAAGTCCTCGTTGCGTGAAGTCCGCAGGACGGGGAAGGCCCACTCCTCGTTCCACCTGCGCACGGTGTCCGCGATGATCCGGCGCGGCGGCCCGTTGTCCGCGAACTTGCCCAGCACCCGCAGATGCAGCACGTCCCACGGGTACGGATCGCCCTTGAACTCCTCGTCCAGGACCGGGAAGCCGGGAATGCCACGGCCCTCGTGCGGGTACTGACGGGTCGCCAGCGCGGAGAGGTAGTGCGGCAGCAGATCGTCCACCCGGGCGTAGGACTCGTCGAACCCGAGGATCGAGCCCTCCATGTACGCCAGCCCGTGCGGGGTGTCGGTGCGCCACACCAGGACGCTGCGTCCGCCCGGCGCGCGCCACCGGAACAGCCGGGGCAGCGCCCCGCCACCGGTGTGGTGCGGCACTGCCCGGCCCGCCCAGTTGTGGGCGACGGAGAGATAGCGGATGCCGCTGTCGGCCAGCACGTCGGGCAGGCCCACGACCTGGCCGGGGACATCCGTCTGCATGGCCGTGGTGACGTCGATGCCGTGCCGGGCGCGCAGTTCGCGTACCGGGCGCAGCAACTCGTGCAGTTCGTCCGTCGAGCAGGTTTCCGTGTGCAGGTTGAAGGGCATCGCGGTGAGCTCGATGCGCCCCTGGCGCACCCGGTCCAGGAACTGGGCGACCTGCTCCGGCGGACGGTTCGCCGACCAGTTCTCGAAGCTGAAGAACCCCTCCACGGCCCAGCGGAACTTCGACGCGTCGGGCCGGTCGTCCGTCGTACGGCACAGTTCGAGCAGCGAGTCGAGGTACTTGCGGCCCTCGGCGAGGACAGTGCCCTGGGGGTCGGTGTACCCGATGTCGAGGTGGGCGTGCTGAACCAGGTGCAGCGTCCAGTGCCGCTGCGGGGACAGCAGCACCTCGACCCGCTCACCCGGAGCCAGGTCCGGCAGCTCGACGAGCACCGGCAGCGGAGCGTCCACCTCGGGGACCAGGAGCCGGGTCTCACCGGCCGGCCCGGGTATCAGCTCGCTGCGGACGGAGGTGCCGGACAGGGTGGTGACCACGGCCCGGCCGACGGGGCGGCCGGCCTGGATCCGCACGGACTGAAGGAGCCCGCCGTCACCGTCTCGGCGCAGCAGCGGCTCACAGGAGAACCGGACGGGATGTCCGCCGAGGACGCCGGTGGCGCTCACGCCGCGGTCGCGCAGGATGTCGCGGGCGATGTCGGAGTCCCACCAGGAGGGGCGGGACAGATGAGGGCGGGGCATGGAGAGGGTTCTCCGCTCTGGCGTGGTGCCGGTTCGGTGCGTGGGGCGGGCGGGAAGGTGCGGGGTCAGTGGGCGTCGGTGGCGAGGCCCGCGAAGATCTGGACCATCGCGGACTGCTCCAGGGTCTCGGCGGAGGCGGCCGGGTCGTAGTCCCCGCCGCCCGAGGGCTGGAAGCGGAAGAGACCGGTGGACGGATCGCGGTTCTCCTTCCACGCACGCTCGGCGTAGGCGCTCTCGGTCTGCCGGTAGGCCGGGTCGTGGCGGATGCCGTCCAGGATCCGGAGGTTGTCGAAGTAGATCGCGTTGAAGACCGCCGGCTGGTCGTGAAGGCGTTCGCCCTGCTTCCAGTACGCGAGCGACCCCTCGGCGTCCTCTACGGCGCGCCGGAGATACGAGCGGTCCCCGGTCGCCTTGTAGAGCGTGGCCGCGGTTCCGACCATGGCCCCGGAGTTGTACGTCCACAGGGTGGAGTTGACGGAACCGTCGTCGCCGAGGCTGTTGCGGTACAGCCCGGCGGACTGGCGCAGACACGACCAGTTCCACTCGTACCACCGCTGCGCGCTCGTCAGGTAACGGCTGTCGTGCGTCTCCTGGTGGAGCCGGGCGGCCAGTTCGGCGGCCAGGCCCGTGACGTTGGCGGCACGCATGTTGTTGGCCGGGGAGTCGACCCAGTGCATCCCGCCGGGGCACTCCCTGTCCGGGTCGTCGTCCCAGCCGCGGCTGACGATGTCGAAGGCCAGCTCGGCCCGGCGCAGGTAGACGGCGTCGCC
Source organism: Streptomyces sp. DT224 (assembly GCF_049844595.1). NCBI lineage: Bacteria > Bacillati > Actinomycetota > Actinomycetes > Kitasatosporales > Streptomycetaceae > Streptomyces > Streptomyces sp. DT224. The sequence continues at coordinate 589,577 of NZ_JBNCLI010000004.1, forward strand.
GGTGGCCTCGTACTGGTCCAGCAGGGTCAGTCCGACGACGGAGTTGTCGTCGTAGAAGACGTCACCGCCCTGCCCGAGCGGAGCCGGGAGGTACGAGTCGTAGCCGGGCCTGCCGTCGCGCGGTTCGAAGTACAGCTCCAGGGTCGTGAAGCGTTCCGCCGCGTCGGCCGTGTAGCGCCTGCCCGACCCGGGAAGGCCGGCCATGTCGACCGTCGCGGCCGCCGCCTCCCGCATCGGCCAGAGGTAGGAGTGCGCGTTGTCGGCGCTGCGGTGCGGTGTCGCCTCCTGGTAGAGGCCGTGGTTCTCCGGGCCCTGGTACAGCTCGTGCTGGAGCGCGTCGTACGTCCGCACGGCACGGTCCTTCCAGGCGCCCGCCCCCGGGTGCCCGGCCGCGAGGGCGGGGGAGGGGGAGAGAGCGGCGCAGAGCACGGGAGCTGCGGCCAGGGCGAGGGCGGTACGGGTGGAGAGTTTCACCGGGGTGCCTTTCGGGGATCGGCTCGGGTGCTGATCGGCGGTACGGCGGGGCTCAGCCGAGCTTGAGGCTGCTGACGAAGAACCGCTGCGCCGCGAAGAAGAGGACGACGGTCGGCAGCGAGACGAGCAGGGCTCCGCCGAGGACGACCGGGGGTCCCACGTTGGAGTAGTTGCCCTGGAGTTCGGCGAGCGCGGCCATCACCGGCCGGATGTTGCGGCTCGTGGACAGGGTGATGCCGAAGAGCAGGTCGTTCCAGACGGCGACGAACTGGAAGACGAACGCGGCGATCATCGCGGACCGGGACAGCGGCACGTGGATCTGCCAGAACACCCGCCACCAGGAGGCGCCGTCCAGCCGCGCCGCCTCGATCACCTCGGTGGGCAGCGTCTGGGCGAAGTTGCGCATGATGAAGTACGCGAACGGGATGGCCACCGCGGCGTAGATGAGGAACAGCCCGATCTGCGCGTCGTACAGGCCGGTGTTCGCGTACGCGAGGAAGAGCGGCCGCAGGAAGACCTGGAGGGGCAGCAGAGTGCCCGAGTAGATCAGCCAGAACCACATGGTCTTGCGCTTGACCGGCATGATCACCGTGGCGAACGCGGCCGTCGTGGCCACCACGATGGCCGCGGCCGAGCTGGTCACCGCGTAGAGCAGGCTGTTGCCCATCGCGGGACCGAGCCTGGCGCGGGACCATGCCTCGGACATGTTGTCGAACAGGCCGAACCCCCCGTGCGGCAGCCAGTGCGGCGCGCCGCCGTATTCGGCGGCCGGCACCAGCGCGTTGACCAGGAGCAGCCAGGTCGGAACGGCCCAGAGGAGCGAGACGAGCACGAGAACGGTGTTACGGACGGCGGTGCCGGCGGAGACGCGGCGTATGGACATGCTCAGGCGCCTTTCGGGGTGAGCTGGCGCCGCAGGTAGAGCCAGGAGGCCAGCAGCACGATGACGGTGAGGACGACGGCGACGGCCGCTCCGGCGCCGGGGCGCAGGGCGAGGAAGGTCTCCTGGTACATCGAGACCGCGAGCGTCTCCGAGCTGCGGCCCGGCCCGCCCTGGGTCAGGACCCAGATCAGGTCGAACGACTTCAGCCCGTTCACCAGACTGCTCCCGACGACGATCACGGACACGGTCCGCAGCTGCGGCAGGACGACGTACCAGAACTTGCGCAGTCCGTCGGCGCCGTCGAGCGAGGCGGCCTCCAGGGTCTCCGGAGGGATGGTCTGCAGGCCGACCAGGAAGAGGATCACGGCCACCCCGGTCGCCTGCCAGGTGTTGGCGACGATCATGACGAGGGTGTTCCCCGGCCACTCCAGCAGCCAGCCCTGGGCGAACGACCCCAGCCCCAGCGCGTCGAGCGCCTGGTTGGCCGCCCCGTCCGTGGTCAGGAGGAAGTTCCAGACGACGGCCACGGCCGAGCCGGAGATCGCGTACGGCAGCACCACCAGCAGCCGCGCCACCCGCGACCACCCGGAACCGTTCGTCATGACGGCGATGGCGAGCCCGAGGACGAGCGGCAGGGCCACCGTGCCGACCACCCACATCAGGGTGTTCTCCACGGACTTCGCGAGCACCGGGTCGCTGAAGAAGAGCCCGTAGTTCGTGAACCAGGTGAAGCCGGAGACCCGGCTGTCGCTGAAGAAGCCGCGGTAGAGCGTCATCACGAACGGGGTGAGCAGCAGGCCGGCGACGAGCAGGACGGCCGGGGCGAGGAAGCCCGCCGAGGCGAAGCGGTCCCTGAGCCCGCGCGAGGGCTTACGGGCCGGAGGAGCGGGCGGGGCCGCGGGCGCGGGGGAGGCGCCGGCCCGGGTGCGGCGCGCGTCGAGGGCGGATGTCATGACTCGTCCTTGTTCCACGCGGCCCACTCCTTGGTGGCACGGCTCGCCATGCTGCGCAGCGTCGCCTCGGGCGACATGGCGTGCGTCATGAAGGCTCCCAGGTCATCGGTGTTCCCCTGCATGAGATTGGGCGGGCCGGACTGCCCGTAGCGGGGCAGCTCGGTCCAGTGCTCGTCCAGGGCCCGCTTCCTGAGCCGGGCGAGCACCGGGTTGGAGGTGACCGCCTTGGGGTTGGCCGAGCCGTCCTGGAGGAAGTCGGTCCACACCCGCTGGACCGAGGGGTGCAGCCAGTGGCCCGCGTTGGCCATCGCGGCGTCGTGCGACACGGCCTTCTCCGGGACGGCGAGCACGCCCGCCTCGGTGATCACGGAGCGCTTGGTGGAGGCGTCGACGGGAGGCAGGACGAAGGCGTCGAAGTCCTCGCCCGGCTTCATCCCCGCCGCGGCCAGCCCCTGCGACTGCCAGGAGCCGTGCAGGAACATGCCGACCTTGCCCGTCTTCAGCGCGGCCGGACCGTTGTTCTGATCGAAGTCGGCCGGGGTCATCCAGCCCTTCTTCATGAAGTCCTGCCAGATCTGCATGGCCTTGTGCGCCTGCGGATCGGTGTACCGCGCCCGGCCCGCGATCAGATCCGCGTAGAACGCCGGGTCGACCTTGCTGATCAGCTCCTCGAACCACTCGTAGGCGGGCCAGTTGCCGCTCTGCGTGGCGACGAACGGAACGACACCGGACTTCTTCAGCACCTCGGCCGTGTGCAGCAGCTCGTCCCAGGTCTCGGGCGCCCGCAGACCGTGCTTGTCGAACACGTGCGTGTTGTAGAAGAGCACGTAGTACGACTGGTACAGCGGCATCCCGTACACGGCGCCCCGGTAGGACATCGAGTCGCGCAGGGACTTCGTCACCCAGCCCTTGCGCTCGTACTCCTCCCACAGCCGCGTCAGGTCGCTGAGGCTGCCCGTGCGGGCGAGCTGTTTGAGGTTGTAGCCCGACTGCCACTTGATCAGATCGGTCGCCTTGGTCGTCTGCAGGGAGATCTGCGTGACCTGGGTGTACGCGGTCGGGTTCGGGTTCGACAGGGGGCGCAGGGCGTAGCCGGTGAGCTTCTTCAGCTCACGTCCGGCGGCCACGTAGCCGTCGTCCCAGGTCGCGTTGTCGTTCGCCAGGGACGTCGTCCCCGGCTTCGCCGCGGTGCTGTCGCCCCGCGCGCAGCCGCTCGCCAGTGCGGCTGCCGCACCGGCCCCGAGGCCGGCCAGCACGGTGCGCCGGCGGAGCGGGTGAGACGACCGCTCTGTCGTCTCGCCGGTTGATCTCATGGGCTCACTTCCCTCTGGACCCCGCTGGGGGTCCCTGGCTCCGGTGTTCGGTGGGGAGGCCACCGGAAGCGTGTACGGCGTGCGTTTCCGCGCTCCGGGTTGCCAGGATGTTAACGACACCATGTGGCCGAAACAAGAGGTTCTTCCGTGAGGGCTCGAAAAATCGCTGCTGGGCAGGGCGTATCTCGCGCCATTCGAGGGGTCCCTTGTTCGTTCCGAGTGTTATCGATACCATCCGAGTGCTTGCCCGGTCCCTTCCCCAGGAGCTTCTGTGCACCAGCCCCGTCCTTATGAACGCAACCCGCGGTACGCCGTCACCGGCGGCGCCGTCGTCACCGGCTGGGCGGCCGCGGTCGCCGATGTGCCCACGACGCCCACCGTCCTCGCCCTGGACGGCCCCGCCGCACTCGACTGGGAGGAGGCCGCCGGCTCCCTCGCCGCCGCCCTGCGCGCACGGGGTACGCGGGTCACCCTGTGCGACGTGCGCACCCTCTGGTCGGCCGAGGCGGTCCAGCGGCTCTGCGTACCCGACGCGGACGCCGACGCGTTCTTCCTGCCGCTCGCCGAGTTCTCCATGGACGACCTGTTCGAGACACCGCCCGTCCGGCCTCGTCCGGACACCGGCGTCCTGCTCGTCTTCGGTCCCGGCGCCGGGCTCGGCGAGCCCGACCTGCTGTGGTGGGCCGACCTGCCCAAGCGGTACGCGGAAGAGGCCGTCACCCGCGCCGAACTGCCCCTCGGCGTCAACCTGGGCCGCCCCGGCACCCCCGGTGAGCTGCGCAGCCTCTTCTACACCGACTGGCCCGTCGGCGACCGCCACCGCGACCGCCTCGCCCCGCGCGTCGACCGCTGGATCGACCTCCAGGGCGAGAACGGCCCGGCCTCCCTGGACGGCGAGTCCGTACGCGCCACCCTGGCCACTCTGGCCGCGGGGCCCGTTCGCAGTCGCCCCTTCTTCAACTCCACCGCCTGGGGCGGTCAGTGGGCCGCCCGGGAGCTCGGCTTCGAGCCCCGGAACGGCAACACGGCCCTCGGCTACGAGCTGATCGCCCCCGAGGCCGGAATCCTGGTCGGCCAGGACGAGACGGCCCAGGTGGAGCTGCCCTTCCAGCTGCTCTGCGAGCTCCACCCCGAGACGTTCCTCGGCCCGGACGTCCACCGCCGCTTCGGCACGTCCTTCCCGATCCGCTTCGACTACCTCGACACCGTCGGCGGCGGCAACCTCTCGCTGCACCTGCACCCCCGGGAGCAGTACATGCGGGAAACCTTCGGGTGGCCCTACACCCAGCACGAGACGTACTACGTCACCGCGTGCGACCCCGGTGCGAAGGTCTACCTCGGGCTGCGGGACAGTACGGACGTGACAGTCATGCGCGAGGAGGTCGAGGCGTCCGCGGCGGAGGGAGTCCCGCTGCGCGTCGAGGACCATGTGATGACCCACCCGGCGGACTCCGGGCAGCTCTACATGATCCCCGCCGGCACCCCGCACGCCTCCGGCGAGGGCAACCTGGTCCTGGAGATCAGCGCCACCCCCTACCTCTACTCCCTGCGCTTCTACGACTGGCTGCGCAAGGGCCTCTCCGGCGCCCCGAGGCCCCTCTCCTCCGCCCACGCCTTCGCCAACCTCGACACCGCACGGCGCGGCGACGACGTCCTCAAGGAACTCGTGCAGGAGCCGAGGACCGTGCGCGAGGGCCGGGGCTGGCGCGAGGAGGTCATCGGCGCGCTGCCCGAGATGTTCTACGCGGTGCACCGCTTCGTGATCGACGGGCCGGAGCCCGCCGAGGACGACACCGACGGCCGCTTCCACATCCTCAACGTCTCCTCGGGCGGCGGTGTCGTCGTGGAGACCGACCGGGGCGACCGGCACGACCTGGCCTTCGCCGAAACCCTCACCGTGCCCGCGAGCGTGGGCGGCTACCGGCTGCACCCCGTGGGAAGCGACCCGGTGCACGTCGTGAAGTCCCTGGTGAGCCCCGCATGAGCCGCGTCCCCGTACTGGAGATCGGCGGGACCCACGTGACGGCCTCCGTCATCGACACCACGTCCGCGGGGACCACCCCCCCGGCCGTCGTGCGGCAGCACGTCCCCGCCGACGCGCCGGCCGGTGAACTCCTGGACGCGATCGCCGCCGCCGGCACCCGGGCCGGGGCTCCCGCGGGCGCCCACTGGGGCGTGGCGATACCCGGCCCGTTCGACTACGGAACCGGGATCGGCCGCTTCCGCGGCATCGGCAAGTTCGAATCGCTGCACGGCGTCGACGTGGGAGCCGGACTTCTCGCCCGGCTCCCCGGAACCCCCCGCGGCATCAGCTTCGTCAACGACGCCGACGCGTTCGCCCTGGGCGAGTACCGGGCGGGTGCCGCGGCCGGCCGGCGCCGGGTGCTGTGCATCACGCTCGGAACCGGCGTCGGCTCCTCCTTCCTGCTCGACGGCCGGCCCGTGACCGACGGCCCCGACGTACCGCCCGGCGGCCGGGCCCACCGGCTCACGGCGCACGGACTCCCGCTGGAGGAGGTGGTCTCGCGACGGGCGATCCGCAGGTTCTACGCCACCGCCGCCGGCCTCCCCGGCCACGAGCCGGTCCCCGACGTGCACGACATCGCGGCCTCGGCCCGCACCGGCGAGGAGGCCGCCCGGCAGACCATCCGGCACTGTTTCGGCGCCCTGGGACAGGCCCTCGCGCCCTGGTGCGAGCGGTTCCGGCCGGATCTGATGGTCGTCGGCGGATCGATGGCCGGCTCCTGGGACCTCGTCGGCCCCGCCGTCCGAGAGGGCTTCGAAGCAGGGGCGGCGGGGGCCGCACCCCCGGCCGTCACGGCGCTGCGCCCGGCGGACGCGCCCCTGATCGGTGCCGCCCACTGGGCCCTGTGCGAAGGCACCGCCGCCCTCCGGACGCCGACCTAGAATGACCGCGTCACCGACCCCCACGCCCGTCCACGAACCCGCAGGAGAACCGCTCATGGCACAGCACCGCTCGGGCGACACCGGCGCCCCGACGATGCGCGACGTGGCCGCGAGCGCCGGGGTCAGTGCCATGACCGTCTCCCGCGTGCTCAAGGACGACGCCCGGGTCAGCGGCAGCACACGCGAACGCGTCCTGGCAGCCGTCGAAGCACTGGGGTACCGGCGCAACGAGACGGCGCGCAGCCTGCGCCTGGGCGGCAGCGGCATGATCGGGCTGGTCGTCACCAACCTGGCCAACCCGTTCTACTCCCGCCTGGCGCTCGGTGTGCAGGAGGTGGCGTCCGAACACGGCCTGCGGGTCCTGCTCAGCAACACCGCCGAGCAGGTCGACAGGGAGCGTGGCCTCGTCGAGGACCTGGCGGCCCGTCAGGTCGACGGCATGATCGTCGTTCCGGCCGGCAGCAGCCACCGGCACCTGGGCCCCGCGGCGCTGCGCGGCATGCCGATCGTCCTGGCCTCCAGGCCACCCGCCGGAATGGACGCCGACTGCGTACTGGTCGACGACTTCGGCGGGGCCGAACAGGCCGTGGGACAACTGATCGCGGACGGCCACCGCCGCATCGCCTTCCTGGGCAACCCGCCCGCCCTGTACACCGGCGCCGAGCGGTTCCGCGGCTACTGGGCGGCCCATGAAGCGGCCGGAATCGAGCCCGCCGAGAGCCATGTGCGACGCGGCCTCACCGACGTACCCACCGCCGAGACCGCCGCACGCGCGCTCCTCGACGCCCCCGACGCGCCGACGGCGCTCTTCTGCACCAACAACCGGCTCACCCAGGGCGCCATCCGCGCCGTGCACGGACTCGGCCGTCCGGTCGCACTCGCCGGCTTCGACGACTTCGAACTGGCCGACGTCCTCGGCCTGCCCCTGACCATCGTCTCCTACGACGCCGACGAGATCGGCCGACGGGCGGGCCAGATGCTCATCGACCGGATCAACGGCTCGTCCGCCGAGCCGATCCCCGCCCGCAGAACCGTCGTGCCCACCCGCGTCATCCGCTACGGGACGCGCTGACCCGGACGTCACGGCCGCTTCCACGGCACCGGTCTGCCCTCCCGCCCCCGCACATCCCCCCGGAGCACCCATGCACCACGACCGCATCGTCACCGAACGCCGACTGGCCCGCGTACTCGACCTGCGCCTGAGGCCCGCCGTGTACCGCGAGAGCCTCCCCCTCGACATCGCCGCGTGGACGGTTCCCGGCGAGCCCGTACCCGTGTCCGAGGGGATCGGCGCGCCCTACGAACCGGTCCGCACCGGCACGCCGTGGGGCCCCGCCTGGTCCACCACCTGGTTCCGGATCAGCGGCACCGTCCCCGCCGGATGGGCCGGGCAGCGCGTCGAAGCGGTCCTGGACCTCGGCTTCGGCGCCACCCAGCCCGGCTTCTCCGCCGAAGGGCTCGTGTACCGGCCCGACGGAAGCCCGGTCAAGGCGCTCAACCCCCGCAACGCCTGGCTGCCGATCACCGAACGCGCCGAGGGCGGAGAGCAGTTCGTCTACCACATCGAGGCAGCGGCCAACCCGGTCATCTTCGACTCGGGAAGCGGCGACGACCCCTTCGTCCCCACCCCGGCCGGCGGCGTTCCCCCCTGGCTGAGCGGTGAAACCGCACCGGGGACACCGCTTTACCGCCTGAACCGGATGGACCTCGCCGTCTTCGACCCCACGGTCTGGGAACTCGTACAGGACCTCGACGTCCTGTCCGGGCTGATGCACCAGTTGCCCGAGGACTCCACCCGGCGCTGGCAGCTGGTGCACGCCGTGGACCGCGCACTGGACGCCATCGATCTCCAGGACATCGGCGGCACGGCGGAGCGAGCGCGTGACGTACTCGCGCCCGCGCTCGCCTCACCCGCGCACGCGGGGGCCCACCGCGTCTCCGCCGTGGGACACGCGCACATCGACACCGCCTGGCTCTGGCCCGTACGGGAAACCGTCCGCAAGGCGGCCCGGACCGTCTCCAACGTCACCGCCCTGATGGACGACCACCCCGGGTTCCGCTTCGTCATGTCCCAGGCCCAGCAGCTCGCCTGGCTCAAGGAGCAGCGGCCCGAGGTGTTCGCCCGCGTCGTGGAGAAGGTGCGCACGGGGCAGTTCATCCCCACCGGCAGCCTCTGGATCGAACCCGACACCAACCTCTCCGGCGGCGAGTCCCTGGTACGCCAGTTCGTCCACGGCAAGCGCTTCTACCTGGAGGAGTTCGGGGTCGAGACCGAGGACATGTGGCTGCCCGACACCTTCGGGTACAACGCGGCCCTGCCCCAGCTCATGAAGCTGGCCGGCATCAAGTGGTTCCTCACCCAGAAGATCTCCTGGAACGCGACCAACTCCTTCCCGCACCACACCTTCTGGTGGGAGGGCATCGACGGAACCCGCATCTTCAGCCACTTCCCGCCCGTGGACAGCTACAACGGAGACCTCTCCGGCGCCGACATCGGACACACCGAGCGGAACTTCCGCGACAAGGGACCGGCCAACCGCTCCCTGGTCCCCTTCGGTTACGGGGACGGGGGCGGCGGCCCCACCCGCGAGATGCTGGCCCGCGCCCGCAGGCTGGAGAACCTGGAGGGCTCGGCCCGCATCGAGATGGAGGGCCCCGCGGAGTTCTTCACCAAGGCGCAGGCGGAGTACACCGACGCACCCGTGTGGTCCGGCGAGCTGTACCTGGAACTTCACCGGGGCACCCTCACCAGCCAGCTCGCCACCAAGCAGGGCAACCGGCGCAGCGAACACCTGCTCAGGGAAGCCGAGTTGTGGTCCGCGACGGCGTCCCTGCGGACCGGCCTGCCCTACCCGTACGAACTGCTCGACCGGGTGTGGAAGACGGTACTGCTCCACCAGTTCCACGACATCCTGCCCGGCACCTCCATCGCCTGGGTGCACCGGGAGGCCGAGGCGGTCTACGCCGAAACCGCCCGGGAGCTCGGCGAGGTCATCGACTCCGCGCAACGCGCCCTCGCGGCATCCGGTGCGGACGGGGCGGCCGGCGAAACCGTGTTCAACGCCGCACCCCACACCCGCGACGGCATCCCCGCGCTCGGCGCGTCCCCCCGCGAGCGGGCCGCGCGCCCGGTCGAGCCCCGGCCCGCCCCTGGCGGCGGGTTCGTGCTGGACAACGGCCTCGTACGCGTCACGGTGGACGCCCGCGGCCTGATCACCTCCGCCTACGACCTGGCCGCCGGCCGCGAGGCGCTCGCTCCCGGCACGTTCGGAAACCTCCTCCAACTGCACCAGGACTTCCCGAACCAGTGGGACGCCTGGGACGTCGACGCCTTCTACCGCAACACCGTCCGCGACCTGACCGAGGCGGACGAGGTCGTCGCCGTCCCCGGGGGCGTCCGGGTGGTACGCGGCTTCAACGCCTCCCGCATCACCCAGGTACTGCGCCTCGGCGAAGACAGCCGCCGCCTCGACGTCGAGACCGACGTCGACTGGCAGGAGTGCGAGAAGATCCTCAAGGCCGCCTTCCCGCTCGACGTGCGGGCGGCGGAGTCCAGCGCCGAGATCCCCTTCGGCCACGTCCGGCGCCCCACCCACACCAACACCTCGTGGGACAGCGCCCGCTTCGAGATCTGCGCCCACCGCTACCTGCACGTCGAGGAACCCGGCTGGGGCGCGGCCCTCGTGAACGACTCCAGCTACGGCCACGACGTCACACGAGACGTGCGCCCCGACGGCGGAACCACCACGACCGTACGGCTCTCGCTCCTGCGCGCCCCCCTCTTCCCGGACCCCGACTGCGACCGGGGCGAACACCGCCTGCGCTACGGACTGGTCATCGGCGCCGGGCTGCGGGACGCCGTCCGCGAGGGCTATCACTTCAACCTCCCCGAGCGCGCCGTCCCCGGCGGAGCGCCCGTCGAACCCCTGGTCCGGCTGGCCGGCGGGACCGCGGCCGACGTCGTCATCGAGACCGTCAAGCTCGCCGACGACCGCTCCGGCCGCGTCGTCGTCCGCCTCTACGAATCCGCGGGCGGCCGCGCACGGGCCACGCTCAGGGCCGGCTTCCCCCTGGCCGCCGCGCAGATCACGGACCTGCTGGAACGGGAACTGACGGACGAGCCCGCACCCGTCGTCGAAGGCCAGGACGTCCAACTGACGTTGCGTCCGTTCCAGATCCTGACCCTCTGTCTGACACCGGGCGAATGACGGGCGCGGCGAGCCACGTACGAGGTCGTCGCTAGGATCCCCTCATGGAGATCGAAGCCGACATCGCGGCGCTCATAGGCGACCTGGACAGCGGCGACCCGGAACGCGTGGCCGCGGCGGTCGAGCAGGTGGCGGTTCAGGGTGAGCGTGCGCTGCCGGGGTTGCTGGAACGGGTGGACGCAGACTACTCCGCCCGGCATCTCGAGGCGTACGGTGACGTGCTGGGCCGTATCGGGCCGCCGGCCTTCGACGCCGTTCTCGCGGCGTCGAAGGCCGGGGAGCTGAAGGGCTGGTTCACGCCCCGGCTGCTCCGTGTTTTCGACGAGCGCTGCGCCGGGCGGTACGCGGCGCTGGCCCTCGACCCGGACAGCCACCTCTCGGGCTACGGTTTCGAAGGACTGCTCCGGCTGCGCACCGACTCCGAGGCCGGATTGCGGGCGTTGGTGGACCGGGTCGCCCGGGCCGGGCATCTGCAACGCGCGGCCGGTGAGTACCTCCGCGTCATGGGGGATTCGTTCACGCCGCGGCTGCGGGAACTGTGCCGGGACCCGGCTTCTCCCCGGCCGGTACGGCGCGGCGCGCTCGGGCTCCTGATCGAGGCCGGCGGGCTGGACGCACTCGACGAGCGCGACCGCATGCTGGTGGAGCGCCTGGTGCGGGTGAAGCTCCCGGGCAGTGTCCACGCGGTCCCGGACACGCAGCTCAGCGCCTGGTGGCTGGCCGTGCCCGGAGCCACGTACGAGGGCGTCTTCGAAGCGCTGGGCCTGCACTATCCGCGCCCGGTGACGGTCCAGGCGGGGGTGGCGGCCGCAATGTGCGCGGCGATTCCGAGCCCGGTGCCGGAGGACCCGTCCCGGGGCATCAGCCGGGCCTTCGTGACTCCGGAACTCAACGGCTGGCGCCTGGTGTTCGGCCAGTTTCCCCAGCTCGTCGGCTACGACGACTGGAACGACATGGTCGAGACGGTGGAGCGTGTCAGCGCCGCGTGCGGCGAGGCCCAGCTCTTCTTCGTGGACGACGCCGGCGGCGCGGACATCTGGTTCGCGGCCGAGGACGGCCTGGTGGTCCGGCAGTACGCGGGCGAGGACGACCTGGACGAGGAGGACGAGGACCCCGAGGACATCAAGGGCGGCGTCCGGGAGGCGTGCGGGGAGCTGTCGGTCGACCCGGACCTGGTGGGCGTGTTCGACACGGTCGTACGGGGCCACGGCTGGCTGGCGGTCACCGCACCGGACATGGGACACGGACAGTTCCCGGGCCTGCTGCCGGTCTGACCTGGCGGGACCGTCGCCCTCGGCCCCGCCGCTCTCCCGGGACGCGGCCGGCCGGGCGACGAGCGCGGTCTCGCAGGTGTGCCGGTCGTCGCCACCCACGAGTGGGCCCGCCCGCCGATGTCGTCCAGCGCCTCGACCCGGTGCGGCAGAGCCTGCGGCCCGGGCACGTCCTGCGAGAACGCGCCGGGCGGGACGGCGGGGCGGGCCGGCGGGTCAGCTGCCGGCCAGGACGGGGTCGTCCAGGGGGCGGGCGCCGGGCAACCGGTGCCGGGCGGCGATCAGCGCCGCGTCGATGTCCCGGGTGCCGGTGCACACGCACAGCGTGTAGGAGATGTCGTCCATGCGCTGCCGCACCTCCGCGCTGTCCGCTTCGGCGGCGCCCACGGCCAGGAGTGCCTCGTAGTTCTCGATCAGGTCCCGCAGCACCGCGGGGTGGGCCATCAACATCACAGAACCTTTCTTCCGCACCGGCGCCGATCGGCTCAGCGCCGCGCGCACCTGTACCCGCTGTCACTCCCGGCACTCCCCGCGCAGGCGATCGAGTTCCGGGGGAGTGGCCTTGAGCGCGCGACCGTGCCGCGGCGACAGGCGTTCGGACCGGGAGCCACACGCAAGGTTTCGCCGGCCGCTTCCCGGCCGCGGAGGCACGCCGGACCGGTTCACGGCGCCTCGAAACGGGTGATGGCGAGCGCCCTGTCCACCCGGGCGGCGGCCGAGTCGGACAGGCTGACCGGTCCGACCTTGAACAGGTACTTCTGCACCTCCTGGTAGACGATCCGGCAGTCCGGCGGGAGTGACGTGACCCGGGCCGTGTGCGCCCGCCACTGCTTCTTGCCTTCGATGATGTCCTCGATGCCCACGTCGGCCTCCCAGCCGGTTCAGTTTCCTTCCCCGCAGGGGAACAGGTGGGCGATGATCTGACCCCACGCCGCCCGGTGGTCGTCCGGCAGGACATCGGCCCTGGCTCCGAACGCCTGCCATTCCCTGGTGAGAGCGCTGCCGGTGACCTTCTCCCAGAAGTTCATCTCCCGCCCTCCTTGAGCCGGTCGGAGGCTGTGCACCAGGCGCTGTCAGCGCCAGGGATCGAGGGCCAGCTTGCCCCGGGTCCGGCCCGCCGCGAGTTGCCGAAGCGCCGCCGGCCCTTCGGCCAGAGGGCGCACCTGGGGAGTGCCGGGCGGGTAGACACCTTGGGCGATGAGGGCATCGAGCTCGACGAGCACGGACCGGTAGAGGGCCGGGGCCGCGACCGCCAGGGCACCGATGTGCAGGCCCTGAATCCGGACCCGGTGGGTGAAGACCAGGTCGTGCGTCGTCACCGTGGCGTCGCCGGACGCGGCTCCGAACACGACGACACGACCGGTGAACGGCTTCGCCGCCGACAGGCTGACCTCGAACGTTGCCCGCCCCACCGATTCCAGGACCAGATCGACGCCGCCGGTCAGGCGGGTGATCTCCGCGGCCAGCTCGGGGTGCCTGCTGTTCAGCACCTCGTCGGCGCCCAGCGCCTTGACGGTGTCGTGTTTCTCCGGCGAGGCGGTGGCGATCACCCGTGCACCGTAGTGGCGGGCCAGGCGCACGGCGGCCTGCCCGACGCCGCCGGCCGCCGCATGCACGAGTACCGTCTCACCCGGCTCGACCCCGCCCAGTGGTTTCAGCGCCGCCAACGCGGTGGCCCAGTTCAGCACCAGGCCGAGCGCCTGCGCATCGTTCCAGCCGGATGGCACGGGAAGGACTCCGGCGGCCGGCATCGTCATGTACTGCGCGAAGGCGCCCGGGCCCGCTCCCACGACATGGGTGCCGAGCGGCAGAGGATTCCCGACGCCCGGGCCGACCGCGACGATCTCCCCGGCGGCCTCGAACCCTGCCGCGTAGGGTGCCTGCGGGCCTCCTCCGTAGGCACCGCGGGTCTGCATGACGTCGGCGAAGTTGACCCCGGCGGCGCCGACGCGGATCAGGTACTCGTCCGGCCCCGGGGCTGGGCGGCGCTGATCGGTGGCGAGGGCAAGGTCTTCCGGCCCGCGGTGCGAGCGCTGTACCAGGGCTCGCATGGTCTGCGCGGCGGTGCTGTTCCGCTCGTTGGTGTCCATGCACCGGACCGTAAACACCTGCCACTTGTGGCAAGGTCAAGCGGACGCCGGTGAACGGTCACGGAATGGTCCGGCGAGCCGCGCGCAGGTATGTGTCGAGTGCTGCCTGCTGAGCGTTGAGCACGGCGATGCGAGCGGCGAGCCGATCGCGGAAGCTCCCGACCTCGTGGAGGAACTCCGCGCGCGTCACCTCGGAGCCCGCATCGGATCCGTCGGTGAGGCCGGGCAAGGCGTCCCTGATCAAGCGCACCGGCAACCCGGACTCCAGCAGTGACCGGATGACGAGCACCCGGTCGATCGTGGTGCGGCAGTAGTCGCGGTACCCGTTGCCGAGACGTCCCGGGACGATCAGGCCCTCGTCCTCGTAGTGCCGCAACGACCGCGCACTCACACCGCTGACGGTGGAAGCCTCACTGATCTTCATGTCCGTGTCCAACGCCCGACCCCGACGGAACCTTCCGGGCGACGAGAACCGAGGCGTTGCTCTCCGGCCCGCACGGGCCGCTCAACTGATGCTTCGTCATATACGGTCGACAGCACGGCTCGTGAGGTGCCCTGCCTCGAACTCTCCGTATGTACAAGGTGGATCGCGGCTCGTCGCGATCGCTGGTGATCCAAAAGATGGGCAGTACCCCCTGCAGCATGCACATTCGAGGCACAATCGCTCCGTCCCGGGCGCATCGTCCCCGACGAAGTGCCCCTCCGCTGCCTTGGAGTGCTCTCATGTCCGCCCCACTCGCACCGCCGCCCGCCACCCCCGGCACCGCCCGCGCCGGGCGCCTTCCCGCCGTCGTGCTCATGGCCGGCAGCTGCCTGCCCGTCCTCGGTGCCGTACTCCTCGCCCCTGTACTTCCGCGCATGCAGGACCACTTCGACAGCGTGCCGGGCAGCGAAGCGCTGGTCCCCGTCGTGCTCACCGTTCCCGCCCTCGCCCTCGCTCTGCTCGCCCCGTTCGCCGGGATGATCGTGGACCGGCTCGGCCGCAAACGCCTGCTCGTCGTCGCCACCGCCCTCTACGCACTGTTCGGAACAGCCCCCCTCTGGCTGGACTCGCTCCACGCCATCCTGATCAGCCGCGTCCTCGTGGGGATAGCCGAGGCGGCGATCATGACCGCCTGCACCACCCTCATCGGCGACTACTACAGCGGTGAACTCCGCGACCGCTACCTGGCCCTGCAAACCATGTGCGCATCCGCCTCGGCCACCGTCTTCTTCGTACTCGGCGGCGCCCTCGGAGCCGCCGACTGGCGCGCCCCCTTCTGGCTCTACGCCGTCGGACTGCTGGTAGCGCCCCTCATGGCCCGCGTCCTCCCCGCGCCCCTTCCGCCGATGCCCGACTCAGAGGCCGAGGCATCGCTCCCGCGGCGCCCGTTCCCCGTCCGGCGTATGGCAGGAATCTGCCTCCTCACGGTCTTCGGCGCCGTTGTCTTCTACACCGTCCCCGTCGAGATGGCCTACCTCCTCGACGACCTGGGAACCGACTCCACCGCCACCATCGGTGCCGTCACCGCGGTGGCCAGCGCCGCCACCGTCCTCGGCTCCGTCCTGTTCACCCGCCTCTCCCCGGATCGCCGCCACCGCCTGCCCGTTCTGTTCGCGCTGTGCGCCGCGGGCTTCGTGCTGATGGGCCTCGCCGACGGGCTCCCTCTCCTCATCACCGGGGCCGTCATCAACTGCGTCGGTACCGGTCTGCTGCTGCCCGCGCTGGTCACGAAGGCCATGTCGCTCCTGCAGTTCGCGGACCGGGGACGCGGCATGGGCCTGTGGACCGCGGCCTTCTTCTTCGGCGAGTTCCTCTGCCCCCTGATCCTCCTGGCGGCCAAGAGACCGGCCGGCGGCCTCGCTACCGCCGTAGCCCTCCTCGGGGCAGCAACCGCCCTCCTCGCCGCAGCACTGTTCACCACCACCCGCCGCCCCGCGCTCGCAGCAGTGCAGGCTGACTGACCGGCTTCAGCCGGAAGGAAGCATGGCCGGCAGCCGCTGCGTGGTCGCCGCGGTGTCCGTGGTCCGTCCGGGGCTGCCGGTCATCAGCAGGGGGTGGGCCGTTCCGGCGAGCGGGAGCGCGATGGTGGCGGGGCCGCCACCGGTTCCGCGTCCGTGGCGCGGCCCGCACTGGCCCCGAGCGCCACGGCCTGGCGGGCGCTGCGGGCCGAGCCTGCTGGATGCCGCCGCCGTCGTCGAGTCCGACGCCGTCCCGGACGCGGGCTGCGGAGCGGGCCGGGACGCGTGCGGGCGGCACGGGCCGGCCGGGTCGTCATCCCGTGTCGCGGCATCCGGCGAGGAGGAGGGCGACCATGCGCTCGGCGTCGGCCTGATCGTAGTCGGGGCCGGTGATGCAGAGGTTTCCGATGGCGCGCATCAGCCTGTAGGCGGTGACCCCGGGGCGCATGTCGCCCTCGGCGGCGCAGGCGTCCAGCAGCGTCGCACAGGCCGGGACCAGGGTGTCGAGCATGAGGGCGTGGAGGTTTTCCAGTCCCGGGTCTCCTGACCCCAGCGCCGCGCCGAGGCCGTGCTTGGTCACCAGGAAGTCCACGAACGCGTCCGCCCACAGGGTCAGCGCGGTGAACGGCGAGGGGGACTCGTCGAGGAGCCGGGGCGCGAGAGCGGCGCAGGCGTCGATCTGGTGCCGGTAGACGGCGGTGACGAGGTCCGCGCGGGTCGGGAAGTTCCGGTAGACCGTGCCGACACCGACGCCGGCGCGTTCGGCGATGTCACGAACAGGCGCCTGGACCCCCTGCTCGACGAAGACCGCCGCAGCGGCCTCCAACACGCCGCTGCGCGTGCGCTGCGCCTGCGCTTGACGTACGCCGACCGCCTCCGGCACGGATGACCCCTTTGCTCGCGGAACAATGTTCCGCTAACTTTGCGGAACGTCGCTCCGCCAAAGTATGGCAGAGCCGCGCCGCAGAGAAAGCACAGGTCTCCCATGTCTTCGCGCCCCTCCGCCCACCGGATCGTCTCGGTCAAGCCCATCCCCGTTCCCGCGCCCGGCCGCGGCATGGAACTGCAGGTGAAGGTCACCGCCCCCTGGTCGGGCGAGAACCTGCCCGTGATCGTCTTCTCCCACGGCAACGCGTGGTCCCTGGACGGGTACGCCCCCCTCGTCGACCGGTGGGCCGCCGCCGGTTTCGTCGTGGTGCAGCCCACCCACCTGGACGCCCGACGCCACACCATCGGCTGGGACGACCCGCGTTTCGCCACCATCTGGCGCGTTCGGATAGCCGATCTCCACGCGGTCCTGGACGACCTCGGCGACATCCTGGCGCAGGCCGGCCTGGATGCTCGCGTCGACCGTGACCGCGTCGCCGTGGCCGGTCACTCCTGGGGCGCCCAGACCGCGGGCGCCATCCTCGGTGCCCGCGTACTCGACGCCGACGGCGTTCCCGGCGAGGACTTCTCCCACTCCGCGGTGTCGGCCGGCGTGCTGATCGCGGCGACCGGAACCGGCGACACCCTCACTCCGTTCGCCGCCCAAAATCTCCCGTTCATGAAGCCGGACTTCTCCACCATGGCCACCGCGGCCCTGGTCGTCGCAGGCGGAAGGGACCAGTCGCAGCTCTCCACCCGGGGGCCGGACTGGTTCACCGACGCCTACCACCTCAGCCCGGCGCCCAAGAGTCTCCTCACTCTCGCCGAGGCCGAGCACACCATGGGCGGCATCGCCGGCGAAGGTGCCGCCGAGACCACCGACGAGGATCCCGCCCGCGTCGTTTTCCTCGCCGACGCGATCGCCGCCTATCTCAGCGCGGCACTCGGCACCGACGACGCCGCATGGACCGCCCTCAGCCGCACCGCCGAGGACGGCGACGGAAGGTGGGGGATCGCCGGCAAGTAAGCCGGTTGCACGCCGGGCCATGGCCCTCTGCCTCATCAAGTCGATCGCCAGGAAGCCGTACTCGCCGATGATCAGAACCCTGATCGCTGATCCACTCCCCGCGTCGAGAGGTCTTCGTGGCCCACCGTCATGCCCGGCTGACTGTTCCTGGCAGGCGGCTGCTCGTTCAACGTCTCCGTTTCGGCCACCCGGTCGCTCACATGGCCGAGGAGGTGAAAGTCATCAGGGCCACCGCTCACAAGTGGGTCCGCCGGTTGCGGGGCGGAAGGCGATGCGGACCCGCACAGTCCTCATCGCCCGGCCCGTCCTGACCGCGGCCGCCCCACCGCCATCGGCTGGGTAGCCGGCACGGGCCGCTTCGGCGCCGTATTCGGCCCATGGACCGGCGGCGCGCTGACCGAAGCCGGCAACGCCGCCATCGGCTTCACCATGTACGCCCGCGCGAACGTGCCAAGAAGCGACAGCACGGAGCCTTCCAGCGCCGAAACCTCGGTACGGGAACGCCGGCCCGGCGCGGTGGCCGGGGCGCCTGCGAAGCGCGGGCGGGTGATGGACCGGGTCCTGTGGATCTCTGCCGGCCGCGACTCGGTTCCGACGCGCCGCCCCGGCTTCCCCACTGCGGGGCGGGACACATGAGAACTTGTCCACTCCGCCCCTGGGGCCGACGCCCGACAGGACGGGCTGATGCCCGGACGGAAGCCGTCGGTCCGGGGGACGGTGCGCCCGGCCCTCTCCGGCTGCGGGGGTGAGGCCGTGACTGGCAGGGCGAGAGAGACGGGGTGACAGCGTGGGCGCGGGGCGGGCCGCCGTGGAGCACAGGCAGAGGGACGAGCAGCACCCATGGCCGCCTCGGTGGCTGCGCTGGGGCCCACCGGTACTCATCGTGGCGACGCTGGTGATGGACCAGCTCACACCACCGCGCTACCCCCTCGGTCCCCTACTGTCGGCCTCGGTGGTGCTGTCCCTGTTCACCTACCCCCCGGTCGGCGTCCTCGCCGTCGGCGCCGCCGGATGCCTGCTGCTCACGGTTACCGAGATGATCGACGACTACGTCGGTCCCCTGACCATCGTCTCTCTCATCGTCCTGGCCACCATCACCTCGCTGTCCACATGGCTGTGCGTGGTACGCCAACGGACGGAAAGCCGCTTCCGCCGCGTTCAGACAGTCGCCGAAACGGTGCAACTCGCCCTGCTGCGACCCCTGCCCGAACAAATCGGCCCGCTGCGCCTGTCGGGCTTCTACCGGGCGGCCGACGAAGAGGCACTCATCGGCGGTGACCTCTACAGCGTCCGCCCCACCCCCTTCGGCCTGCGGGTGATCGTCGGGGACGTCAAGGGCAAAGGCATCGCCGCCACACAGACCGTCGCCACCGTCATCTCCACCTTCCAGGAAGCAGCGCTGCTCCACCCGTCACTGAGCCAGGTGGCCGAGCGGATCGACGTAGCCCTCCAACTGGACCGCGACAACCCGCCGATGGCTCCGATACGGGACGCCGGGCCGCCTACCCCGGCCGGACAGGACACGGCTCCGGCGGACGAGGTCTTCACCACGGCCGTCCTGCTCGAGTTCTCGGACGACGCCCGTGCCGTCCGTATCCTCGACCGGGGCCATCAGCCCCTGCTCACCATCCGGGACGGCAGGGCGAGTGCCGTGGAGAGCGACCACAGCCTGCCGCTGGGCATGGGCGACCTGCTGACCGAGCCTCCGCACACCGTCACGCACACCCTGCACCCCGGCGAGATCCTCCTCGCCTATTCCGACGGCATCACCGAGGCCCGTAACCACGCAGGAGTCTTCTACCCACTGCGCGAACGCCTCCAGCAACACTGCGCGAGCAGCGACGGGGCAGTGACGCCCTCGGGACTGGTCGCCTTCATCGAGGAAGACGTCGCCCGGTGGGCTGCGACCCTGAGCGACGACCTCGTCGCCATCGCCTTCCAGCCCGCCCCGTCCGGCGAGGACTGACCCCGGCTGCGCGCCATCACCGCCGTGAGGTCCCTCGCCGCGTTCCGGGTCCCTTCCGGCCGACTCGCCAAGCACACATGCGGCAGGGACATGACCAGCTACGAGTCGGTGACGGCCGGCCGGGGACCCGATGAGTCATGCGGGCCGTTCGTACACGGAGACGTGATGGCTGCTGGAGTCGGTCAGTGGCCGTCCCGACCACCCGCCGGTACGCCGCACGAGGCGCAGGCCGGCCAGTTCGGCGAGCAGATCGAGTTCGCCGGGAGTGAAGTAGCGGAACGAGACGCGCACATGACGCATGTGGCCGTCCTCGAGGACCGCGTAGTCCGAGGTGTACTGCTGGCGGGCGGGGTGCAGCGTGCGCGTGCGGAGCACGGAGCCCTTGCCGGGTGCGTCCACCGGCTGGGTGCCGGTGCCGCGGGTGGCGAGCGCTTCGGGCAGATGCGCGTCGAGTGCGAGCCGTCCGCCGGGCCTCAGTCGCTGGGCGGCGGAGACGAGACAGCGGCGCTGGGCGTCCTGGGTGTCGAGCTCGGCGAAGGTGCCGCCGGCCGCGTAGACGAGGGCGTACCGTCCGGTGTCCGCCGGCTCCGGGGGTGCCGAGAAGTCGCCGAGAGTGACCCGGACCGCGTTGCCGCCGGGCTTGGCGTGCAGCTGGGCGGTCATTTCGGGGGAGGCGTCGAGCCCTTCGACGGTGAGGCCCAGTGCCGCCAGGGGCAGGGCCACCCGGCCGGTGCCGCTGCCCAGTTCCAGAAGGGGGCCGGGCGGGCCTTCCTCGGCGAGGGCTGCCAGGAAGCCGACGGTGGATTCGGTGTTCGACGCGGCGAACCAGTCGTCGTACCGCTTGGCGAACGAGGCGGCGTAGGAGGACTGCGACGACGTGTCGTACGGGAACGCGGACATGAGGTCCTCCAAGTGCGGGTTCGGGTGCGGTCAGGGCACGGAACAACGGTCATCGCCGGTCCGCTGCGTGGCGCGCAGGGGCGGTCAGCCGAAGGGGTGAGGGGGCACTCCCGGTACGGCGTGGGCGTGCAGGGGCGATGTTCCCGGGGCGATCAGCCGGACGACGGCCAGGCACTCGTCAGCCGGGGGGCCCGCACAGTCGTCGACGGCGATCACTTCGCGTCCGGTGTGTGCGGCGAGCAGAGCGACCGGGTCCGGTGCTCGGGCGGGCCGGCGAACCGGGACAGGAGCGGGGGAGTCGCAAAGGGCGGTGGCCGGCCCCGCCCAGCGCGTCAGCGCGTCCTGGGCGTGGAAGGCCCAGAGTGCGTGGTCGAGCTCGGTGCGTGGCACTCCGGTCCGCGACAGACGGTCCCAGGCGCGGACGGCTACCGGTGCGGACATGCTCCAACGGACCATCAGTGCTTCCCAGCAGGCCCGGGCCACCGCGTCGGGAAGGTCGTGGGCGGGGCCGCAGCGTGCTCCGTACGTCTGATGGGTGCGGTCGGGCTCATGGACGCAGACGGCGACGGCCGCGGCGCCGGCCGGGGCGGGGAGTGCGAGCGCGGTGGCCTGCAGGCCCTCGCGGTCGAGCAGGTGCCGCAGCTCGCCCGCGCCGCTCGGCAGGGTGCCGCGGGCGTCGAACGCGATGGGCGGATGGCGCAGCGGGTCGCACCAGCTGCGGCGCACCAGATCACGTTCGAGGATCTCCCAGGCGGCATGCGCCGCAGCGGCGTCCGGGCTCCGGTGGGCGGCGACACCCGTCGACCCGGCCCGGTGGGTGGCCCCGCAACCGGGTGGAGGGCGGTGCTGGAGGAACGCGGCACCTGCCGGTATCCAGACGTCCTCGCCGGAGCCCGTCGCCCGGCCCCGGTACCAGAGCTGCCGCACCTCACGCGGCGGGGTGTGACCGGCTGGTGCCGGGGCGGCGGGGCCTGCGGGAAGACCGGCGGGATCGGAGACCGGGACGCCGGCGCGACGCAGCTCGGACCAGGTGCCGATGCGGACCCGGCCGCCGGCCGGCAGACGCCGTGCGCGGCCCGCTTCCAGGTCGGCCTCGGCGGCCCGTCCGGCAAGTACGTTGCCCATGCGTTCCATCAGTTCGCCGTGGGCGCGTCGTCCGACGTCGGATGCGGTGTCACCCGCGGCGCTGCCGATCAGGACGGGAGCACCCCCGGCGGCGCCGGTCGGGTTGAAGGACTTCGACCGGGCGGCGACACGGGCCAGCAGGGCGCCGGGGGTGTGCGGCCACGGAGAGAAGACCTCCGGAGTCCAGGCCGTTGGTGACGGGACGCTCACGCACGGCCTCCCCGCAGCCGCGCCGCCCGCGCTTCGTAGCGCTCGGCTTCCTCCGCGAGCAGGCCGGCCGCCTGGGCGTGCACGGCCTCACCGGCAGGCGTGAGAGCCGCGCGGTGGCGGCCGAGTGTGTCGACGCCCTGGAAAGCCTTCTCCAGCAGCCGGGCCCGGCGGTCGGCTACTGCCTCCCGCTGGGAATCCGACAGCGGCGCACATCGGTGGACCAGTCGGTACAGGAGCGTTTGGCGGACCAGGACGACCGTTTGCTGGAAGAGCCCGGTCAACGGCCGGGGGTCGGGCCGCAGCGGTGTCATGACGGAGTGCCGGGGGTCGGTGGCGGAGGTGAGGAACGGGGTGCTGAAGGCGGCGGCGTTGCAGCGCGTGTGGGTGCCCTCGTGGACCAGGGCGTCGGCCAGCCGGACCCAGCCGGGCAGACCGTCGCGCCCCGCGTTCAGCCGGGCCGCGTTGACGAACACGGCGCCGTGCGTGGTGAAGTCGGTGAATCCGCTGATGGCCCGTCCGCCCAGCAGGACGATCTGGCTCACGCTCTCCCGCAATTCGGCCAGCATCGCCGGCCACACCTGGTCCAGCCGCTCGACGGTCTCGGCCAGTACGGCGGCCTGCCAGGGCGCCCAGCTCCGGACGACGGCGCCCGGTTCCTCCGTGCTCGTCGTCCCCAGTCCCCGCGGGAGTGAGCCCAGTGCCCGCCCGACCGCCGCGGCAAGGTGGGGCGCTGGGACGGCGAGATCGACCGCCCAGCGGCCGGCGGTTCCACGGGGCGGAGGAACGGCTGCCGGAATCTCGCCGACCCAGGCTTCGTGGCGCGGCGGGGCCGGCGCGGGCCGCGGCTCCGCGAGGGCCCGGTGGGCGACGGCCTTGCGGGCAGGATGACGCGGAGGCGGGAGGGCCCCGACGGCTCCCGCCCTGTGCACCACCGCGTCTGTGGCGTGCCAGAGGGCGTCCTCGGCCCGGCGGGCGGCCACGGCGTCAGGGGTCACAAGCACGTTCCGGCCTCCGGCAGGTTCGGTCGCGGGAGGTGCGTGGCGGACGTGCCGCCACGCACCCAGGTGCTCTTACGCGGACGGACCGAGTGCCTCAGTCGTCATCGCCGATGTCGACCATCAGGCCGAACTCGGGCAGTTCTTCGGTGACCTGCTCGATCTCCGGCTGTTCCATGGGATCCACTCCTTCGATGGGTTCATCCGTGATGGACGGCGCTCGCCGCCGGTCGGCCAAGGGGCTACCCAGCGCCCACCATGTTGAAGAACAGCGATGCGGGAAACAGCCGCAAATCCGCCACCCTCGAAAGCTTCCGCTTCCCGCGCCACCCGCAAGAAAGGTGCCGAAGGTCGTCCGGGAGGCATGGCCGTCAGTGGCGGATGTGACAAGGGGTGTACGCGTGCACAACGTGTCGGGTGCCGTGACTGCCCGTCGAGACCCATTCCGCCGGAAGAAAGTGTCCTGATAGTCACGTCGGCCGGACGGCCAGGGCCAGGACGGCGAAGCCGACAAGGCGAGGGCCCCAGCGGTGGCCGTCGCGCCACCGCCCGCGACGGGGAGCAGACGGCCCTCCAGCGCATGGGACGTGGCCTTCGTGAGTGATGTCAGACGGCACGGTTGACGTGGCGGGCCAGCCACATCAGCAGGGCGTCCAGGTCGGCGGCTGCCGAGAGGACCCGCTCGACGGCTTCCGGGGTATGCAGCCACGCCTCGCAGCCGAGCGCACGGGCGGCGATCAGCGAACGGTGGCGCAGCAGGCCGGCACGGGGGTGGTCCGCCGGATAGCCGCGCGGGGGCCGTTTCATCATGTCCCCTGAGACGTCATAGCCCTTGTGCCGCACCTCCTCGACGATGGCCGACAGCTCGCGGCCGCTGCCTTCGGAGGCCACTGCCGTACGGAACGCGTCGATCTGGCCGGGGTCGGGATACCACCAGGCAGCCTGGACCCACAGACCGTCCAGGGAGAACCGGAGGTTGATCTCGACCTTGCGGCCGAGCCGGATCACCGCGCTCTGGTGCTGCCACCACCAGGAGCCGGCGCGGTAGTGCCAGACGGCGAAGTCCTCGTACCGGGGATCGGCGTCCGCGACCTCGTTGAGCAGCGCGATCATCGGCTGCCGGACCAGTCGCTCACGGTCCGCCCGACAGCGGTCCCGGGTCTCCTTCGCCGGTTCGCCCTGGAGCCGCCACAAGACATCCATGGCCTGGTCCGGCCAGCCGGTGAACCGTTCGCGCATGCGCGGAGGATAGCCCGTTCCGTCGTCCGCGAGACGGACGCACCAAGAACGTCGACCGCACGGCTCGGCATGGCGCGCGCCCGGCCGCTTCCGACTCCGGCAGCCCCCGCTCCCAGACCTGCTTGCCGTCCGTGGTGCGCAGCGCCCCATGGCATGACCGCCCTCAAGTCTGTCCCGTAGGGCAGGCACATCGCGAATCCCGGGCCGTCGTCGGTGCTGGGCGGTCAGCCGATCCGGACGCTCGCGCCTGGGGCCGGCCTGCGGGCGCAGCGACGCCTGGGCCCGGGGCATGGGCGCGAGAAGCGGGCGCGCGTGGCGTCGATGCAGGCGTCCCGGGAGGTCGGCCCGCCGAAGCGAAGACGGTCATAGGCCGTGAACGCCGGCTCCAACGTGTCGAGTTCGTCGACCAGTTGGTGCAGCCGTTCCAACCACTGGGGTGAACCCGCATCCGCCTCGTTCTCCGCAGTACTGATCGCGGTCGTCAGACACTCCTTGCGCTGAATGGTGGACGGGGTCACCGAGTGCAGGCACACGTACTGTCCGCTGATATACGCCTCCCACTCCGCCTTCCCGGCGACCGGGCCGGCCCAGTGAGCGGTGAACCAGTCCTCGAGCGGCTCGACGCCACCGGCTTCGTCGGCGAGAGCGAACAGATCGACCGGCACCATCTCGGCACCGTCGGAGCGCAGATACCCCGGAAGAGGCAGTCGCCGTCCCAGCATCAGCCGACGGACCGCGTCGACATCGCGGCCACGGCTGTCCCGAGCTCAGCGGCGCAGCGCGGAGCTCGAAAGACTGATCCTCGAGAATCCCGGCCGGTTCCGGGTCCTGACCGGGGACCGGCCCACCGGGCGTCTGCACCTGGGCCACTACTTCGGCACGCTGCACAATCGGGTACGTCTGCAGAACCTCGGCGTGGAGTTGCACGTGCTCATCGCGGACTACCAGGTGCTGACCGACCGCGACATCGCGGACAACCTGACCGGGCATGTCGAGGAGGTGGTCCTGGACTACCTGGCCATCGGTGTGGACCCGGCACGCAGCACGATTTTCACGCACAGTGCCGTCCCCGCCCTCAACCAGTTGCTGCTGCCCTTCCTCAGCCTGGTCTCCGTCGCCGACCTCGAGCGCAACCCCACAGTGAAGGACGAGATCACGCACTCCCGCCAGTCCGCCGTCAGCGGCCTGATGTTCACCTACCCCGCTCACCAGGCCGCCGACATCCTTTTCTGCAAGGCCAACCTGGTTCCGGTCGGCAGGGATCAACTGCCTCACCTGGAACTCACCCGGACCATCGCCCGACGCTTCAACGACCGCTACGGCGCCGGCTCCGCCATCTTCCCCCGGCCCGAAGCTCTCCTTTCGAACGCTCCGCTTCTGCTCGGCACGGACGGCGGCAAGATGAGCAAGAGCCGCGGCAACGCCATCGCCCTGGCTGCCGGCGCCGATGACACCGCACGCCTGATCAAGGGAGCGAGGACCGACTCCGAACGCCACATCGCCTACGACCCGGTCGGCCGCCCGGCGGTCTCCTCCCTCCTGCTCCTGGCCGCCCTGTGCCAGAACCGGACGCCCGAGCAAGTCGCCTCCGACATCGGCTCCGCAGGATCCGCCGCGCTGAAGAAGACGGTGACCGAGGCAGTCAACGAGTATCTGGCCCCCATCCGGACCCGCCGAAACGCCTACGCGAACGACCGCGCCTACCTCCGGACGATCCTGCGCGAGGGCAATGAACGAGCCAATGCCGTCGCCGACAGCACCCTTGCGGAGGTGCGTGCCGCGATGAACTGCTCCTACTGAGCCCGGGACTGCCGCACTGCAACAGAGTCCCGAGGTGTGACAGCGCGGCCGATGGCCGGTCACTTGACGGCGGCCGCTCACAGAGGTGCCCCGTTGGGGCAGCAGGATCCCGCCCGCCGGGCGCCTGGGACGGCTTCGGCGGGGCGGGGAGCCTGGCCCGCCACTGACTCGGGCCGGGGCGCAGGACATCAACGGGTATTGGTCAGGCCGCCGGTGATGGCGATGACTTCACCGACGGTGTAGCTGGAGTCCGCGTCGGACGCCAGGTAGACGTAGGCGGGCGCGATCTCCTCGGGCTGGGCCACTCGGCCCAGGGGGTCTTCGCTGCCCAGGTGAGCGAGATCTTGCGTTGGCATGTTCGGATCGGCCACGTTGAGCACGGTCCAGGTGGGCCCGGGGGCGACCACGTTGGCCCTGATGCCGTCCTTGGCCAGGTGTGTGGCGATCGACTTGGTGAAGTTGACCAGAGCAGCCTTGGAAGCCGCGTAGTCGATCATGGTGTCGCTGCCCTTGAGGGCCTCTTCCGACGCCGTGGCGATGATGGCGTCCCCGGCTTTGAGGTGCGGACGTGCGGCTTGCACCAGGTGGAAGTAGGCGTACGCGTTGACCTTGAAGGACCGGTCCCAGTCCTCGTACGACAGCTGCGACAGATCCAGTTGGCTGTTCAGATGGGCGGCGTTGTTCACGAGGATGTTCAGCCCTCCCAGCTCGCGCACTGTCCGTTCGACGACCTCCTGGCAGAACGAGGGCTCGGCCAGATCGCCGGCGAGCAGCAGGCACCTGCGTCCTTGCTGCACGACTGCGCGGCGGGTCTCCTCCGCGTCCGACTGTTCCTGGGGCTGGTACACCACGGCCACGTCCGCACCTTCGCGTGCGTAGAGCACGGCGACGGCCCGGCCGATGCCCGAGTCCCCGCCTGTGATCAGAGCCACCTTGCCACTCAACTTGTCGGCCGCCCTGTAACGGGCGGCCCGGTAACGCGGCGCCGGATCCATGTCCCGCTCGAGGCCCGGCGGCTGCTGGTCCTGCTCCGGGTACGGCGGCACGGGCTCCGAAGTGATCTGCGGACCCGCCCCGTCGGGGCTGGTGTCGGCGTGCATGAAAAAGTCCTCCCATGCTCAAATGCGGCCACTTCTCCTTGCGGGTGAACGCCTAACCGCACAAGCCGGTGAGCAAACGGAAGGAGTCAGATGTGGCGACGGAGCGGGCCTGCAGGTGGCCGTAGCCGGATGGCCACACACCGGTGACGACGACGATGAGTAGGGCGATCTGCTCGACCAACGCGTGAGACAGGCCGAGTGCGGAGGGTGCGAAGCCAACAGGGCGTCCCTGCGGATGAGTTGACGTGTCCAACCCCTTCCTCAACGGCACGGGAACGCTGCCCGTTGCGCCCGACCTCAGGCCGCCCCCGTCACCTGATCAGTGGCCACACCGGAATTCCGCACTCACTGTTGGCGGGAGGGGTTGCTCGTCCGGCGCAGGTGGGCGTCGACGAGGGCGAAGGTGGCTTCCGGTTGTTCGATCTGCGGAAGGTGGCCCGCCTCGGGGATGACCTCGAGCCGGCCGTTGCCAAAGGCGTCGGCGTACGCCGCGCCGTAGCCGGGGGTGACGATGCGGTCGCTCTCGCCCCAGAGCAGGAGCGCAGGCGCCTGGATACTCCCGAGCCGGCGCAGCAGTTCGGGGTCGTGCATGTAGGGGTCGCCGGCGAGGATGCGCATCGTGGCCATGTTGGCTTGCCGGCGCGTGAGTTCCTCGGACGGGACGTCGGCCGGGTCGAGGTAGTAGCGGTCCGGGTCGTGCCAGGAGTGCTCCGCAACGCCGCGGGCGTCAAGGGCGAAGAAGTCGGTGATCGTCTCCGTCCCGACCTGCACTCCGACAGCGTCGATCAGCACAAGGCCGGTGATGCGTCCCTCGCTGTCGTGTGCGGCCATCTCGGCGGCTATCCAGCCCCCGAGGGAGGAGCCGACGACAAGCACGTCGCTCAGTTCGCGTTCGCGCAAGTTGTGCAGGTAGGCGAGGGCGAGGTCGTCGATGCCGGTGAGCCATGCGGGGCGGTGTGTGCCGTCCCAGCCAGGGTGTACGGGCGTGAGGGTATGAGCGATGCGGGAGAGGTGCTGGGCGAGGCCGGCGACGGTGGCGGGGCCTCCGCCGCCATGCAGGAGGAGCACTGGCCTGCCGGCTCCGGCTTCGGACAGGGTGATGGGCAGGTCGGCGTGCGCAAGTGACGCGTTGGTGAGCATGCCCACCACGGTAACTAAACATCTTTATGTAAGCTAGCTTGCTTATGGCGTAGACTCTCTCCATGCATGGTGAGCTGCAAGAACTCGGCAGAGCGGTCAAACAAGCCCAGTACCGACAGCATCGTGCACTTGACAGCGCACTCACGGCCATCGGCACGACGTTGGCCCAGTGGGACGCCCTGCGTGCGATCGGGCGCTCCCCCGGGGCATCGGCCCGCGAACTGGCCGCGGCGACGTTTCAGACCGGGCAAGCCTTCGGAACGCTCGTCGGGCGCCTCGCGGCACAGGGCCTCGTACAGCGCACACCGGGACGCGGCCGGCGCATCGAGCACCACCTCACGCCCGCCGGGGAGCAAGTCCTGGCGGCCGGTCACAAGGTTGCTGACGAGGTGCTCGCCGACTGCTTCGCCCCATTGCCCGACGTGGACCGCGCAACCCTGCTCGACCTGCTTCAGCTCCTCACCGCAGAACGAAACACCTAACGAACCCCTCGGATCCCGTAGCCGAACCGCAGGGGTACCTCCGGGGCGGAAGCAGGGAGAGGGCCGCATCCCGCAGGAACGAGGACGCGGCCCTCTCTTCGGGTGCCGGAGCCGGCCGGGAGTTCAGTAGGGGAAGGAGTATTTGTTCCAGCCTCTGCTGTCGTTCTCGGGCCCGCCGTTGACCGTTGCCTTGGGCTTGTACGGTGCGGCGGCGTTGCCGGCTCCTGCGTACTGCCACAGCACACCCGCTGCGTCGCGGGCAAAGGGATCGGTTCGGCCGTCCTTGTTGGCGTCGCCGCCCTTCGCGTCACGGGCGAGGATGTCACTGGGCACGTCTCCGCCGAGGTTGCCCGGCGAGAACGTCATGTTGTAGACGTCCCAGCCGTAACCGACGTCATCGCCCCACATCTCGCTCGGGGGGCGGTAGTTGACGCTGCCGGAGGTACCGAAGGTGTAGATCCCGTCGGCCCGGCCGTCACCCGTGTGAGCTACCTTGACCACTGCACGGATTCCGCTCCAGCCACGTTCCTCACTGCCGTCGGAAACAAGTCGGTCCCCTCGTACGACGGTGACCAGCACACCCGGAACGGGTTGGGGTCGATGCCGCACAGGTTGAACTGGGGGGTCGGAACTGCGGTCGCCGCTGCCGCCGCAGATGGTGGGTCCCTGCGCGCTCGGACGGCCTCGGGATATCGGCCGCGACCGCCGAAGTGCCTGTGGCGACAAGGACGGCAGTGAGCGCCGGGGCCGCGGTACGAGCGGCTATACGCGTGCGGTGCCGGCCGGGGGTTTTGGCCACAAAGACTCCATGAGTCGTCAACTGACGCTCCAGCCACCTGTCGGGTGGGAACGCTGGTTCGAGCCGCACCGTGACATGGCATCGCGATTTCTGATCTGCAACAGATGCGGAACCCTCCGCCGCGGGACCGGTGCGGTCCGTAGCCGCTTGCGTTCGAGCGGCGCCGGCAACGGAGCCGCAAGCGCGGCCCGCAGCGTTTCACGCCCGCCGCATACGGACCGGGCCATCAGGAGAACCGCGGGACTCCGACATCGATCCGCGGGGGAGCGGACCGTACGGCCCCGAGGGCGCTGCCGGTGGGTGTTCCGGTGAAGACGGCTGATGGACACCCGTGTGCGAGGGAGCCCTATGATGCCTCCCGTGGATACCTCAGGGGAGGACCCGCGATGCGAGCTGTGTGGGCAGGTTGTGAATGCCCGTCACGAGCAGCACCACGAGGAATCGGTCGTCGGTCCGGGAAAGCGTGTGGAGTACGTGGTGATCGGGCTGCGCGGCGCCCATGCCCTCTATCACGCTGCCGATGAGCCCTCGCGTATCCGTAAGACCGGTGCCGCCGACCTGGCGAAGGCACTGGGAGTCGAGTTGCTCGATCTTCCTGGGCGCCCTTACGCGTGCTGGGAAGTGCCCGGTGAGTACGGCGGCACCTTCCGGAGCGGCTTCGAGCCGGCCTGACACAGCGGCTGCGCACCTGGACAGTGTCTTTCGGATCATCTCAGGAACGGCGTGCCGTACGTGGTGAGCGGTCAGCCGGCCACCGCCGTGACGTGCGGTTCGCGGAGGCCGGCAAGGGGCTGGGGCCAGACGCCGAGGCGGGCCAGGTCCAGATCGTGGACCTGGAAGAAACACCCCGTCGGTGTCGCGGAAGCGGACGCAAGGTGGCCGTGGACCGGGTCGACGGACGCGGTGTACGCCGAGGTGCCGTTTCGCTGGCACGTGGCGAGTCCGGCGGACCCGTAGTCGAGGACCTTCCCGTTGACGCACGGGAAGCGGGCCGACCGGGGTGGGTGGGCCTGTCGTGGGTCATGGAGCTCAGCCAAGCCGGGGACCCCCGGCCGTACTCGGCCCCGCCTACCGACCTGTCTCAGCGCGAGCCACTTCGGTGTCGTGCTGGTCGGCAACCCAGTACCGGGCGGCGCGCTTCGCTGGTCGCCCGCAGGAGGCCGTCGGCTCGGTTTCTGCCGCGCTGCGGGCGGTGCAGGGGGGTTGGCGGTGTATCCGGCGGGGCCGGAGCCGATGGTGGCGACGTCGCGTATCCGCTCACACCGTCGCCTCCGGCTCGGCCGGGGAGATTTCGGCGATCAGGCGCTCCACCAGGGTCTTGATCTCGTCGCGGATCGGGCGGACCGCGTCGACGCCCTGGCCGGCGGGGTCGTCGAGCTTCCAGTCCAGGTAGTGCTTGCCGGGGAAGACGGGACAGGTGTCGCCGCAGCCCATGGTGATGCACACGTCGGACTCCTTCACCGCGTCCACGGTGAGGATCTTCGGGACCTCGGCGGAGATGTCGATGCCGACCTCGGCCATCGCGGCGACGGCGGCCGGGTTCACCCGGTCGCCGGGGTCGGAGCCGGCGGAGCGGACCTCGACGCGGTCTCCGGCCAGGTGGGTCAGCCAGGCGGCGGCCATCTGGGAGCGGCCGGCGTTGTGGACGCAGACGAACAGGACGGACGGTTTCGTGCCGGTGCGCTCGGGCATGCGGGGCTCTCTCGTCTCGCGGCGGCTGGGCGCCACCATGCCATCAGCGTCCGCTGGTATCAGCGAACGGTGATATGAAAGTATCAGCGCATGCTGACTTCAGTCGATCCTGATGTGATCCGGGCGCTGGGCGATCCGCTCCGGCTGCGGATTGTGACCCTGCTGGCGCGCGAGACGCTGTGCACGACGCACCTGGTGGAGGAGACGGGGGCCAAGCAGACCAATCTGTCCAACCACATGAAGGTGCTGCGCGAGGCCGGGCTGGTGGAGACCGAGCCGTGCGGCCGCTTCACCTACTACAAGCTCAGGCCCGAGGTCCTGGCCGGCCTCTCCGTACAGTTCGCCGAGCTCGCCGAATCCGCCCGCACCGCCGCCGAGAACAAGAGGGCCTGCCCGTGACTTCCACCGCCCACGCCCAGAGTGCCGACGCGGCCGGGGAGGACTCGATCGTCAAGAAGCTCTCCACTTTGGACCGCTACCTCGCGGTGTGGATTCTCGCCGCGATGGCCGCCGGTCTGGGCCTCGGCCGGCTCATCCCCGGCCTGAACGACGCCCTGGCGAAGGTGGAGATCGGCGGGATCTCCCTGCCGATCGCGCTCGGGCTGCTGATCATGATGTATCCGGTGCTGTCGAAGGTCCGCTACGACCGGCTCGACGCCGTCACCGGCGACCGCAAGCTCATGGCATCGTCACTGGTCATCAACTGGATCGTCGGCCCGGCGGTCATGTTCGCACTCGCGTGGTTCTTCCTGCCGGACCTGCCCGCGTACCGCACCGGCCTGATCATCGTCGGCCTGGCCCGCTGCATCGCCATGGTCATCATCTGGAACGACCTCGCCTGTGGCGACCGCGAGGCAGCCGCCGTCCTCGTCGCCCTGAACTCCGTCTTCCAAGTCCTGGCGTTCGGCCTGCTGGGCTGGTTCTACCTCGACCTGCTGCCCGGCTGGCTCGGCCTCGGCGACGGCGAGCACCTCGACATCTCCCTGTGGAGAATCGCGCTCAACGTGGTCATCTTCCTCGGCATCCCGCTGCTGGCCGGCTTCCTCACCCGCCACCTGGGCGAGAGGAAGCTCGGCCGTAACGACTACGAGCAGCGGTTCCTGCCGAAGATCGGCCCCTGGGCGCTGTACGGGCTGCTGTTCACGATCGTCATCCTCTTCGCCCTCCAGGGGAAGACCATCACGTCGCAGCCACTGGACGTCGCCCGGATCGCGCTGCCGCTGCTGATGTACTTCGCCGTCATGTTCTTCGGCACGTTCCTGCTCGGCAAGGGCCTGGGCCTGGCCTACGACCGCACAGCGACCCTCGCCTTCACGGCGGCGGGCAACAACTTCGAGCTGGCCATCGCGGTCGCCATCGCCACCTTCGGCGTCACCTCCGGCCAGGCCCTGTCCGGCGTCGTCGGACCGCTCATCGAAGTACCGGTGCTGATCGGCCTGGTCCACGTCGCGCTCGCCTGGCGACGAAAGTTCACCGCCGACACGGTGGCGACGGCTCCATGAGGCATCAGACGGAGGTGGTGGTGGTCGGCGGCGGCCAGGCAGGGCTCGCCGCCGGCTACCACCTGCGCCGCCAGCGCCTCGACTTCGTGATCCTGGACGCGCAGACGGGGCGGGGCGGGTCGTGGCAGCACATGTGGGACTCACTGCACCTGTTCTCCCCGGCCGAGCACTCCTCGCTGCCCGGCCGCCTCATGCCCGCCCAGGCGGGCGAGACCTACCCGGGCGCGGGGCACGTGGTGGACTACCTCGCCGACTACGAGCAGCGCTACGACCTGCCCGTTCAGCAGGGCACCCGCGTGGACGCCGTACGCCGCGACGCGGACCGCCTCCTGGTCGAAACGGACTCCGGCACCTGGCGGGCCCGTGCGGTCATCAGCGCCACCGGCAACTGGTCGCGGCCCTTCCTCCCCGCCGTGCCCGGCCGGGGCACCTTCACCGGTCGGCAGCTGCACACGGTGAACTACCGCTGTCCGGCCCACTTCGCCGGGCAGCGTGTCGTCGTGGTGGGCGGAGGGAACTCCGGCGCCCAGATCGCTGCCGATCTCGCCCTGGACGGCCGTGTCGAGGTGACGTGGGTGACCCGGCGCCCGCCACGGTTCCTGCCGGACGACATAGACGGCCGTGCCCTGTTCGAGGTCGCCACCGCCCGCCGCCGCGCCCTGGACGCCGGCCGTACCGACACCGGTGGGGTGGCCTCGCTCGGCGACATCGTGGCCGTGCCGCCCGTCCGCGCTGCCCGCGACGCCGGACTTCTCGCCGCCGAGCCGATGTTCGCCCAGCTCACCGCTCCCGGTGTGCGGTGGGCCGACGGCAGCCGGAGCGACGCGGACGCGGTGATCTGGTGCACCGGCTTCCGCCCGGCACTGGGCCACCTCGCCCCGCTGAACCTGCGGGGCCCACGCGGGCACATCCCCACCGACGGCACGCGCGCCCTCGGCGAGCCACGGTTGCACCTGCTCGGCTACGGCGACTGGACCGGCCCGGCCTCGGCCACCCTTGTCGGCGTCGGCCGTACCGCCCGCGACGCCGCCCGCGCGATCGCGCAGTCGTCGTGACCGGTCAGCTGACGGCGGGGCTGCGGCGCTCGACGAGGACGACGTCGCGCCAGACGCCGCGATGGCGCCCGATCCGCTCCCGCGTGCCGATGACACGGAAGCCGGCCCGTTGGTGAACAGCGAGACTGGCGGTGTTCTCGGGGAAGATCCCCGACTGGATCGTCCATATCCCCGCCCGTTCCGTCGAATCCACCAGCGTCTTCAGGAGGACGGAGGCGACCCCGTGGCCGCGGGCGGCCGGGTGGACGTAGACGGAGTGCTCCACCACGCCCGCGTACGCGGACCGGGCGGAGACCCGGCTCACGGCCACCCAGCCCAGCACCGTCCCGTCCGCGTCAAGGGCGGCGAAGCGGTGCTCGGGCAGCTTCGCCGCGTCGAACGCCTCCCAGGCCGGCGCGACGGTCTCGAAGGTGGCGTTCCCCTCGTCGATGCCGGCCTGGTAGATGGCCAGCACCTGCTCGGCGTGCTCCGGCGCCAGCGGCACGATCACCGCGCCCGCAGATCCGCTCCCCACGGCGTTCCTCCCTCCGTGCCGGTCAGGCCGCGGCCGGAAGGGCCAGCAGATTGCCCATCGCGGCCAGGACGGACGGCTCGACCCGGTAGTAGACCCAGGTGCCGCGCCGCTGGGAGGTGAGCAGTCCGGCCTCCTTGAGCTTCTTCAGATGATGGGAGACGGTCGGCTGCGAGACACCGACATCGGAGATGTCGCACACGCACGCTTCGCCGCCCTCGTGGGAGGCCACGGCCGAGAAGAGGCGGAGGCGGACCGGGTCACCGAGCGCCTTGAACATACGCGCGGCGGTCTCGGCCTCCTCGGCGGTCATCGGACGCTCGGCCAGCGGCGGGCAGCATGGCACCACGTCCTGGACATCGGCGGGATCGAGCAGTGGCGGCACCTTCGCATTCGACATACGTCTATGTTGACACATGTCGAACCAGTAGGGGCGGGGCGTGTCACCGGCGTGCGAGACCGGCGGCCAGGCGCCGGATGAGCCGGTCCGCGTCCCGCCCAACACCGCGCAGAGAGTCCGAGGACAGGCTGCGCTGCCGTTCCAGCCCGACGCACGCCGGGCCAGGAACGGCGGTGGCGCGACCCTCGCGGTGACGGGGTCTCCTCTCGGCGTCGGGCCGCCACGACCGCCCGCTCGGACAGCCGGCCGGCGTAGGCGGTAGGTGGGTGACGACCTCGTCGCGGTGCGGGTAGAGGTCGCGGTGGGCGCCGGGGAACGGCATCCCGGGCAGGGGGCTGTACCGGGCGGCGAGAGCAGCCGGAGGCTGTCGTAGTAGTGCGGCCGAGACCCGCCCGCCCGGTCGGGGGCTTCCAGTGCCACCGGCCGCAGCCCGCGCCGCAGCAGCATGTGGGCGATGGCGAGGCCGGGCCGGCCACCGGCGATCACGCCGACACCGACGCGCCTCGAACGCCTGGCTTTGATGAATGTCTATGTTGACGCTCATCGATGCAGGTGCCATGCTGGGCCGTGCAAGACATCGACGGATGTCGAAACAGTCAAGGAGTAGCCGTGAACGAGCCCGCCACCACCGAGCTGCCCGTCATCGTGATCGGCGCCGGGCCCGCCGGGCTCGCTGCCGCCGCACACCTGACCGAACGGGGCATCGAGCCCCTCGTGCTGGAAGCGGGCGACAGCGCCGGCGCGGCCGTCCGCGAGTGGAGCCACGTGCGCCTGTTCTCCACCTGGGGCGAAGTCGTCGACCCGGCCGCCGAGAAGCTCCTCGCCGCTGCCGGCTGGAGGAGGCCCGACCTGGCTACGTACCCATCCGGCGGTGACTGGGCCGACTTGTACCTGCAGCCGCTCGCCGACGCCCTCGGCGACCGTGTCCGCACCGGCGCCACCGTCACCGGCGTCTCCCGTGCCGGCCGGGACCGGATCGTGGACGCCGACCGCGAGGCCCAGCCGTTCGTCGTGCACGTCGCTTACGCCGGCGGTCGCGAGGAGCGCCTCTTCGCCCGTGCGGTCATCGATGCCTCCGGCACCTGGGCCACGCCGTCTCCGGCCGGCGGCAGTGGTCTGCCCGCTCTCGGTGAGAGGGGCGCCACGGACCGGATCACCTACCGCGTCCCGGACCTGAAGGACCCGTCCGTCCGCGCCCGGTACGCGGGCAAGCGCACCGCCGTGATCGGCTCGGGTGCCTCCGCGTTCACCGCACTGGCCTACCTGGCCGACCTCGCGAAGTCCGACGACGGCGCGGGGACGAAGGGCGTGTGGGTCCTGCGCCGGGGAATCTCCGGCTCCTCCTTCGGCGGTGGCAAGGCCGACCAGCTTCCGGCGCGCGGTGCCCTTGGCCTGACGGCGAAGGCCGCCGTCGACGAGGGGCACGCGGACGCGGTCACCGGTTTCCGCACCGAAGCGATCGAACGGGCGGACGACGGCCGCTTGGTTCTGGTGGGCGAGGACGGCCGCCGCCTGGACGCGGTCGACGAGGTGATCGTCCTGACCGGCTTCCGCCCCGACCTCTCGTTCCTCGACGAGCTGCGCCTGGCCCTGGACGAGCGCCTCCAGTCCCCGGTGGAGCTGGCGCCGCTGATCGACCCCAACCAGCATTCATGCGGCACCGTCTACCCGCACGGCCACCGCGAGCTCTCCCACCCCGAGCAGGGCGTGTACCTGGTCGGGATGAAGTCCTACGGCCGCGCCCCGACCTTCCTGGCCATGACCGGCTACGAGCAGGTGCGCTCCGTCGCCGCCGCGATCGCCGGCGACCTCGAGTCCGCCGACCGCGTCGAACTCACCCTCCCGGAGACCGGAGTCTGCGGCGGAGCCGGTCTCTTCGACGCCCCCGACGCCGCTGAGGCCGACGGCGGCTGCTGCGCACCCACCCCGCAGCTCGTCCAGCTCGGCGCCCCCGCCGCGGTCGGGGCGGCTGCCGAGCAGAACCAGGCGGGCGGTTGCTGCGGCTCGTGACCAGCCTGGGCGCCCCCGCTCGCGGGGCCGCGACCGGAACAGGGGACCGGTCGCGGCCCCCCGCCGCCCGGCCCCCCCCCAGGCGGCCGCCCGGAGGGGGGGGGGGCAGCGTCCC